>NZ_JBFRGM010000011.1:0-329953 GCF_052115345.1 Mesorhizobium sp. 2RAF21 | reverse complement strand
CCGCCATTCGCGGCAGCCGGGTTTTTCCAGGGCCCGGACTTAGGGCTCGTCACCAGACAGCGCCACCGTTAGCGCTGCCAGTCYGGCACCGGCGCCCTCCCTGATACCCGGTGCGCACCAGGTTCCCGTGAGGGCGATGGGCCGATTGTGGCGTGTGCCCCGAACGTGTGGACAAATCCGGGCGTGGTTTTCGTGCGGTTTTCGGCAAGGGACTGAACGGACAACGTTCTTTCTTTGAGCTTGCGTCTTCCTCCACGCATCCAATCCACATCCTGCACCGCGCCGACGCATCAGCGCTCCGGCATGGATTCCCGACACGCTCCGCTCGTTCCTCGCTCACGCGGTCGGGAATGACGGAGTTTTGCGGGGTGCGCCACGTGGCGCCACGCTTGTGCGGGGGGGAGTCGCGTCCGCCGCGTCGGTCCGCGGCGACTGCCTGCGCGGGCCGTCGCCCACGTCGGCAAAGCCCGCGACGCGCCGCCGCGCTTGTCTGCCGCTGCCGCCCGTCTATCCTGCCGCGAAACAGGGGAGACGATGATGGACTGGAAACTGCCGAGACAAGGCGCCTGCCGCTGCGGGCGCGTCAAGATTACGGTGAGTGCGGCACCCTTGGTGACCATGGCCTGCCACTGCACCGGCTGCCAGAAGATGAGCTCTTCGGCCTATTCGCTGTCGGCCGCCATTCCGGCCGAGGGTTTTGCCGTCACCGAGGGCGAGCCGGTGATCGGCGGCCTGCACGGCGCCGACGCGCACCATTATTTCTGCAGCCACTGCATGAGCTGGATGTTCACGAAAGCCGAGGGCATGGACTGGTTCGTCAATGTGCGCCCGACGCTGCTCGAAGGCGCGGGCGACTTCGCGCCCTATATCGAGACCTGGGTGGGTGAAAAACTGCCCTTCGCCGAGACGGGCGCGGTGAAAAGCTACGAGGCGCTACCGCCGATGGAGGATTATGAGGGGTTGATGAAGGAGTTTAGGGAGTGGGGGTGAGTAGATAGAAAGCGTACTAAATCCCTACATAGAAATCAATCAATCTCGGTATAATCCAGGTAAATAAACTATACTACATCTCTGCGCACCCAATTGATTGTAGCTTATATAGTATTATTGGTGAAAATTAACCGACGAGATAGCTGTATTAATTTTCAAGTACCTACAAAAAAAGCTCATGCATTGAGAACTATTTCGGCTACTAAATGATTCATGCTGGATGAATTGCCAAAATACTTAAGTCTATGATTTCGAGAGATTTTCTTCAGCCCTCTCGATCCCACTGCAGATGACCATGCCAACCAATCAGATTGCCCGCTGACGAGATAATCATTTCGTAACTCCGGCAATCCAAATCGTGTATCCGGTATCTCTAGAATCTTTGCCTTGGATATAGAAGTTGCGGAGGTGTGATTGAACAATTTGTCTATTAATTCTGCCGTGTTTTTCGTTTGCATTAAGAAATCTTCAAGTATTGAAGATATCCAAAATAGTTGAAATTCCATTAGTCTCCTTTTTGGCTTTAATACGGAAAGTATTGTTTCAGAAAGAAGCTCTTTATCTTTGACCGATGCGCAAAAATTATAAACGCTCTTTGTGAGGTGTGGAAATCTTTCCAATATATACGGAAGTCTTTTCTCGACTTTACCGGAATTTTCTCTCATAATTGTTAGTATTAATTCTGCATCTTCTTCTTCTATGGTTTGATTTTCGAGTATTGTATTTATGTAGTCCATTTCCTTTTCGCTTAAGGGGGATTTGAAAAGATGTTCCTTCAGTATCTCGTTGCCGGACTCGTCGTATCCTTGCGTTATAAGTATCCTTCGTCTCTCTAGGAGTTTCTGTTTTACCTCATCGATTTCGTTCTCCATTTTTAGGAGAGTGGCGTTGCCCTTGTGGGTCTTAAGCGGGTTTACTGATAAGTTCTTATCGCCGAGGAGGCGTTGAATGGCTTGGAAATCGTCGTCAAGGTCTTCAGCTCTATCGGAAAACAGATAGAAGTCATCCATAAAGCGAACAATTTTCTTGGATCTAAGCCCGTGATAATTATCAACAAATCGAATGAAGTCGTTTCCAATCATTTTGGTTGGGTATAAGCCCTGCGGGAGGCAGTCGACAGATATCCCAGATTTTATCTGTCTGAGCATCTGGCCTAGGCCTTCGGCGTCCGCATCGGATGCGCCAAGTTCGGAAAACCAACTTACGAGGTCGTGATGGTAGATGTTGTTAAAATATGACGCAACATCGAAGCTCATAGAGTATTCGTATTCACTCGTATACTCAGATATAGCGCCCTTGAAGGCTTTGTAAGCGGACGTCGGCGATATCGGCGCCCCTTCCTGAAAACGGTATCCGTAGTGAGACCTGCTTATTATGTGAGGTTTGCGAAATAAATTCTTATTCCGAAATATTATGTCATATATATAATATTCAGATATAGCATCCAATTTTACAGTTCTTCTCAGGTGATTTTCCGGTTTCGCACCGTAAACTCTTATTTGTGATATAAAAGAGTAATGATTATTGTCCTTATCTAGGCATTTGTTGATATAATCTTTAACTAAGCTCTCTCCATTGTTGATAAGAAACTTGTTCGTGTTCAATGGAAACAGTGTTCTGCCGAAATCTTCGTTGTAGAACTCCAGCGTGCTTCCCATCGGTATAGTAGGCGATTTCGACGAGAGGGTTTTCGCTGGTTTAGCGGGTTTCGATTTTGCTGCTGTATTTGACTTGGCAATCATACGGAACTCCACGAACATTAATCCCAATGTATCCGACCTATTTTTCCCTATCAAGTTTTATAAATACTGATGTTTTACTTGGTGATGATGGGTGCCCCCCCCTCTTTGCGTTCCAGGTACCTGTCACGGGCTTGATCGTTCGCGGCACGAGTATCCGTTGGATGAATGAGCACCCTACGTACATTCTATACGAACGCTACTTTCCAGCCTTGTAGATTCGGGACGTTCATCGCTCGAAAAGCCAAGCAACTGGCTTTTCGTTCGCTGCGCAGACCGCTCTTCACCTCGTGAAATGAGGCGCTCACGGCGCTCTTCCTCCTCCCCTTGTGGGAGAAGGTGGCTCGACGCGTTAGCGTCGAGACGGATGAGGGGTGTTGGACGGAGCGCTTGCTCGAAAGATCGAGGCGATGTGAGGTGCCGTTGCGAAACGTCCCGTTTCTTCCAGCACCCCTCATCCGACTTCGCCAGCGGCGGCTTTGCCGCCGGGCTCGGTCACCTTCTCCCGCAAGGGGAGAAGGGAAAGGGCTCAAAAATATTCCTGCAGCGGCCGCACTTCCAGCGAGCCGGCGCGCAGCGCGGCGATGGCTTCGGCGACGGCGCCCATGCCGGCGAGCGTCGTGTAATAAGGCACTTTCTGCATCAGCGTGGCGCGGCGCAGCGATTTTGA
Source organism: Mesorhizobium sp. 2RAF21 (assembly GCF_052115345.1). NCBI lineage: Bacteria > Pseudomonadati > Pseudomonadota > Alphaproteobacteria > Hyphomicrobiales > Phyllobacteriaceae > Mesorhizobium > Mesorhizobium sp. 2RAF21. The sequence continues at coordinate 326,554 of NZ_JBFRGM010000011.1, read as the reverse complement.
GTCCGACACCGCCTTCTGGCCGTCGGTGGTGTTGAAGACGATCTGCACCTGGCGGTTGCGGATGGCGTCCTCGATATGCGGGCGGCCTTCCAGCACCTTGTTGATCTTCTCGGCCTCGACGCCGTTTTCCTTCAGGTAGCGCGCGGTGCCCGAGGTGGCGAGCACCCGGAACCCCTGGCCGGCCAGGCGCTTGACCGCCGGCAGCATGCCTGCCTTGTCCTCGTCGCGCACCGACACGAACAGCGTGCCCGAACGCGGCAGGTCGACGCCGGCGCCGAGCTGGCTCTTGGCGAAGGCCATGGCGAAATCGCGGTCGAGGCCCATCACCTCGCCGGTCGACTTCATCTCCGGCCCGAGCAGGATGTCGACGCCGGGGAAGCGGGCGAAGGGGAACACGGCTTCCTTGACCGCGACATGGCCGGGCCGCCTGGGGTCGGGCTTTTCGCCGTAATGGGCGAAGGCGGCGTCCAGGGTCTCGCCCGACATGATGCGCGCGGCGATCTTGGCGATCGGCTTGCCGACGGTTTTGGCCACGAACGGCACGGTGCGCGAGGCGCGGGGATTGACCTCCAGCACGTAGATCACGCCATCCTTGATGGCATATTGCACGTTCATCAGGCCGCCGACATTGAGGGCGCGGGCGAGCGCCGACGTCTGCCGCTCCAGTTCGTCGACCAGTTCGGTCGACAGCGAATAGACCGGCAGCGAGCAGGCGCTATCGCCCGAATGGATGCCGGCCTCCTCGATATGCTCCATGATGCCGGAGACGAAGGTGGCGTTGCGGTCGCACAGGCAGTCGACGTCGACCTCGATGGCGCCCGACAGATAGGTGTCGAACAAAAGCGGGTTTTTTCCCAGCAGCGTGTTGATCTGGCCGGTCTTGTCGTTGGGGTATTTCTGCTTGATGTCCTCGGGCACGAGGCCGGGCACGGTGTCGAGCAGATAGGTCTGCAGCATGCCCTCGTCATGGATGATCTGCATGGCGCGGCCGCCGAGCACATAGGAGGGGCGCACGACCAGCGGGAAGCCGAGCTCGCCGGCGACGGTGCGAGCCTGTTCGACCGAATAGGCGATGCCGTTCTTCGGCTGCTTCAGGTCGAGCTTGTGCAGCAGCTTCTGGAAGCGGTCGCGGTCTTCGGCCAGATCGATCATGTCGGGCGAGGTGCCGAGGATCGGGATGCCGGCCTTTTCCAGCGCATCGGCCAGTTTCAGCGGGGTCTGGCCGCCGAACTGCACGATGACGCCGTGCAGCGTGCCGGCGGCCTTTTCGGCGCGCAGGATTTCAAGCACGTCCTCCGCCGTCAGCGGCTCGAAATAGAGGCGGTCGGAGGTGTCGTAGTCGGTCGACACGGTCTCCGGGTTGCAGTTGACCATGATCGATTCGTAACCCGCCTCGCGCAGCGCGTAGGCGGCGTGCACGCAGCAATAGTCGAACTCGATGCCCTGGCCGATGCGGTTCGGCCCGCCGCCGAGGATGACGACCTTTTTCCGGTCCGAGACCTTGGCCTCGTCGGCCAGCGCGCCGGCGAAAGGCGTCTCGTAGGTCGAATACATGTAAGCCGTCGGCGAGGCGAATTCGGCCGCGCAGGTGTCGATGCGCTTATAGACCGGGTGCACGCCTAAGGCGGTACGGCGCTTGGCGACCGCGTCGGCGTCGGTGCGGGTCAGCGAGGCGAGGCGGGCGTCGGCGAAACCCATGGCCTTCAGCATGCGCAGATTGGCGGCGTCTTCCGGCAGGCCGTGTTCGCGGATGCGCGCTTCCATGGCAATGATGCCGGCGATCTGCTCGAGGAACCACGGGTCGATTTTCGAGATGTCGTGCACCTCTTCCAGCGAGGTGCCCATGCGGATCGCCTGCGCCACCATGCGCAGCCGGTCCGGCGTCGGCGTGCCGAGGGCTGCGCGAATAGCGTTGCGGTCGTCGGCGCCGCCATTGCCGCCGAGGCCGGGGATCTCGATCTCGTCGAGGCCGGTGAGGCCGGTTTCCAGTCCGCGCAGGGCCTTCTGCAGCGATTCCTGGAAGGTGCGGCCAATCGCCATCACTTCGCCGACCGACTTCATGGCGGTGGTCAGCACCGGCGAGGCGCCGGGGAATTTTTCAAACGCAAAGCGCGGGATTTTCGTGACGACGTAGTCGATGGAGGGCTCGAACGAGGCGGGCGTAGCACCTCCGGTGATGTCGTTCTCCAGCTCGTCCAGCGTGTAGCCGACCGCGAGCTTGGCGGCGATCTTGGCGATCGGGAAGCCGGTCGCCTTGGAGGCCAGCGCCGAAGAGCGCGACACGCGCGGGTTCATTTCAATGACGACAAGGCGGCCATCCGCCGGGTTGACGGCGAACTGCACGTTGGAGCCGCCGGTTTCGACGCCGATCTCGCGCAGCACCGCGATCGAGGCGTTGCGCATGATCTGGTATTCTTTATCCGTCAGCGTCAGCGCTGGCGCGACCGTGATGGAATCCCCCGTGTGCACGCCCATCGGGTCGATGTTTTCGATCGAGCAGACGATGATGCAGTTGTCGGCGCGGTCGCGCACGACTTCCATCTCGTATTCCTTCCAGCCGAGCACCGATTCCTCGATCAGCACTTCGGTGGTGGGCGAGGCGTCGAGGCCGGAGCCGACGATCTCGAAGAATTCGGTGCGGTTGTAGGCGATGCCGCCGCCGGTGCCGCCCATGGTGAAGGAGGGGCGGATGATGGCCGGCAGGCCGACATGGTCGAGCGCCTGGGCGGCGATCGCCATGGCGTGGTTGATGTAGCGCTGCTTGCGGTCGCCTTCGCCGAGGTTCCACTGGGTTTCCAGCGCATCGAGCGCCGCATCGAGATTGGCGGCGCCCGAAGCCTTCAGCGCGGCGCGCTCGGCCTCGTGCTTCTTGCGGTCCTCGTCCTTGACGGCGGACGCATTGGCCAGCATCGAGCGCGGCGTCTCCAGGCCGATCTTGGCCATCGCCTCGCGAAACAGCGAGCGGTCCTCGGCCTTGTCGATGGCGTGCGCATCGGCGCCGATCATCTCGACATTGTAGCGGTCGAGCACACCCATGCGGCGCAGCGACAGCGCCGTGTTGAGCGCGGTCTGGCCGCCCATTGTGGGCAGAAGCGCGTCGGGGCGCTCCTTGGCGATGATCTTGGCGACGACCTCGGGCGTGATCGGCTCGATATAGGTGGCGTCGGCCAGCTCCGGGTCGGTCATGATGGTGGCCGGATTGGAGTTGACCAGGATGACGCGGTAACCCTCCTGCCGCAGCGCCTTGCAGGCCTGGGTGCCGGAGTAGTCGAACTCGCAAGCCTGGCCGATGACAATGGGACCGGCGCCGATGATCAGGATGGACTTGATGTCGGTGCGTTTTGGCATTGTCTCGGTCCGTTCTAACTCTTTGTTTTGTCACATGATCTTGTCCGAAAAGTCTGCAACTTTTCGGGATCATGCTCCAGCCTGCGCCAAGAACCGGGACGGGGGCTTCTCCATTTCGCGCGCTGGCGCGCGCAGAGACCCGGCCGGGTTGCGCAGGAAAGGATTCTTGTATCAGGCTAGGCGGGCCTTATAGGCGAGAGTTTCGGCCGATGTAACCCCGAAAATGACAAGGGCGCGATGGTGTTGTTGACGCATGCCGGCGTGCGGCGCATCGGCGGCGGGCAGGTGCCTTTCAACGGTGGCATCGCGGCAGGCTGGCTGCCGGGTATCTTGTGCCATGGGCAGTTCACATCGTTCGCTGCGGTGGCCGGCCGCCGGTCGTCATCGAGCCAGACGTGATGGCGTCCGTGCAATGGCGCTTCCGATCGGGATCGTTGAGATGTGGATCGGCGATCTCTTGTTCGAGGCGACTGCCAAGTGAGTGAGGTCAGAAGCGGCGAGTTGATCCCGCTCAATCTAGCAACGTTGAAGGAGCAGCACCACTCAGCTAACACTTCACCATAAATGCAGTGGGAGGCAATGTTGTCGAACGGTGTCCGTGACAGTTTTCGCGGAGTGTTAGTTTGGCTCTACGAACGCAAGGCCCTGCTGCTTGCCGCAGCTTTCGTGGCCCTCTGTAATTTCTACTATTTTGATATCAGGTATTTTTCCGCGCTTCATCCCGGTCTTTGTCAGCCTCCTGAGCCCGTTTGGTCCCGGTTTAACAATAGCCCAGATGCGGTAGCTCTACCTCGCGCCTTTCTGTTCCTGCTTTTGGCTGTCGCAATGTTTGCAGTCTATCGGGGCGGCAGAAGCTATCCTTCGTTCTGGAGGTTTGTGTTTCCCAGATTGTATGAGTGGTTCATGACGCTCCCTCGCGTGCGGCCAATTGCCCTAAGTACATCGTTGACATTGTTTGCTCTGGGATTGTCGTCCATGGCCGCCATGGTCGCCGCTTGTTCGTAGACAGGTCACAGTCATCTATGCGGACCAGCTCAGCTTCGGCTGGATAGATGTTTTTCGTTTGTGGATCGGGTTTCTGGTCCGACGTGTGCCAACGACGGTCATGGATTGGAGTACGGGCCGGTCGGCTGGGTCCAGTCTTTAGCCGGCCACCCCGGCAGCGGCTGATCTGATGGTTCGGCTGCGTGATTTTCACGACAAGCCTCTCCGACATTGGGGCTGAGCCCAATTAGTTGCGATCCGTCTTTTTTGTTCGCGCAGGGGAGCGATCGAGATTTGACATCGCTTGGCAAGATCGCCGCTTCAGTTGCGTCATTCGATAGCTTGGGCTTGTCCGCAGGAGGCATTATCGTCCTGCAATTTGCCGGCAATGGATTGTTGCTGCAGACTTGCTTCCCGGTCAGCAGATCAAGTGAATCCAGACTGGTAACCAGCTTCATCTTCAGCATGTTCTGCGGCACCAACTGATGAATGGCGCTGGCCGGGGTGTTTTTCATCGTAACGAGCACATCCTGTTCGACGCCCATCTCTTTTAGGTAGGCACCAAGCTTTTTCTCCAGCGACTTGCTCATCTTGTAGGTTTTGTAGCTGCCGGCATTGTCTTGGGTGCTCGTTTCCGTGGTGATTTTGTACCTTTTGCCCCGCACGGTACGATAGGTGGTTCGGTAATGTCTTATGATGCGGGTGTGGGTCGTCGTAACTTGGTGGACGCCGAGAAAGGCTTGGTTGCCGACCAGACGCCTGTTGCCGCCGGCAAACATCAGCGGACAGGCGGAATTGCATATGGCACCGTGGTCAAAAAGGTTGCCAACATACTGAGTAATCACACCTTCGCCGGTTGCGATGCAGCTTGAGCTGTAGGACGAGCTACCGTCGCAATGGGTTTTGCCAACGGCGATATCGAGCTTGTTCTTGCGGATCAGTCGGCCTAGCGCCATCGCGGCATTAACATCGCCGCCGGGAGAATCGATGATGATCGGCAGCTTTCTTCCATCGAGTATCTTGAGAACGCGCTTGAACAGAGCCGGTGTGCTTGCCTGAATTGCGCCTTCGGCCGATATCCATTCAGGACAGGTCGGCTCACAACCCGGCGCATTGCTCCGGACAATGCCGAATTGCATTGTTGAGCCTATAAAGTCAGGCAAATCTTCCGCGGATGCAGCATTTCCCGTTACCAGCGGCGCCAGAAGCCAGACATGCCGCAGTGACCACAATAGCCAACGATGCAAAAAAGCCCCCCCCTCAGTACCCCGACTAACGCCCCATAATGCAACCAGAATAATCTACGGTTAGGCGCTTGCAATCTGCGTCTCGACTTCGCGGCAATCTGGCGGTGTAAAAATGAATCGTTGTGCAGCTAAGGCAGGGAAGAGTGGTTGGAGAGCCGTTCGAATGGCCGCCTGATCGCGGAGGAGGAGCCCCGACCTTTCGACCGGGGTTCCCAAGCTTGCGGCTACCAGCGTGGACCCCAGCCCCGTTCGCGCCAGCACCGAACGTGCGTTCGGCCGTGGCGCCAGTATCGGCGGCATACACGCCGCCAGCCTGGGCGCCTCGGCCGGTGATGCCCGTGCCGTCGACCCCAATGGCGGCGATCCCAGTGTCGTCGGTGGCCTCGGCCATGATCGACCAACTCGACTTCGGCGCTGTCTTCGCCATCGAATACGGCGGGTTCTGCTTTATCGAGTTCATCCAGGATGCCGCCACGAGCGGAAGGCACGCCGGCAAGGGCCTCGCCTGGGCGAAGTGTCACCGCAACCGCAGCGGCGCCGGCAAGGCCGAGTATTCCGGTCAGAAATAGCCGTCGATCCATTTTCTCCTCCGTCAACTGCACCCCCAACATACCACTCAACCCGGGGCCTGCTGAATGGTTCCTGAACGTATCGGGACGATAGGGCACACGAACCTGTGACGGGCGCATTCCGGACGGAGCCAAGAAGGACTGAATAGCGGGCCAGCGGGAAACCAAGTTGCCGGTCCATGACGCATCCGATATTCGGGATGTCGGGCGCTCTGGCCCGCCAACGGGAATGGGAGAGGCCCACCATGACACGCACGACGGTTCTCAAGTTCGGCAAGGTGGAAAACGCCGATACCAGCGACCTGCCGGGCTGGGTTGTGGTCGAGGGAAAGCCCACGATGAAGACCGCCGTCCAGCACACCACCAAGGACGGCAAGGTTCTGTCGGGAACCTGGCAGGCGACCCCGGGGACCTATCACGCGACCTACACGGACTATGAATTCGTCCACATGATCGCCGGCCGTATCGTCATCACTCCCGATGGCGGCGAACCGGTTGAGGTCGGGCCCGGCGACGCCTTTGTCGTGGAAGCGGATTTCAAAGGCACATGGAAGATCGTCGAGCCGGTGACGAAACATTTCGTCGTCACGGTTGGATCGTAAAAGCGCTCCGCTTTCTGGTGGCGCCGTTGGCGCTACACCTTAAACCGCTTCCCTTTCAGCCCCCTGGGCTTCATGCCGTCCGCGGTTTCCACGAATTGAGCCACGGTGTCGATCCACGCCGCCGTCTTTGGCGGGATCTCCGCTTCTTCCGTCAGCCACGCCTTGCCTGCGACACAAGCTGAACGACCAGGCGCTCCTGCGTTCTGGTGCTTCCGACCCAGGAGCGCCGGCAGTCATCTTCGGCTGTAGATGCCGCTGGCCTCGCCTCCGGGGTCGACCAGCGACAATTGCCCGTCTTCCAATTGCCAGTCGAACGAGACAGGCTTCAGGTCGCCGGTGCCGAATTTCCAGCTGCCGGTGAGGTCCGGCCGGCAGCCATTGACGGATTTGTAGCTTCCCGCCTTGGGCATGAAGAGCAGGGTCGAGCCGTTCACCGTCACCGTGCCGGTCTTCAGCGTCAGTGTCTGGACCTGGCCGCAACCGTCGATCAGCGACGATTGAAACAGCGAATATTCGGCGCGGCCGTCCTGGCGGAAGGTGAAGGAGATGCTGCCGCCGCTGCCGGGCGCGCAGGCGCCGAGAGGGTCGCAATATTCGCCGGAGGTGGCGGCAAAACCCCATTTGCCGACAAGTGCCACGGGCACCGCCCCATGGCGGGCGCGTATCGCCGGTCCCTTGCCCAGGCCGGCGGCCTCGGTCGCGCCGAAGGTCAGCCACCCGGCCAGGACGATGAGCGCCGCGCCGTATGCATGGTGCGACAGGCCCCTCAGCATCCCTTGCTCCCGATCAGCTGTTTCAGATAGGCAAGCCGGGTGCCGATGACCTGATTGACGATCGCCATCTTGCCGGCCGGCGCCATGCCGCCATATTTCTTCGGCGCCGGGCCAGCACCTTGGGCCATCTCGTAGTTTGACGTCAGTTGCCGCAAATCCGCACAGGACATGTTGGCATATTTCGCCTGCTCCTGCGGGCTGATGACGGCCGACTGCGCCATGCCGATCGAGTTGGCGGCGGCCATGCCGGCCATGCCGACGACGGCCGAGACAGGATTGACGCCGACGCAACCGGCAAGGCTGAAACAGACAATTGGAGCCGCCAGGACTGTACCTCTCAGGCTCATGGCTGACGCTCCCCGACGCGCGGCGGCAGCTTGAGGTCGCGATGGTCGGCGACGGTTTTGCCCAACGCGATGGGAAGCAGGTAGACACGCGCATTGAAGCCCGCCGAGGCGAGGGCTGACAGCGTCTTGACTATTTGCAGATAAAACATCGGACTCCCTTGTGATCGTTGCCAATGCGCTCCGGGTTTGGAAACGCGCCGCAAACTAGGTTGAGTGGGAGGAGGCGGCTTGGACGGAACGGCCCTAAAAGCGGCCAGAACGGCCCTGTATTGACGTTTTGAGGGGCTGGGCGCATATCAGCGCGCTTCTTGGCAGGGGATGCGACAGTGGGCCCATCCGCCTCGTTTCGGCTGGTGACGGACGCAATTCCGGCGCGGGATCGTGTCGAGATCATGCGCGAGGTCTACGGCCGCACGGTCTTGAAAGTTGACCTCGATCCGCTTGCGCCGACACAGGTCGACATGCGGGTGCGCGCTCTACCAGGCCTCGGCATCGCCACCGGCAGCTGTTCGGAATTCAGGGTGCATCGTTCGACGCCGTTGATCGACAATGACGACTTCGTCCTGCTGGCGGCGCTCGACGGGGTGAGCGTCATGAAGCATCGCGGCCGCGAGGAGCCGGTCGGCAACGGCCAGGCGCTGATGATGAGTGGGGACGAGGTTGGCCTCAATGTGATCCAGCCCGGCGGTCTTCGCTTCGTCAATATGAGCTTTTCGCTGAAGCAGCTTTCACCGTTGATCGGCGATCCCGCAGCGGTGCTGATGCAGCCGCTGGCGACCGGCGGCTGGGCGATGCGGCTTCTGCTCGACTATGTCCAGGCGGTCCAGGATGCGGGCGACGGGCTGACGCGCGAAGCGTCGCATCTGGCGACGACGCATATTTTCGATCTTGCCGCACTTGCGATCGGCGGGACCAGGGATGCGGTGGAGATCGCGCGCGGCCGTGGCGTGCGCGTGGCGCGGCTGCGCGCCATCAAGGCCGACATTGTCGCGCATGGCGGCGATCTGTCGGTCGACGATGTCGCCAAACGTCACCGGCTTTCGGCACGCTACATACGCAAATTGTTCGAGAGCGATGGCATGTCACTGTCGGATTTCATGCTTGGCCAGCGACTGCTGCGCGCGCATCGCATGCTCTGCGATCCGCGCTGCTGTGGCCGCAACATCACGGCCATCGCCTTCGAGGCCGGCTTCAACGATCTGTCCCATTTCAACCGGGCGTTCCGACGGCGCTTCGGGACCACGCCGTCCGACGTGCGCGACACAGCCTCGCGGGCATAGGGCGTACCCTTTCCCGGCAAGCCCGGAACAGGGTTCCATCTACTGTTTGAGCAAAACGTTTCCGGGAACCGGATTCCATTTTTCGGGCCGGTTTGGATGAGCCGCCTGGGTGTTCTCCTGACCGGTGCGCCTGCGCCCCTACAGCCAGCCGCCGGTGAAACCGGCGCGGCGCAGGCCGGTGACGATATAGGGCGATTGGCGCATCAGGTTCCAGATGAGGCCGGTCCAGTGGTTTTCGATCATCACGGGGATGGGGCCCTGGTTGATGCCGACATGGTCGGGCGAAACCCAGCCGGTGTGGTGGCGCCCGGTCAGCGTCGGATTGTAGCTGGCGACGAAGCCGTAAGGATTGTCGTCCTTCAGGTCGATCTCGTGATAATAGCGCAGCACCGGCAGCACGATTTCGGGCGCGAAGGGCAGCGAGGCGATCGCCGCCCAGGGCGAGACGGTGCCGTCGTCCGGTCCATAGGGGGCGCCGCGCGCCCGGTAGTCATAGAAACGCCGCTTGACGCCCTTGATGACGCGTTTGCTGTAGCCGGGACCGTCGGACGCGGTGATGCCCCAGCAATGGGCCTTGTAGCCGGCGAAGCCGTGCGGGTTGCGGATGGCGTATTCGCGCTGGACATAGGTGGCGCGGCGGCTGTTCTCGAAATAATCGAGGCCCTTTTCGCGCATGAAAGCGTCGCGCAGATCGCGGAAGTCGATCCAGACATGCGACATCTGATGGATGAAGAGCGGGCCGGCATAGACGAAGTGCTGGCCGTAGATCGTCTTCCAGCGATAGGTGGCCAGCCAGGCCGCGTAGCTTTCGGCCGGCAGCGGGAAGGTGGGCGAACCGAGGCCGAGGATGTAAAGCAGCAGGGCCTCGCTGTAGCCCAGCCAGCGATAGGAGATGAAGCCGGTTTCCGGCTTCCAGCCGAGCGAGACGGCGGCGCCGCCATTCAGCGCCCACGCCCAGTCGACGCGCCGGTAGAGGGCTTCGGCCAAAGTGCGGATCTCGGCTTCCTGTGGCTCATCTTCCCGGAAATAGGCGCCGGCGGCGATGACGCCGCCGAACAGCAAGGCGGTGTCGATGGTGGAGAGTTCGCAGTTCCAGACCCTGCGGCCGGTCTTCATGTCGAGGAAGTGGTAGTAGAACCCCTTGTAGCCGGTGGCGTCGGGCTCGGGCCCTTGCCGGCTGTTCCAGAAGAAGCGCAGCGTCGCCAGCGTGCGCTCGCGCGCCTCCTGCCTGGTCATGAAACCGCGCTCGACACCGACGGGATAGGCGGTGAGCGCCATGCCGACGGCTGCGATCGAGGCGGGCGAACCTTGCCTCGTGCGGTCGGCGACCAGGCCGTTTTCGGGATTGGCCTCGATCAGGAAATAATCGAAGGCGGCACGCTGGAAGAAGGCCAGCAGCTCGTCGTCGGAAGACGGCGCGGCGGTGCCGTCGACGGCGGTCCTCGATGGGTGCTTGGCGGCCGCCATGGTCAGCCGGCGGGCCCGGCTTGATCGTGGCGATGCACGATGCAAGCGGGTTGCTTCGGCGTGGTGTCGGCCATGCGGCAAGGGATATCAGGCGCTGTCGCGGCCGGCCAGTCAAAAGGAGGGGAGGCTGACTGGCCGGCTGCGATGGCGTCAGCGGTCGGCCAGCCTGACCAGCATCTTGCCGGTGTTGTCGCCGGAGAACAGGCCGAGGAAGGCTTTCGGCGCGTTGTCGAGGCCTTCATGGACGGTGTCGCGCGACGTCACCTTGCCGTCCTTCAGCCAGCCGATCATGGCGGCCGAGAACTGCGGGTAGAGGTCGTAGTGGTCGAGCACGATGAAGCCGCGCAGCGACAGCCGCTTGACGATGATCGAGGCGAGGTTGTGCATGACTTCCGCCGGCTGCTCTTCATTGTAGCCGGCGATCATGCCGCTGATGACGACGCGCGCCGAATTCTTGGCGACGGCCAGCGCCGCATCGAGATGATTGCCGCCGACATTGTCGAAATAGACGTCGATGCCTTCGGGGGCTGCCTCGCGCAGTGCCGCCGTCAGGTCGGTGGCGGTCTTGTAGTTGACGACGGCGTCGGCGCCGAGTTCACGCAGCCAGGCGGCCTTTTCCGCGCTGCCGACCGAGGCGATGACGCGCGCGCCCTTGGCCTTGGCGATCTGCACGGCCATCGAGCCGACCGCGCCGGCCGCCGCCGAGACGAAGACGGTCTCGCCTGCCTTGAGGCCGCCGATGCGTTCGAGGCCGATATAGGCGGTGAAGCCCGGCACGCCGAGCGGCCCGAGCCAGGCTTCGGCCGGCGCGGCGTCAAGATCGACCTTGGTGACGCCGGCGGCGTCGATCACGGCATGGTCGCGCCAGCCGGCGAAGTGGCTGACGACATCGCCCTTGGCGAAGCCTTCGGCGCGGCTCTCCTCGACGACGCCGACGGCCGAACCTTCAAGCGGCTCGCCGACCTGGAAGGGGGCGATATAGCTCGGCTGGTCGCGCATGCGGCCACGCATATAAGGATCGACCGACATCCACAGCGTCCTGACCAGAAGCTGCCCTTCACCGGGCGCCGGCAGCCTGCGTTCGGCCTTGCGGAATGTGTCGAGAGTGGGGGTGCCGGCGGGGCGGCTGTTCAAGAGGATTTCACGGGCTACAACAGACATGGGTTCTCTCCTATATTACTGATCGTAAATTACCCTTGGTAAGTTACTGATGGTAACATAAGTGGCCACCAACGCCGATCAAGCGGCTGGCCAAAATAATTCGCGACGGTGACGGGCATGAACGAAGGCGTGACGAAAAGACTGGCGAAAGCGGACCGTCGCCTGCAATTGCTGGAGACGGCGCGCGCCATCATCGCCGACGAGGGCACCGACGGGCTGACGCTCGGCCATGTGGCCGAACGCGCCGGCGTGTCCAAGCCGATCGCCTACGAACATTTCGGCACGCGCGCCGGCCTTTTGGTTGCATTGTGCGACCAATACAACGACCGCCAGCTGGCGGCGCAGGCGAGGGTTCTGGAAGCCGGCGGCGACACGGTGGAAGCTGTTTCGCAGATCTTTGCCTCGTCCTATGTCGGGTGCGTGCTGGACATGGGCCCCGAAATGGGCGCCACATTTGCCGCCCTTGCCGCGACGGAGGAGACGGCGGCATTCCGCCAGGTGCTGCGCGACGGCTATGTCGAGCGCTACCGCAAGGCCTTTGTCGGGCTGATCGACATGGCGCCGGCCGATGCCGACGTCCTTTACAAGGGGCTGCTGGGCGCCGCCGAGGCGCTGGCGCAGGATGCCGTTGCCGGCCGCGTTTCGCGCGAGGAGGCGGTGAGGGCGCTGACCCGCATCTTCGCGATGACGCTGAAACCCTATGAGCGCAGGTGAGGCGGGTAGGGTTTCAGGCGCAAGGCAGGCCGTTGGTCGCGACGGCTAAGCCATTGGTGTTCCTGTTCGATCGCTTGATTGGTAACGTCTCAGTAAGAACGGCCGCATAGTCTCTTCTCCAGGCGTGTACTGGGGCAGCCGCATGACGATCGAGACGGTTGAGCGAGGACGGCTCACGGGCGTTACGGCTGTTCATCAGCTCGTCCTGTTCGTCGCGGTTTGGTGCCTGGTCAGCTTTACCGTATCGCCGAGGGCCTATCTCGACCTGACCGCCTGGCACCTGGCGATGATGACGCTGGCGTCGCCGGTCATCGTGGTCATCGCCCTTGGGGTACCGTCCCTCATTGCCGGTTGGGACAGCCCGGTTCGTTATGTCCACGACAAGGTGAACTCTCGCTGGGCGAACGCGCTTTTCGTGGCCGTCGGTTTCGCGTTGTGCCTGGCGGCGTTTTCGACGCTGAAGACGACGTTCCCCGAGGTGGTGCCGTTCTGGGCCGACAAGTGGCTGGCGAACGCCGACAAGTCGCTCTACGGGCACTCGCCATGGCGCTTTGCCCATGCCGCGGTAGGCCGGTTCTGGGCGGGATGGCTGTTTAACGCCTATGAATATCTGTGGACGCTGGAGTGGCTCTGCGTGCCGATCGCGCTCGCCTTCTGCGCCAGCGTCCGGACCCAGCTTCGTTATTACTGGGCGCTGGCGCTGACCTTCGTGATCGGCGGCCTGATCGTCGCGGCGATTTTCTCGTCCGGCGGGCCGATCTTCTACGATCGCATCCTGGGCTCGACGCGTTTCGCCGAACTCGACGCCAAGCTGATCGGCCTGGCGAATATCGGCGGCGCGGCCTCGTTCTCGGACTATCTCTACAGCCTCTATCTGTCCGGCCACGCCGATCTCGGCAGCGGCATTTCGGCCATGCCCAGCATGCATGTCGCCGTCGCCTGCCTGAACGCCTGCCTGCTTGCCTCCATCAACAGATGGGCGGGGCTCGCCGGCTGGCTGTTTGCCGCGGTGATCATGTTTGGATCCGTCTATACCGGCTGGCATTATTCGCTGGACGGCTATGCGTCGATCCTGATCGTTTCGGCGATCTGGTATGCGACCGGCCGCTGGCTGCAGCCAACGACCCCGGCCTGAGTGCTGCGCTGCGACGGCGCCCGGTCACCGCGTGGTGACCGGGCTGTCCTTCGTTATTCGGTGATGGTGTAGTCGCTCATCTGGCAAAGATCCTGGGTGTCCTCGAGATCGTCGAGATCATCGCCCTGGAACTCGAAGCGCATATCGTATTTGCAGGCGCGGCGACCGTCCTTGATGGTGATGGTGACGCTGCCGCCGGGCGCCAGCGCGTTTTGCCCGAACACGTCCTCCTCCCAGTTATCCTCGCCGACCGGCGAGGTGTAGAAGGCATTGAGGACGGAGTTGGTGCCGTTCTTCAGTGTAAACACCAGATCGTCGGCCTTAGCCGATCCCATGACGGCAAGCGTCAGCGCCGCCGCTGAGGCGGCGATTGTCCAGTTCTTCATTTCAAGTATTCCCCAGCCCGAAATTGAGCCATTGTTGTTATAGGCAGGCGCCGCGCGCGCCGCCAGCCCGTCTCGAATGGGCCAAGGCGAACAATTTTGATCCCCCGGCGGCGCTGCGCGGCGGCCGGCTGGCGGGTTTGCCTGCCACGTGGGTGCAAACCTCGCGCGGGGCTTCTTCGGGCTAGTTGGGGCAGGTGGCGGGCTGGCCGTTGAGGCCTTGCGCTTGCCTGGCGAAGGTGGCGGCGGTGTCGCCGCCCTTGCGGCTGAGCTTGACCACATAGATGCCGTCGAAATCGTCGCCCTGCCATTTGGGCACGCTGTCGGGATCGCCGTCGTGATCCTTCATCAATTTGCGCGCCAGCTTGACGAGCTGCTTGTGCTCCCAGGCGACGAGAACAAGCGCATTGGCGTAGGCCTTGTCCTCGAGCCTCGCCTGCAGCTTCGAAATGTCCTCGACGCCGATGCCGGCATTGACCGGCAGGCCGAAGGCGATCGCCGTCGGTTCGACGGTGGCAAGCGGCCTGACATAGTCATAGGCCTCGCCCTGGTCGGTCTTCTGATCGGCCGGATTTGGCGCGAAGATGGCGGCCGGCACCCCGAACCGCGCCTTGACGACCGCCGGCAGGCGCAGCGACCGGTTCAGGCCCTGGCAATTGAGCTGTCCCAACCCCTGCGGCGGTTTTTCGCCGTGGCGGATCAGCACGATGGTCTCGGTGCCGTCGGCGGCGCTGGCGGGGGTCGTCGATGGTAGAAGCGCGAAGGCGAAAGCCACGCCGGCGCTGATGGCGAATACGGTCCGGCGAACGGCTTTGATGGGCATGGTTTCGCTACCTTCCTGTTCGAACTGGCGCTTATCCCGCCTGCCGCCTGCGTCGGAAGCTAACTCTTGGCATAGATGCCGGTGCCGAGCGAGGCGTTGTCCGCTTCCCACGGCATTGCCCAGCTCATCACATAGTCGGTGCCATTGATGGAGCCGAGGCCAAGAAACGTCCCGGCCTGGCGTTGGGCAAGCCAGTAATCCTTGTTGAATTCCGAATAACCGGCGCCGCCGATCTTGTTTCCGCCGCTGTAGAGATCGACCTGAACGGTACGGTAGCCCAGTTCCGGGATTTCCGAAGCTCGCTGGATTTTCAGCGTGCCATTGGCGAGCGCCTCGGAGAAACCGGCCAGCCTGGCGGTGCCGTTTTGAGCGGCATTGGCCATAACCTGCTCGCGCAATTCGGCATCGCCGAGTTGAGGCTGGTCCTTCACGACCCAGCTGTCGGCCCCGAGCGACTGCAGCCATTTCGCTTTTTCCGCCGAGACGATCGCTTTGGCGAGATTGCCGCTCTCTTGCGCGCTGCCTGAAACAAGCTGCTGAATTTTCAACAACGCGTCGGACACAGTGGGAGACAGCGAGCGCGTGGAAACCGGGTTGAGACCAGAAGCAATCCGCCCAACAGGGGCTGGGCTGCCTGCCGTCGTGACACTCATCAGCTTTAGCGCCGCAGTGGCCGTGGTGGAAACCGTATTCACCAAAACCATGATTACCCCCTCCGTACTTTCCCATTCCAGAGTATAGCGGGAACGTTAACTGTCCATTCTCTCAGGCGCTGGGGCTGTGATGCAGGCCCCGAAGCGCTGTTGCTTGTCGGTCAGCGCCATGTGTGATTTTCTTGGCCTCGTCTCATCTGGGAGGGGGAACCATGAGAACGCGCTTCTTCGCTTTGGCCGCGAAACTGCTGGCCGCAACGTTTTCATTGCTTGTCGGCGCCACCAATTTCAGTTTCGCCGACGCAACCGTCCCGACGGCAGACATTGACGGCGCTTCCGACAATGCCCTCGTCAAGCGCTATGAAGGGTCCTTCATCGTCTCGTATGAGAAGCTGGCCTATACCGACTTCAGCCTGCCGCTGTCGCCGCTCAAGGTGAGCCAGGATCCCGACGCGCGCGACAAGAACAACAACCGCGTTTTTGCTCCCGACAAGAAGATCGACGCGGAAGGCGCCCTTACCCGCATCGCCTATGTGCTGCCGGCCCAGCGTTCGCCGCTGGAGGTGCTTCGCAACTATGAGGACGTGATCGCGCAAGGCGGCGGCGAAGTGCTGTTCCAATGCAAGAAGGAGGAATGCGGCGGCGCCTCGGATCGCTCGTCCGATGGCGGCGGTGGCGATATGAGCCTGACCATGTATTCCTTTTCGGCATCGGACCTTAAGGACGCCGATTTTAGCAACGGCAAATGCGCGTTGGCGTCCTCGATTGCCGACCAGCGCTATTTCACAGCCAGGATGCCCCAGGACGGCGGTGACGCCTATGTGGCCGTCCAGACCTACACGCTGATGGACACGCTCTATTGCAAGGAACTCAACGGTCGAACCATTGCCATCGTCCATGTGCTGGAACCCAAGGCGCGCGACAAGAAGATGGTTGTCGTCGAGGCCGCGAAAATGCAGGAGAGCCTGACCGCCAACGGCTCGATCTCGCTCTATGGCATCTATTTCGATACCGACAAGGCCGACATCAAACCGCAGTCCGATCCGACGCTCAAGGAGATCGCGACGCTGCTCTCGAACGAGCCGAAGATGGCGGTTCTGGTGGTTGGCCATACCGACAACCAGGGCAGCTTCGATCACAATGTCGATCTGTCGTCGCGCCGGGCGAATGCGGTCAAGTCCGCGCTGGCAACCCAATATGGCATCGACACCAACAGGCTGACCGCGGCCGGGGCCGGCATGATGGCGCCCGTTGCTTCAAACGACACCGATGACGGCCGCGCCAAGAACCGGCGCGTGGTGCTGGTCAAAGCCAATTAGGGGACGCAGGCGGCCGACTGCTCCAAACCCATCCCGATCACGATTGTCGCCGGCATCCGATTGCCTTTGGCGGCCTTCCGGGCCATGCGGTTCCATGGCAGGCAATAAGAGCGATTGCCGCATCAGGCGCAGCCGGGGAGGGCGGAAATGTCCGAAAGCATCCAGCCGAAAATGGCCAGGCACGAGGTTGCCAGGGATTATGTGGACTTCCTCAGGACAGCGCTGACGGTCTTCACCTGGACGGCGCTGTGCACGGCGGTGACCGTCTTCGCCTGGAGCCCGGCGCTGATGGAGTACGGTCTCCTTGCCAAGGGGCTGGCGGTGGTGGTTTCTTTCGTCGCGCTGACAACCACGATCGGCGGTGCCTACAGCCTGGTGCTGGCCGCCTATGCCCTGCGCAAGAAGATCGTGCGCCACGCGCCCTGGGCCATCCTGCTGCCGGTGGCCTTTTTCGGCCCCATCGCGCTGTGGGCATTCGGGCTGGTGGCGGTGGCGATATTCCTGGTGCCGATGATCAAGAACATCGCCCAGTTCTAGCCCGTGGGGATGGCTGTCGCGTGTCTTCTGTCCGCATTCGGAGAGGGCTTCGAAGAGCGGGGGAGGGCGGGACGTGAAGCTAATCGTGTATCGTGGGGACGAATAATGCGCTGAGCGAGGGGGCTGGTGAGCGCTGTTCAATCGCACATGCAGCCGCTGACGACCGAGGACATACCGCGCGGCGAACGGCTGGCTTTCGTGCATGATTTCATCGGCCGTCTTGATTTGAACCCGCGCGGGTCGCAAGCGCCATCATAGACATCGCCTACGAAGCCGGCTTCTCCGACATCTCGTCGTTCAACCAGGCCTTCCGCCGCCGCTTCGACGCGTTGCCTTCGGCGGCCCGGATACCTCGGCCTGCCTCGCAGAGGCATGGGAAGTTCGGGCGCCTCGCCGGCGTTGCCACTTTGGCGAGCTTTTGCTTGTCGGCCCGGATCGCATGTGGTTTCTTGAATTTGACAAGTTTCCCGGGCGTGGGGCCTCCGCTGGAATGGAACAAGAGGAGGGCGCTATTCCGTCAAATATCTCGATCGATTCCGACAACTTTCAATCATCCCGGCATGTTCATGCCAGGAGCTCGACAAACGTTTGGGAGGCTAAGATGAAGAAACTTGTTTGCGCGTCTTTTGCTCTGTTTGCGATCGGATCGGCGGCATCTGCCGAAGAGTTGCACGAAAGAAATATCTCTTTGGCAACGGCAACCGAACTGGCTCAAGAAGGCGTCGCGGCGTGCAGTGCCAAGGGCTACAATGTCTCGGTCGCGGTGGTCGACCGCGCCGGCTTGCTCCGGGCGCTTTTGCGGGCCGATGCCGCTGGTCCTCACACCGTCGGTGCCGCGCAGGCAAAGGCGTTCACCTCGGCTTCTTCTCGTTCGCCGACGAGCGCGATAGCAAAAACGGTGCAGGAAAATCCCGGGGCCGCCGGCGTGGCCGACATTCCCGGATATCTGGTCCTCGCCGGTGGCGTTCCCATCAAGATCGGCGATGAAACCATCGGTGCGATTGGCATCGGCGGCGCCCCTGGCGGGAACCTGGATGAAGAATGCGCCGTGGCTGCCTTGGACAAGGTCAAGGACAAGTTGAAGTAGATTCTGCCTGGGCTGTTTGCATTTTCATCCGCCGCCCGCCTTCGCGCCGGCGGCGGAGTTCGTTTTTCGCTTCTTCGCCCAGGAGAACACCGCCTGCGGCCCGCTCGGCTCACCCGCCGTCTTGCCCTTTGCCGGCGCTTGGACAAAGATTTCACAAGAGGCATTGGGGGAGTGGACGTGGCGGGCCTTCAACGTGAGCATGGCAGAAATGCCCGGGATGTTTCGCTACTCGTGCATAGTTTGCTGTGGGCGGCGCTGTCGGTTGCGGCGTTTTACACTGCTGGGCCGTATTCGTTCGCGAGCTGCTGGGTGGTAATCCCGATATACATACGACCACTCGTCTGGATGTATTTTGCGTTCGCCGCTTATTGTGCCGGGACACTTCTGTTGTCGGCGGCAATCCCCACGCTGCGGCAGACCAGCTACTTCCAAATCGCCGGACACGGCATAATTGCAGTCCTCGGAATAGTTGTTTGCGGGCTGGCTGCGACTGCTGCTGCCGGGCAGGTAAGCTGTCTCTAGGCACCCCAAGTGCCGCTCTTTCATGTCTGAATCCTCCGAAGTCTTTGCGTGATAGTTTGTAGTGCTCGACAGCAATAGGACCGCGTGATTTGCTCTCCCAAAGAATCGGGGGAAAAAGCATGGGGAAAACGTTTTCGCTCAACCTGTCGATACTGGCGTTACTCTCGGCTCTAGCAATTGCCGGGTGTCAGTCATCTAGTGAGGTTTCTCATGGACCCGCGAAAAGCGCGGGCGGTTGGCTCCAATATGACGCCGCCATGCGTCAGGCCGACAAAATGCGCGCCCGCAACAAGTTGCCAGTTTCCATCCAGTGCAGGGTCGTCGGTGGAACATCTTCCGATCCTGTTCGCGCTGTCAAAGTCAAATGGTCTTCGACCGACAAGGCCATCCGGTGGACGTGGGCTGTGGGCAATGATCGTGATTTTGCGAACGCAAATGCCGCCGCCGCCGCTAACGGCCTTAGAATAGCGTCCAAATCTCGTACGATCGATGAGCGAACCAACCTACCCTCGGTCTGCGCGATCTGGCACAGCAGACCAGGAAAATGAGAGATACCAAGCCGCGTGCTTCTGGCGCCGAGCTTAGCCTGTCATCTTTCAGCGACCAGTCTCTCACGAGGCCTTTGCGCACACTTAACCGAGACGGCAATCTTCGGCGGCCGTTGCCTACCAGCGCGCGTAGAGGACTATGTGCCTTTGCGGGAGACTAGTCGCGGCGTGTCAAACTCCGAAGGTTCGTTAACACGCTGCGAAGTGAAATCCGATGCGTTCAAAAGCCGCCCAAGACGCGCCTCTATGCAGCCTATGCAAAGGAACTCTTCGTCGGTCAGGCCGTGCTCGTTGGGAACCATAGGCGGCATGCCCGCTTGGGCCCATATCTCAGGTAGCACCATGTACCACTCCCAAGTTCCCTTGGTTACCGGGCGCGGCGTCGTATCTAGCCCGCAATCCTGGCAAATGGCCCCCATCCGCAACGCCTCTCTGAGAATCCAGCCAGGGCGGATGCCACGGCTTTGGCCAAGATATCAGATGGCTCCTAAAATCTCGCGCCGGGCTACCCTCCCGACTGGCTGCTGGCCATGGCCCGAAGCCATGATCTCCAAGTGTCGAGGCGCAGCAGCTTACCCTGCTAGCTCTAAGCCGCCTGCTTCTGGCGCTTCAATCTGCTTTCGATCTAACGCCGCGTAAGGGTTTAGTTGCGATCCGAAGGCCGAATCTATCGATACAGCGTTGGATCTCTGGCCTTTTCAGTTCTGCAATCCCCCGCTCGCTGGACGGCGATCGCAAAAGCCCTCTCGTAGACGTGGATGGCTTTCTGGAACTTAGACCGATCTGGCGTCAGATGCTTATCCATCCCGTCGTACAAAATGACGGGGAGAGCAAGCATGGCTCTACCACCTTCAGTCGGCTCAAACCGGCATCTCTGCGTCACGGCGACCATATCGCCGGCCATTGTCGCAGCCTTGCTCAAATAGGCGTCACTCTTCCCAGCCAAGAAATTGATGTTGTTTCGCTCCCCTTGTCCGGCTGAAGCAGACGACGCAGCGAAGCAAATTCCTGCACAGAATGCAGCGACAGCGAGCCCAAATTTCATTAGTCCCCCAAAATTATCTCCGGAACTTACGTTCCCGCATAGGTGAATAGCTGTCAAAGTTTTCCGCTGCGGGGCTCTCGGCAAAAAACTAGTTTTATTTAACGCAATAAATATGGGCTAAGTGACGATTTCCCCGAAAAGGTTGCCGTCTTGCCCTTTGCCAGCACCTGGGCAAAGCTTTCATGACGGGCATTGAGGAGAATGGGCATGACCAAACCAATGGATCTGGGCAACCCGGAAGACGCATGGCAGTTGCGGGCTACGAGCGTTACGCAGAGTTTCGGTGTCGCATTGCGTGAGCTGCACGACAGCAACCCCTGGCCTGACCAACCCTTCCTGCCTTTGGCCATCAATCACCTGATGACCGAATTGTGGGATCAGCGGTTCAGCCAAACAGATATACGGGAAGCTTTCGAGACGGCGATTGCGGACCTGCCGAGATATGCGGGCGGACAGGAGCGCAGGCGTTAGCCACGATCTCGCAAAGTCTCCGCGCCACGCCCAACCCACCACCGCCGCCCGCGATCTTGAGGGCGACGACAACTATTAATAATTTCGCATCGTTTCGATTGCCGAGCAACGGAAGACGGAATACTGCTTCCCGATGAAGAAATTTTGGCCCTTGTTCTTTGCTGCCAGTCTGGGATGCCTGATCCTGGCCGGGTACAGCCTGTACACGGGTGGTAGCGTTGCGTCTCCCAGGGAAGCGCAATGCTCTCGTATCCTTCAAAGATACGCCAATGAGGGACAGCCGCCCGAGCGGGGTACTGTCGACTATTTCGAATATGCGGATTGCTATCGCATTATCTGCGATCCCGAACCGAGTTCCTGACCTTTCGCGGGGTAGCGCTATCAGCCGCCCGATTGCGGCGTCTGTCTGCCCTGCCGCCCCTCAACCCGCTTCGAACGCTTCCTCGATGCGGGGGATGGCTTCCAGGCCGGCGCCGGCGATGATGCTGTCGAGCAGGCCGGGGAAGCGGCTGTCGAGATCGGCGCGGCGCAGCGTGATGAGGCGGCTGGTGCCGACCACTTCGGTGCGGGTGATGCCGGCTTCGCGCAGCTTGGCCAGGTGGTAGCTGAGATTGGTCTTCGAGCCGAGCGCCAGGAAGCGGCTGCAGTTCATCGGCACGCCCTCGCGGCGGGCGAGGTGGGCGACGATGGCGAGCCTGGTCGGATCGCCGAGCACGGAGAGCACCAGCGGCAGGCTGATCTGGTCGGTGGTGGGGTGCGGCAGGGTCATCGACATGCGCCCAAGGTAAGGCCTGTTTCGGCCCGGTTCAATGCGCCGGCAAACCGCCGGTTGCGCGGTCCACTGACATGAGGCTGACAGGAGCCTTGTGGCATGGAATTGACAAATCGCCAAGTCAGGTTCAATTGTTCAATGATTTTTGAACAAAGGATCATGCCATGGACAAGCGCATCTTCTGGCTCGCGCTCGGTTCCTTCACCATCTCGACCGAGGGGTTCGTCGTCTCCAGCCTGTTGCCGGAGATCGCCACCGACGCCGGCATCTCGGTGCCGCTGGCCGGCACCCTCATCACCGCCTTCGCGCTGGCCTATGCGGTCGGCGCGCCGGTGCTGGCGACGCTGACCGGCGACTGGGACCGCCGCCGCGTCATCCTGTGGACGCTGGCCTTCTTCGTGCTCGGCAATGTCGTGGCCGGGCTGTCCTCCTCCTTCGCCGTGCTTCTGGCCGCCCGCATCGTGATGGCGCTGGCGTCCGGCCTGTTCGCCGCGACCGCGCAAGCGACAGCGGTGGCGATGGTCGACAGCCATCACCGCGCTCGCGCCATCGCCGTCGTCGTTGGCGGCACAACGGTGGCGGTGGCGATCGGCGCACCGCTGGGCGCATTGCTGGCGACCTTCGCCGGCTGGCGCGGCACCTTCTTCGCCATTGCCGCCTTCGGCGCGCTGGCCGGGCTGGTGCTGGCATGGCGGCTTCCACGCGGCATGACCGGCACGCGGCTGTCGCTGCAGGCGCGGCTGGGCGCCGCGCTGCGCCCCGGCGTGCTGCCGGTGCTGGCGACGACGCTCTTGGCGCTGACCGGCGCCTTCACCGTGTTCTCCTACATCGCGCCTTTGGCCATGCAGGGCGCCGGCCTCGGCGAGATCGCGCTGCCGGCGCTGCTGCTCGCCTTCGGCGTCGGTGCGGTCGCCGGCAACATCGCCGGCGGCCAGCTGGCCGACCGCATCGGCGCAACGCGCACGGTCGGCGGGTCGCTGGCGCTTTTGACCGGCATCATGGCGCTGTTGTCGGCGGTGCCGGCGTTGCCGCCCGCGCTGGCGGTGCCGCTCTTGTTCGCGCTGATGGTGCTGTGGGGCCTGATCGGCTGGGCGCTACCGCCGGCGCAGGCCAGCCGCATCGTCAAGCTGGCGCCGGACGCTGCACCCATCGTGCTCTCGCTCAACGCCTCGGCACTGTATTTCGGCGTGGCGCTGGGCGCCGTGGTGGGCGGCGCGGTGCTGCGCTTCGGCGGGCCGGTCGACCTCGGTGTCGTCGCCGCGCTGTTCCCGCTGGCGGCGCTCGGCGTGCTGCTGGCCAGCCGCCGTGGCGCCGAGCCGGCGGCGGTGCCGGCGGAGTAGGTCGCGTTTAGTTCGGCCTGCCGTTTGCCGTAAGGCTCCGCGACGAGAACCAGACATCGCCGAAGATGGCGGTGGCGGTCTTGTCCGGGGCCTTTTTCGCGGTCAGCACCAGCGAGCGGCTGTGCTCGGCTTCTGCGCGAGTGGGAGCCTTGGTGGCGGCATCGCTGTGCGAGGCGCCGACGCAGGGGATGAACCAGGAGCGCATGAACGGATCGCAGGCAAAGCCCTTGTCGAGGCGCGTGACCATGACGGCGAGCCCGATCGCCTCGGACGGCCGCCAGGGGAAGACCAGCCGGCCACCGGGCTTGAGCGCCTGCAGCCATGATGCCGGCGGTGCCACGACACCGGCGCAGACATAGACGATGTCGGCGGCGGGCAGCTCCGCTTGCACGGCGTCGGCGTGGATCACGGTGACGTTGTCAAAGCCGGCGAGGTTTTCGCGCGCCCGCTTGGCGAGATCGGCTTCGAGCTCATAGGCCGAAACGCTGCCGCCGGGCGCGACCAGCTTCGACAGGATGGCGCTGTAGTAGCCGGTGCCGGCGCCGACATGGACGACATGTTCGCCGGGCCTGGGCGCCGCCCTGGCCATCCACATGGCGTGCAGCAGCGGCTCGCCATTGTTGATGCCCTTGGCATGGTCCAGCGCAACGAGGTTGTTCTGGTAGATGTAGACGGGATCGGCGCTCGGCGTTTCGACGGGATGCTTGAAACCGGCGACGATGGTCCACGGGCCGGGGCCAAGGAAGGCTTCGCGCGGTACGGTGGCGAAGGCCTTTTCCAGGCGCGGGTCCTGGGCGCCTGCCTGCAAGGCGAGCAGGCGGGCATAGAAGCGGCGGACTTCGGCGATCTTGGTCATGGCGCTCGGTCAAAAATTTGCGGCGGCGCGGAATTGCTTCCGCGCCGCCGTTCATCCTAGCGCATTTTCGCGAATTGCAACCGGGCTTAGCCGAGCCCGATGATGGTGTCGTAGAGCAGCTTGAAGTTGAGGCCGAGGATGAGTGCTGCCACCACCCAGGCCAGCACCGCGACGCCGCGCGAGATGGCGAAGGAACCCATCTTCTCGCGGTCCGAGACGAAATGGACCAGCGGGATGACCGCGAAGGGAAGCTGCATGGACAGGACGACCTGGCTGAACACCAGAAGCTCGGCCGTGCCCTTTTCGCCATAGAGCGCGGTGACGACGACCACCGGGATGATGGCGAGGCCGCGGGTGAGCAGCCGGCGCGCCCATTGCGGGATGCGCAGATGGAGAAAGCCCTCCATGACGATCTGGCCGGCGAGCGTCGCAGTCACCGTCGAATTGAGGCCCGAGGCGAGCAGGGCGACGGCGAACAAGGTCGAGGCGATGCTCAAGCCCAGCAGCGGCGACAGGAGCTGGAAGGCCTGGCCGATCTCGGCGACGTCCTGGTTGCCGCTGCCGTGGAAGGCGACGGCCGAGACGATGAGGATGGCGGCGTTGACGAACAGCGCCAGCATCAGCGCGATGGTGGAATCGAGCGTCGCCCATTTGATGGCGTCGCGCTTGCCGGGTTCGGTGCGCGGATAGGCGCGGGTCTGCACGATGGAGGAGTGCAGGTAGAGATTGTGCGGCATGACCGTGGCGCCGATGATGCCGATGGCGACATAAAGCATGGCCGGGTTGGTGACGATCTCGGACGAAGGCACGAACAGGCCATGCAGGATCGAGCCGGCCGGCGGCGCTGCGGCGAAGATCTGCACGGCGAAACAGCCGAAGATGACGATGAGCAAGGCGATGACGAAGGCTTCGAGATAGCGGAAGCCCTTGTTCATCAGCAGCAGCACCAGGAAGGCGTCGAGCGCGGTGATCAGCGCGCCGCCGATCAGCGGGATGCCGAACAGAAGGTTGAGCGCGATGGCGGTGCCGATGACCTCGGCGAGGTCGCAGGCGATGATGGCGAGTTCGCAGGCCACCCACAAGGCGTAGGCGACGGGCTTGGGATAATAGGCGCGGCAGGCCTGGGCGAGGTCGCGGCCGGTGGCGATGCCGAGGCGGGCGGCCAGCGCCTGCAGGAGGATCGCCATCAGGTTGGACAGCATGATGACGAAAAGCAGCGTGTAGCCGAACTGGGCGCCGCCAGCGAGGTCGGTGGCCCAGTTGCCGGGATCCATATAGCCGACGGAGACCATGTAGCCAGGGCCCATGAAGGCGAACAGCCGGCGGAACCAGACGCCGGTGGTTGGCACGGCGATGGTGGAATTGACCTCCGGCAGGCTCGGCCTGGCATCGCCCATCGGCCGGAAGAATTGCCTGCCGGCGGATAGCGTGTCGGCGGTCTCGGCGTCTTGCATGCTTATGATCCTGCGGGGAATGTATGAACTGGCAGGGTGAACTTATGCCCATGCTCAACATTATGCAATATGCTATATTTCATTGTCTTGGCTTTTTGATTGTGCCAGCTTTTTCGCTTAAGGGGCGACTAGAGCGCTGTTCCGCTTCGGGTGGTGCAGCACGAAAAAGGGCGGGTTTCCGGTACGTTCGGCGTGGCGGCATAAATGTCCCTGAAAAATCAAAGCCCATGCTATAAAAGCGGAAGGCCGGATCAGTCCTGGGAGAAACGATTGGCGTCGAGACCGAAATCCGTTCCGCGCGACGAGCCGCTGCCGGATGCCGAAGTGCATTCGGAAGGTTTTCGCCAGACCCGCGAAGCGCGCCGCAGCGCGCTGGTGGAGGATTATGTCGAGCTGATCGCCGACCTGATCGAGGACGGCAACGAGGCGCGCCAGGTTGATATCGCGGCGCGGCTGGGCGTGGCGCAGCCGACGGTGGCCAAGATGCTGACCCGGCTGTGCGCCGACGGGCTGGTGTCGCGCAAGCCCTATCGCGGCGTGTTCCTGACCGACGCCGGCCGCAAGGTGGCCGAGGAAAGCCGCGACCGCCACCAGACGGTGGAGGCTTTCCTGCGCGCGCTGGGCGTGAGCGCGGAGACGGCGCGCATCGACGCCGAAGGCATAGAGCACCATGTCAGCGCCGAGACGCTGGGAGCCTTTCGCAAGGCGATGGCGAAGGGGTTGTAAGGGCCGCGGGCTACAGGCCCCGGGAGCCCCGCTTAGTTTTTAAAGTAGCCCGGCCCGTCGACATCGGCGATCAGCCCCGGCTGGTTCGGGTGCCAACCAAGCCATTCCCGGGTCTGTGCGCTCGACGTCGGATTGTCCATCGCCGCGAAATGCGCAAGCCAGCCGAAATGGGCGTTCGCTTCCTCGTGCGACAGGCTGACGATAGGGAGCTGCAAGCGGCGACCGACGACCTCGGCAATCTCGCGGAACGGAATGCCTTCCTCGGCAACCGCGTGGTAGCGGGCGCCGGCCGAACCCTTCTCAACCGCCAGCCGGAAAAGTCGTGCGGCATCGATGCGGTGTACGCCCGGCCAGCGGTTCTGTCCGTCACCCACATAGGCCGACGCGCCTTTGCGGCGTGCAAGATCGATCAGCATCGGCACGAAGCCGTGATCCCCCTCGCCATGCACCGAGGGCGCGAGGCGCAGAACCGAAACATTGATGCCCCGGCTTGCAAGCGCTGCAGCGGCTTCTTCCGACGCGACACGCGGATTCGGGCCGGAAATGGCCGCATCGTTTTCGGTGGCGAGCGGGCGTCCCTCAAGCAGGCCGGTCGCCGAGGTGACGACCAAGGGGCGACCGGAACCGGAAAGCGCCGAGCCGAGCGCGTCGATGACACGCCGGTCGGTCTCGCAGCTCTCCTTGAATTTCGAGAAGTCGTGGATGAAGCCGGTGTGGATCACGCCGTCGGCGGCCGCCGCGCCACGGCGCAGGCTGTCGAGGTCATCGAGCGAGCCGCGATGCGCGGTGGCTCCAGCCGCCGTGAGGGATGCAGCCGCACCCTCGGAGCGGGCGAGGCCGATGACCTCGTGTCCGGCCGCGAGGAGGTCCTGAACCACGGCGGAACCGACAAAGCCGGTGGCACCAGTAACGAATATACGCATGAAGATGGTCTCCTGACTGGAATGGAGACCGATGTGGATCAGTGTGATATCCTGGTAAAGTAGTGATGTTATACAGGTATAATAACTAACAGGACGAACATGCCGGTCGTTGGCGAAAATCAGACGAGCGTGGTCTGCATGGCGGAGAATGCGCTCGGCAACTATCTGAAGGGGCTGCGGGCGAAGCTCGATCCGGCAGCCTTCGGTCTTTCAGGCGCGCGGCGGCGCACGCCGGGCCTGCGGCGCGAGGAGGTGGCGCAGCGCGCCAACATCAGCGCCACCTGGTACACCTGGCTGGAGCAGGGGCGGGGCGGTGCGCCTTCGGCCGACGTGCTCAACCGCATTTCGCGCGCGCTGATGCTGACCGATGTCGAGCGCGAACACCTGTTCCTGCTCGGGCTCGGCCGGCCGCCGGAGGTCCGCTACCGGCCATCGGAAGGCGTTTCGCCGCGCCTGCAGCGCGTGCTGGACGCGTTCGAGATCAGCCCGGCCTACATCAAGACCGCGACCTGGGACGTGGTGGCGTGGAACGCGGCCGCGGCCGCGGTGCTGACCGACTACGGCATGCTCGCGCCCGAACAGCGCAATATTCTGCGCCTCGTCTTCCTCAATCCACGCGTCCGCGCAAAACAGACGGACTGGGAAGGCGTCGCCCGGTTCGTCGTGGCGGGTTTCAGAGTCGATGCCGCGCGTGCAGGCGCCGGCGAAAACGTCCGGGCGCTGGTGCAGGAACTCAGCCTGCTGAGCCCGGAATTCGCCGAGATGTGGCGCGAGACCGACATCCGCGCTCATTTTGAAGGCGCCAAATATCTGCAGCATCCCTCCGGCGGCATGATCGCCCTGGAGTTTTCGGCCTTCGCCGTCGACGGCAGGCCGGACCTCGGCATGGTGGTCTACAATCCGGCGACGCCGCAGGACGAGGAAAAGGTGCGGGCCCTGATCAAGGCAAGCGAAGCGGCAAGGAAGGCTCCGGCCGAACCCGCCTGAGCGCACCCGTTACAGCGTCGAAGCCAAAAGTGAAGATTGGCGTCCCGGCGCGGCCGTCTGTGCCAGAGTTGGGATGGGATTTTTCGGGCTTTCGCGCATGCCCGCCAAACCAAAAATCCTGTGACTTGCCACAACCGTTGCGATAACACTGATCGCATTCGGCCAAGCGGCCGAAGCGCTATTCAATACGAGGACTTGCCATGCTCTGGAGAGGTCGCCGTCAGAGTGACAATATCGAGGACGATCGCAGCGACAGCGGCGGTGGCACGCCCGGCGGCCTGGGTGGCGGCCCCGGCCAGTTTCGCATCCCGATCGGCGGCCGCGCCGGCGGCGGCGGTCTCTCGGGCATCATCATCCTGGTGGTGCTCTATTTCGGGCTGAAGTTCCTCGGCATCGATCCGATGCAGGTGCTGGGCGGCGGTGGCGGGCTGCTGGACAGCGGCAGCGGCAACGGCCAGTACACGCAGTCCGGCCAGCCCGGGCAGGGCGCGCCGGCCAATGACGAGATGAAGCAGTTCGTGGGAACGGTGCTGGCCGAGACGGAGGACGTCTGGAACGGCATCTTCAAGGCCAATGGGCTGACCTACGAGGAGCCGAAGCTGGTGCTGTTCAGCGGCCAGATCCGTTCGGCCTGCGGCTTCGCCTCGGCCGCTTCCGGGCCGTTCTATTGCCCGAGCGACCACAAGGTCTATCTCGACATGGCCTTTTTCGATCAGCTCGCCAACCAGTTCGGCGCATCAGGCGATTTCGCCAATGCCTATGTCGTGGCGCACGAGGTCGGCCACCATGTGCAGAACCTCACCGGCATCCTGCCCAAGTTCAACCAGATGCGGCAGCGCATGAGCGAGGTGGACGCCAACCACATGTCGATGCAGGTCGAACTGCAGGCCGACTGCTTCGCCGGCGTCTGGGGCCACTACACCGCGCAGAAGGGCCTTCTGGAGAAGGGCGACCTGGAGAGCGCGCTGAACGCGGCCAAGCAGATCGGCGACGATACGCTGCAGAAGAAGATGCAGGGTTACGTCGTGCCCGAAAGCTTCAACCACGGCACCTCCGCGCAGCGGCAGAAGTGGTTCAAGGCGGGTTTCGATTCCGGCAAGCTTTCGAGCTGCGACACCTTCAACAACCCGATCTGACGGCAGGCATAAATGGCGATTGAACGACGCATCGCGCTTGGCGCGGAGCTTTCCCTGTCGCGTCTGGTGTTCGGTGCCTGGCGGCTGCTGGATGGGCCGGAGCGGCCGGACGCCGAGGCGGTGGCGCGGCTGATCGGAACTGCCGTCGATCTCGGCCTGACCAGTTTCGACCATGCCGACATCTATGGCGATTACGAAGTGGAAGCTGCCTTCGGCGCCGGGCTGGCGCGCTGGAAGGGCAGGCGCGAGGCGATCCAGCTCGTCACCAAATGCGACATCATGCTGATCTCGGCCAACCGGCCGGACAACTGGATCGAGCACTACAACACCGATGCGGCGCATATCGCGGCCTCGGTGGAGCGTTCGCTCGTCAATCTTCGCACCGACTATCTCGACCTTCTGCTTTTGCATCGGCCCGACCCGCTGACGCAGGCCGACGAGACGGCGCGGACGCTTGAGGATGTGGTGCGTTCCGGCAAAGTGCGCGCCATCGGTGTTTCCAACTTCACGCCGTCGCAGTTCGACCTGCTTGCCTCGCGGCTGCCGTTCCCGATCGTCACCAACCAGATCGAACATTCGGTGCTGGAGACCTCGGCGCTCTATGACGGCCGGCTCGACCACGCGCAGCGGCTGCGCTACGCGCCGATGATCTGGTCGCCGCTCGGCGGCGGTTCGCTGTTCACCGGCAAGGGCGAACGCGAGGAGCGGGTGCGCAAGGCGCTGGCGCGGGCGGCGGAGGCGCATGGCGTCAACGACATCTCGGCGATGGCGATCGCCTGGCTGCTGCGGCATCCGGCCAGGCTGGTTCCGGTGCTGGGCACGATGAAGCCGGAACGGCTCGGCCAGCTGGTCAAGGCGCTCGACATCGATCTCGACCGCCAGCACTGGTTCGCCATTCTGGAAGCCAGCGAAGGCCACCCGGTGCCGTAAGGCTGACCGCCTGGCGGATTGCATCGCGAAAACGGCCTCGTCCTGGCGGCTGCTGTCAGGAGAAATGGCATGAGAACGTTCTTCCATTGTTCCTGTGACAAGCTTCGCCTATAAGGACCGTCCCGCCGCGGCCCGGCGGATGAGGGATGCGCGATCATGCTTGAAGCCAAGACCGCAAGGCGGGGTTTGATCCTCGTCTTCACCACGCTTTTGCTCGATATCATCGGCTTCGGCATCATCATGCCGGTGCTGCCTGCCTATCTGCAGGAACTGACCGGCGTCGGTGTCAGCGAGGCGGCGATCGAGGGCGGCTGGCTGTTCTTCGCCTATGCCGCCATGCAATTCGTGTTCGCGCCGGTGATCGGCGGCCTCAGCGACCGTTTCGGGCGCCGGCCGGTGCTGCTCGCCTCGGTACTGACCTTTTCCATCGACAATCTGATCTGCGCCATCGCCTGGTCCTATCCGATGCTGTTCATCGGCCGTGTGCTGGCCGGCATTTCCGGCGCCAGCTATTCGACCACCTCGGCCTATATCGCCGACATTTCGAACGACGAGAACCGGGCCAAGAATTTCGGCCTGCTCGGCATCGCCTTCGGCGTCGGCTTCGTCATCGGCCCGGTGCTGGGCGGCCTGCTTGGCACGTTCGGGCCGCGCGTGCCGTTCTATTTCGCGGCGGGCCTGGCCTTCCTCAACTTCCTCATCGCGCTGTTTTTGCTGCCGGAAACGCTGGATGAGAAACACCGCCGCCGCTTCGAGTGGAAACGGGCGAACCCGGTCGGCACTCTGCTGCAGATGCGCAATTATCCGGGCATCGGCTGGATCGGGCTGGTGTTCTTCCTGATGACGCTCGGCCACATGGTCTATCCGGCGGTGTGGTCGTTCGTTTCCAGCTACCGCTATGGCTGGAGCGAAACGCAGATCGGCCTGTCGCTCGGCGCCTTCGGCCTGTGCGGTGCCATCATCATGGCAACGGTGCTGCCGCGCGTCATTCCGGCGCTCGGCGAGTGGCGCACAGCGGCGATCGGCCTGAGCTTCACCGCCGCCAGCGCCATCGGCTACGCCTTCGCCATGCAGGGCTGGATGATCTACGCCGTCATCGTGGCGGGCTGCCTGGAGGCGCTGGCCGACCCGCCGCTGAGGAGCCTGGCCGCCGGCAAGGTGCCGCCTTCGGCGCAAGGCGAATTGCAAGGGGCCATGACCTCGATCTTCTCGATCACCTCGATCATCACGCCCTTGCTCTATACGGGGATCTTCTCATGGTTCACCGGGCCTGACGCGCCAGTGACGTTTGGCGGCGCGCCCTATGTGCTGGCGGCGTTCTTCCTGGCGCTGGCGGTGATCGTCTTCGTTACCAAGGTGGCGAGGCCGACGCCGAAGGAAGTGGAACAGATGCATCCGCAGGAAAGTGCTGCCGGCGGGCATTGACCCCACGGCGAACGGGCATGGAAGGAAAGGCGGCTTCGGCCGCCTTTTTTGTTTTTTGTTTTTTGTTTTCCTGGCGGCATTTACGGTGTTTCGGGACGCGGCGAATTTTTATTCAACCAATTGGTTGACAACAAAAGTACCGCTCCGTATATTCAACTCATCGGTTAACAACTGAAAGGTTGAATGAATGGCAACGGACCCTCTCTCGCTCACCTTCGCCGCCCTGGCCGATCCGACGCGGCGCGCCATCCTGGCGCGTCTCGCCCAGGGGCAGACAAGCGTCGGCGAGCTCGCGGCGCCGCACCAGATGAGCCTGGCGGCGGTTTCCAAGCATATCAAGGTGTTGGAGACGGCCGGACTGATCAGCCGCGAGAAGGACGCCCAATACCGCTACTGCAAGCTCCAGGCCGGACCGCTCAAGGATCTGGACGGCTGGGTGGCAGCCTACCGGGACCTGTGGCGGGACAATCTCGACCAGCTCGACGCCTATCTCGCCGAGATGCAGCGCGGCGACGACACCAACAAGCAGTGACATTCCAGAAAAGCATAGGGAAACCGAAATGAACAAGATGCACGTCGAGGCCCCCGAGGGTGAGCCAATCGTCCGCATGACCCGCACCTTCGACGCGCCGCGCGCGCTGGTGTGGCGGGCCTGGACCCAGCCCGAACATGTCGCCCGCTGGTGGGGTTCACGCGCCATGGGCACCACCAAGGTGATCAAGCTCGATCCCCGTACCGGTGGCGAATGGCGCTTCGAGCACACCATGCATGACGGCTCGATCTTCATCTTCTTCGGCAAATATCTGGAAGTCGACGAGCCGGGCAAGCTGGTCAACACCTTCGCGCTGGAAGGCATGTTCGAGGACAGGCCGGTGATTGAAACCCATCGCCTCGAGGAGGTCGACGGCAAGACCCACTACACCGGCATTTCGCGCTTCGAGAGCATCGAGGACCGCGACGGCATGGTCGCCTCGGGCATGGAAGCCGGCGCGCAGGCCACCATGGACCAGCTCGAAGAACTGCTCGGCGAACTGGTAGCCGCCTGATTACTGGCCGCCTGATTTCAGGCTGCCGGACCTCTGGTCGGCCTTCGGGCCGGCACTTTCCGAACCTCTAGCGTACCCAACCGGCCGCATACGGTCCGGTTGGGGACCGCTGATCCCCCAAAAACACAGGAACATCCCATGAAACCGCTATCCATCGCGGGCGCGGCCTTGCTCGCGCTTTTTTCCACCCTCGCACCTGCCTCCGCGCAGGAGGCACCGGCACCGCAGCCGATCGAACTGCATCACCAGATCCGGGGCGAGGGGCCGCCGCTGGTGCTGCTGCATGGCGCCTTCATGACCATCGAGACCAACTGGGCGGGCAGCCTTGCCGAGCTTGCCAAAACCAACAAGGTGATCGCGGTGGAGTTGCAGGGCCATGGGCGCACCGCCGATCGCGACGGTGCGCTCAGCCACGAGGCGATGGCCGACGACGTCACCCGCCTGCTCGACAAGCTTGGTGTCGAGAAGGCCTCGGTGCTGGGCTATTCGATGGGCGGCAATGTCGCTCTGCAGATGGCGCTGCGTCATCCCGATCGTGTCGAACGGCTGGTGGTGGTGTCTGCCGCCGCCAGCGACAAGGGCCTCGCCGCCGGCCACAAGGAGATGGTGCAGCATCTTTCGGCCGATATGTTTGCCGGTACGCCGATCGTCGGCGAATACCAGAAGCTGTCGCCGAAGCCGGACTTCCCCGGACTGGTCGCCAAGATCAAGCAGCTCGAGCTGAAGCCGTTCGATCTGACGGCCGAACTCAAGGCGGTGAAGGCGCCGACATTGCTGATCGCCGGCGACGCCGATGTCGTGACACTTAGCCATCTGGCCGAAATGCACGCGGCCCTTGGCGGCCATGCCAATGGCGACGTCAACGGACCGTCCAGGGCGCAGATGCTGGTGCTGCCCGGCACCACCCATATGGGCGTGTTCGCCTATCCGGCGAAAGCGCAGCAGGTGGCCGCTGCCGCCAACGCCTTCCTCAGCGCGCCAGCGCCAAAGTAACCGCAACACGACATTGAGAACCGGTGTACCCGGCAAACAAAAGGCCCCGCGATACGGGGCCTTTTTCATTGCGTCATCAGTTGGCGCGGGCTGTTCAGCGCTCGGCCAGTGCCGGCTCGCCCTTGTTGGCGCGGATGAGGTTGGCGAAGCGGCGGAACAGGTAGTGCGAATCCTGCGGGCCGGGCGAGGCTTCCGGATGGTGCTGCACGGAGAACACCGGGCGGCCCTTCAGCGTGATGCCGCAGTTCGAACCGTCGAACAGCGAAATATGAGTCTCCTCAACGCCTTCCGGCAGCGACTTGGAGTCGACCGCGAAGCCGTGATTCATCGACACGATCTCGACCTTGCCGGTGGTGTGATCCTTGACCGGGTGGTTGGCGCCATGGTGGCCCTGATGCATCTTTTCGGTCTTGCCGCCGAGCGCCAGCGCCAGCATCTGGTGGCCGAGGCAGATGCCGAACACCGGGATGTCGGTCTTGAGCAGGTCCTTGATGACCGGCACGGCGTATTCGCCGGTGGCGGCAGGATCGCCGGGACCGTTGGAGAGGAAGATGCCGTCCGGCTTCATCGCCAGGATTTCGTCGGCACCGGTTTTGGCCGGCACCACGGTGACCTTGGCGCCGAGGCCGGCGAGCAGGCGCAGGATGTTGCGCTTCACGCCATAGTCGACGGCGACCACATGCATGGTGGGCTCGGCCTGTTCGCCATAGCCGGCGCCCCAGGCCCAGGGCGTTTCCTTCCACACCGACGACTGGCCGGAAGTGACCTCCTTGGCGAGGTCGAGGCCGAGCAGGCCGGACCATTCGGCGGCGCGACGCTTCAGGTCGGCGACGTCGAACTCACCGTCCGGCGCATGGGCGATGACGGCATTGGGCATGCCCTTCTCGCGGATCAGCGCAGTGAGTGCGCGGGTGTCGATGCCCGACAGCGCGACGATGCCGCGCCGCTTCAGCCACTGGTCGAGATGACCGGCGGCGCGGTAGCTGGAAGGGTCGGTGACATCGGCCTTGAAGATGGCGCCGACGGCGCCTGCGCGCGCGGCCGGGTTGAGGTCCTCGATGTCCTCGTCATTGGTGCCGATATTGCCGATATGCGGGAAGGTGAAGGTGACGATCTGGCCGGCATAGGACGGGTCGGTGAGGATTTCCTCGTAGCCGGTGAGCGCGGTGTTGAAGCAGACTTCGGCGACGGCCGAGCCGGTGGCGCCGAGGCCGCGCCCTTCGATGACCGTGCCATCTGCCAGCACCAGAAGGGCGGTCGGCTTTTCGGTGGTCCAGGGGGCAGTCGTGGCCATGGCGGCTCTCCATCAAGAGGCGGACAAGATGTAACCAAGCCGGCAATAGATTGCGCGCCAAAAAGCGCCGGGCAATCCTGCCCGCGCCAATCCATGTAACCAGTTTGGTTGCAAGGCCCTCCCATAAGTGAAGGGGCGGGCAGGGTCAATCGTTGCGGGCCGGGCGAAGGCGGGATTTGTGCCGCAAGCTTGTGATTTCGGCCGAAATGCCATTTATCAGGTCAAAACCAAGGAGCAGGACGATGCGCGAGAAGGTCACCGAAGAGGTCAAGGCAGCCATGAAGGCCGGCGACAAGTCGCGGCTGACCACGCTGAGGCTGATCCAGGCCGCGATCAAGGACCGCGACATCGCCAATCGCGGCACTGGCAAGGACGCGGCCAGCGACGACGAAATCCTGCAGCTGCTGGCCAAGATGGTGAAGCAGCGCGAGGAATCGGCCAAGGCCTTCGAGGATGGCAACCGACCGGAACTCGCAGCCAATGAGCGCGCCGAGATCGTCATCATCCGCGATTTCATGCCGACGCAGATGGATGCGGCGGCGACCGAGGCGGCGATCCGCGCCGTGATCGCCGAGACCGGTGCCGCCGGGGTCAAGGACATGGGCAAGGTGATGGCCGGCTTGCGCGAAAAATTCGCCGGGCAGATGGATTTCGGCAAGGCCAGCGGGTTGGTGAAGGGGCTGTTGGGCTAGGCTTCTTCGACTGCGCGGGCCGGCCGGAATTTTTTCCGAGAAAATTTTTCGGGCGATGTCGAATCCAGGCGACGGGGTTCGACAATGGGCGTCAACAACGCACCTGAAGGAGATGACCCGTGCGCTATATCTGCCTGATCTATTACGATGCCAGGAAGCTGTTCGACGGTAGCGCCGAATCCAATGCGGCCCTTGGCGAATGCGCCAACCATGACGAGAAGCTCAAGGAAAGCGGCCATTTCGTCACCGGCGAGGCGCTGGAACTGCCGTCGAGCGCGATGACCGTGCAGGTGCGCGACGGCAAGATGTCGTCCACCGACGGGCCGTTCATGGAAACCCGCGAGATGCTGGGCGGCATCATCGTCATCGACGCCCGCGACCTCAACGAGGCGGCCAGGGTGGCCAGCACCCATCCGCTGGCGCGCATCGGCGCCATCGAAGTGCGGCCGACGGTCGATTTCTCGTCGCCAATTCCCACGCTAGCCGACCTTTGAGCCTGCGGTGACCGACGCCAACGCACGCGCCGCCGTGGAGGCGGCCTATCGCGGCGAGAAGCGGCGCGTGCTGGCGACGCTGATCCGCCTGCTTGGCGGGTTCGAAGCGGCGGAGGAGGCCTTGCACGAGGCCTTCGCCACTGCTGCGCAACGCTGGCCGGTCGAGGGCGTGCCGGCCAATCCCTATTCCTGGCTGGTTTCGACCGGGCGCTTCAGGACCATCGACCGCTGGCGCCGGCAGGCAAGGCTCGCCGCTGCCATGCCGGACCTGACCGCGCTGGCCGACGCCACGGTCGAGACCGTGTTGCCGGAGGAAATCCACGACGACGAGTTGCGGCTGATCTTCACCTGCTGCCACCAGGCGCTGGCGCCGGACGCGCGCATCGCGCTGACGCTGCGCGAGGTGGGCGGGCTGACGACGGAAGAGATCGCGCGCGCCTATCTGGCGCCGGCACCGACGATCGCGCAACGCATCGTGCGGGCGAAGGCGAAGATCCGCGACGAGGCGATCCCCTATGAAGTGCCCGGCCGCGCCGAACTGCCGGCGCGCACCGAAAGCGTGCTCAAGGTGGTCTACCTCGTCTTCAACGAAGGGTATGCCGCGACCGAGGGGCCGGAGCTGACCAGGACCGATCTTTCGGCCGAGGCGATCCGGCTCGGCCGGCTGGTGGTGGGCCTGCTCGACGAGCCGGAGCCGCTCGGGCTGCTGGCGCTGATGCTGCTGCACGAATCCCGGCGCGCCGCGCGTGTCGACGCCACCGGCGACCTGGTGCTGCTGGAAAATCAGGATCGTTTGTTGTGGGACAAAAGCCTGATCGCCGAAGCCTTCGGCCTGATCGAGCGCGCCTTCGCCATGCGCAGGGCAGGGCCTTATCTGCTGCAGGCGGCGATCGCGTCGGTCCACGCCGGCGCGCCGAGCGTCGATGAGACCGACTGGGCGCTGATCGTCGGGCTCTATGACACGCTGCTGCGCGTCGACCCTTCGCCGGTGGCCGCGCTAAACCGAGCCACCGCTATCGGCAAACGCGACGGGCCGGCGGCAGGCCTGGCGGCGGTGGAGGCAGCGCTTCGCCAGGGCGGTCTCGACAGCTATCATCTGGCGCATGCGGCGCGGGCCGACATGCAACGCCGGCTCGGACAAACGGAGGCAGCGCGCGCCTCCTATCGGCGCGCGCTGGAACTGGCGCGGCAACCGGCCGAGCGACGGTTCCTCGAGGCACGGCTGGCGGAACTCGGCGGAAGCTGAGGCCCACCTATCCGCCCTGTTTGACGATCCACTCCGGCGGTTCCTTCTCGGTGCTGCCGTCGATCTTGATGGTGTTGTCCCTGGCCCAGCGGTAACCCCACATCGGGCCGAATTTGGTCGCGGCTGTCAGCGGCTTTTGGTAGGCGGGGTCGGCCTGCGCCGCCTCCAGCGTGGTGAAGCCGTATCCGGCCTCTTCGAAGAGGGTGAGGATGCGGTCGAGGGTGACGGCATTCAGGCGATTGACATGCAGGAGCATGATCGCCGGCGGCTCGTAGCCCAGCACCTGGCGGTTGAGGTTAGCATAATAGACGATCTGTTCCCGAGTGTGGTCGAGATAGGCGGCGACGATACGTTCGGTCGTCGCCTTGTCCTTGGCGGCGAGCGCCTTTTCATAGGCGCGGTCGAACAGATAGTCCGACGTGTCGATGGTCGAGGCGGCAAGGGTGTAGCCGTGTTTGGCAGCGAGTGCGGCAATCGCCTCCTGCTTCTCGGGCGTGTTGCCGAGGTGGTTGTAGGGGAAGCGCAGGAAACGCGGCTTCCGAGCGGCCGACCGGAACAGGAAGGGGCCGATGCTGCGTTCGCCATCGACGATTTCCTTCTCGATCGCGGCCAGGTCGAGCGCGTTGCTGTCGGCATGGGAAAAAGTGTGGTTGCCAAGGTCGAGATTGGCGTCGACCCATTCCTTCAGGATTTCCTGGCCAAGCGGGCCGATCTCCTCGACGCGTTTTTCAACGACGAAGCCGGTGGCCGGGGTATTGTGCGCCTTCAGCGCGCCGAGAATGTCGCGGTTTGCCTGCCGGACGGCGTCGAGCGTCGGCGGCACCGGTGCCTCGGGATCGGCTGCATTGGCATGCGGCAGGTCATCGAAGGTGATGGCGACGGTGCGGGCGGCGGGCTGTTCGGCAGCCTCGGAGCCGCCGGGGCCGCACAGGGATACCAGGGCGAAGCCGAAGAGGATCGCGGCGGCGGCGCCAAGCCTGCCCTGGGTAATTGTCTTTTCCGTCTCGGTCATCGCTCTTCTCAGTGTCCCGTTCGTCGGTTGTCGGCCGCGTATTGGGACAGCTTCATTGCGCCTGCATTGCAATGCGAAGGGGCATGTTCGATGGCGGAGCGGTCGGGATACCGCGCCCGTTCAGGCGCGGTATCCCTTGTCATGAGCGGTCAGTCGGTCTCGGCCGCGCGCTGTCTCTCGACGATGGCCTTGAAGGCGGCATCGCCGGTCAGACCCTGCAGCGCCCAATAGTCCTCCAGCCATTCGGCCTCGCCATCCCAGCCGCCGTCGACAAGCCGTTCAAGGCTGGCAAGGGCGCGCGTCCGGTCGCCGAGGAGAGCCCAGGCGCCGGCGGCATGGAAGTTGTACCAGCCGATCGTTTCGGCGGCCGCTTCCACATGACGGGCCCAGTCGAGGCAGGTGTCACGATCAAGGTCGCCGACATTCTCGGCCGGCAAGCTGCCGCTATAGGCAACGTGACGGTCGAGCTCGACCAGTCCGATCTGGCGCGCGACGGCAAGCGAGCCCCGGTTGGAGGCGTGCGAATGCCATTCGATGTCAGCGATGCCGCGGCGTAGGCATTCCGCGACCGCGGCTGCCGCCGCCGCCCGGCCGAGGCCGAGACGGCGGTAATCGGGCTCAGTGCCGACGCCGAGTTCGCAGCGGCTGGCGGCGACGCTGTCGGACAGGCAATGGCTGACCACCTTGCCGTCATGCAGCACGCAGAAGCCGACACCCTCGTCCAGGAAGCGCTTTTTGGAGCGCCACTGGCCGATGCCGTCCAGCGCATCTGCGGCGCCGGGCACGGTGTCGAGCAGCGAACGGCTGATCCGCCTGAGACTGAAGCCGTCGGGCAGCGGCGGCGTGGCGGGGAGCGGGGATGAGCCGGACGCAAGGCCCATGCGCACCCTGGGATGCGGCCGCGCGAAGGGGTTGGCCCAGACTTCGCCGAGGAGGTCCGTCCACGGCTCTTCCGCGAACAGATAGGCCCAGGCCGGAATGCGTCGCTTCAAGGCGCTGAAGCGGCGCCGGTCGGGCGTGCCGGCCAGGAAATAGCCGTCGCCGGCGCTCAGCAGCGCGATGGTCGGCGCTGTCCTGTCGTCCACCCACAATTCGGCGTCGGTAACGCCCTCCAGTGCCGCGACGACCGCGACATGGATGGCGGCAAGGTCTTTCAGAAGGGGTTGAGCGGCCGCAAAGGCCTTTCGCTCGAGTTTTTGCATGAATGTGCAATCCAATCAGGGCGCCTCGTGGCGAGGTCGCCCATATCAAACAGAGAAGAAACGGCAGCGCCGTTCCCGAAGAAGCCGGCATCAGCCCGCCGGCGCCTGGCGCGTGGTGCTGTCATGCTGCTACCTCTCTGTTCAGGTGGCCGGAACGGCCAAGGGATTGCAAAGGGCCGCTCCGCGATCGGCGAAGCAGCGGAACGCGGTGCGTCGGCCGCCGATTTGTTTTTCGAATATGGCGGATCGGAGGCGGCCCAGTCCTGTTTCGCAAAGCTCATGGAGAGGCGATTGGAGGCGTTGGCCATCGCCTCGCCGACTGTCGCGGTTGCCGCTGTTCGAATTGAATTAGGCGTTGCCGTTCCGACGCTTGGCGCTCATGGCGCGCAACATCTCGTCCATGGCGTCGCGCGCGGCGAGGTTGACCCTCGCCATATCCTTCAGCCGCGCCTTGATCTTGTCGGAAGGACTGGCCTCTGCGCCCTTCAGCAGCTGATTGGCCAGCGCTTCGAGGAGCCGGTTCTGCTGGCCGAGCATCTCCTCGTAGTTTTCAGAAACCTCGTAGAGGATGCGCTTGGTGCCGCGAATGCTGCGGCGGCGGGCGAGGGTGTATTGTTCCAGGAGGCGCGCGGCGACGCTGGCGCTGCTCTTGCTGATTTCGAGATCGGCCGAAATGCGGTCGAGATCGACGGCGTCCGGCATCAGGAGCAGATAGCCGTAGAGACGCGCAGCCGTCAGCGGCACGCCCCAGGGCACGAAAAGCCGGGCGATGTCGTCGATGAAGCGTTGCTGATCCGCGTCCATAATTGACATATTCGATATTTTCCGAATATACTTGATTTGCTGAAAATTTATACCGGTTCGGCCGGTTCACGGCAATCCGGCCCGCGGCGCAGCCTTTCCCCGCGACGGTACGGTATCCCTGGAGGCATCCCATGTCCGGCCCACCCGTAGCTGAAGCGCGTACGCGGGCGTTTGCCCGTGTCATCGGCCCTTTCGTATTGCCGCGCCACGCGGCGACGGCTCGAGGCAATGAGGTGGTGAGATGACGCTGGACGAAAAAAGCGGGCGGACCATGCTCGGCTATTATCTGCAGTTGACGCTCTGGACCCTGTTCCTCGCGGTGGTCACTTTCCTCGCCGCCGGAACGCTTGCCTATCCGGGCGGCTGGGCGATGATCGTGCTGTTCGGCGGCGGCGGTGTCGTCATGGTCGCGTGGCTGTCGCGCCGCAGCCCGCAATTGCTGCGCGAGCGCATGAGCCCGCCCATCCAGAAACATCAGGAAAGGTGGGACAGGATCTGGCTTTCGCTGTTCATCCTGGCGTTTCTCGTCTGGTTCGCCTTCATGCCGTGGGACGCCGCGCGCCGGGATTTTACCGCCGTGCCGCTTTGGCTGCAGGCGGTGGGCGGGCTGCTGATCGTGGCCAATTATGCCGGCACCTTCTGGACCTTCAATGCCAACACCTTTGCCGCGCCGGTGGTGAAGATCCAGGAAGGGCAGACGGTGATCGACACCGGCCCCTATGCGCTGGTGCGCCATCCCATGTATGCGAGCGCGTTGCTGCTGTTCCTCGGCATGCCGCTGCTGTTCGGCTCGTGGAGCGGCCTGTGGGGCACGGCGGTGCTCGGCATCGCGCTGGCCTGGCGCAGCGTGCGCGAGGAAACGGTGCTGCGGCGCCAATTCGCGAACTATGACGACTACAGCCGCCGCGTGCGCTACCGGCTGGTTCCGCTCGTCTGGTAATGCAGGCGGGGCCTGTCCGGCCTTATTCCGCGGCGCCTGCAGGCAAAGGCGGCCTGATGCCGCTGCGGCGCTCGGCGGTGTAGGAGATCAAGGCCACGGCAACGCCGACCACCATGGCGGCGGCGCCCAGCAC
Organism: Mesorhizobium sp. 2RAF21; assembly: GCF_052115345.1. NCBI lineage: Bacteria > Pseudomonadati > Pseudomonadota > Alphaproteobacteria > Hyphomicrobiales > Phyllobacteriaceae > Mesorhizobium > Mesorhizobium sp. 2RAF21. The sequence goes on along the minus strand of NZ_JBFRGM010000011.1, from coordinate 285,134 downwards.
CGGCAGCGCGCGGTAGCCGTAACCGGCACTCAGCATCACGGCACCGACGGAGGAGGCGAGGGCGATGCCGACATTGAAGCCCGAGGGGATCAAGGACGAGGCAAGGTTGGAGGCATCCGCCGTCCACGACAGGATGCGGGCCTGGATCGGTGCGCCGATGGCGAAGTTGAGCGCGCCCCACAGCGTGATCGCGACCACCATCGGCAGTGGGTTCGGGCTGACCGCGTAGATGACGGCAAGCATCACCGCCTGCAGGGCGAACAGGGTGATGATCGAGGGCATCAGCTTCCAGTCGGCCAGCCGTCCGCCGACGAAGACGCCTATCGTGGCGCCGACGCCGTTGAGCAGCAACACCCATGGCACTTGCGCCTTGCTGAGACCGGTGACCTCCTCAAGGAAGGGCGTGATGTAGGTGTAGAGCGTCATCTGGCCCATCATCAGCATCAGCATCAGGATGAGCGAGGTCCACACCTGCTGGCGTCCCAATGCGCGCACCTCGCGCGCCAGGCCGGCCGACTTGGTCGAGGCGCCGGTGGTGCGCGGCAAAAGGGCGGCTATCGCCAAAAGCGAGACGACGCCCAGAATGCTCATCACCCAGAAGGTGGCGCGCCAGCCCCACAGATTGCCGATTGCCGTGCCGACCGGCACGCCGATGATGTTGGAGACGGTGAGGCCGGACAGGACCAGCGCGATCGCCATGCCGCGCTGTTCGGGGCGCACGAGGCTGACCGCAACCACCATGGCGACGCCGAAATAGGCGCCGTGCGCCACGGCGACCGCGACGCGCAGCGCCAGCATGGACAGGAAATCGGGGGCGACGGCGCAGGCGACCTGGCCGACGGTGAAGGCGATGGCCAGCGCGATGAGCAGCGCCTTGCGCGATACTTTCGATGTCGCCAGCGTCAACAGCGGGCCGCCGATGGCGATGCCCAAAGCGTAGCCGGAAACCAGATAGCCGGCGCTCGGCACCGAGACGCCGAGCCCCTCGGCCACCTGCGGCAGCACGCCGGCAATGACGAATTCCGTCGTGCCGAAGGCAAAAGCGGCCAGGAAAAGGGCGATCAGGGGAAGAGGCATAAGGCGGACCGGAAGCGCTATGGGATTGGCCACAGATCACGGCACGTGCCGCCGGGCAATCGATAAATTATGGATCGGACTTTAGATTTTCTTGATGGCGGCGATCGCCCTTACGGCACCGCTTCGGGCGCCGTGCCAGGTTTGCGGCCATAAGGAATGCGTAGCCAGGCCCGCTCGTGCAGGTAATAAAGGATCGATTTCGTCACCACTTCGGTGAGCCCGATGGTTGCGGCGAGCTTGATGCTGCGGGTGATGATCAAGGACAGCACGATCGTGTCGATGGTGCCGGTAACGCGCCAAGAGATGGCCTTGGCGAAACTGCGTGAATGCGTGTCCAATCCCGTCTCCTCCCGAGGATCGAGCCAAGCTAGCGTGACGAAGGGCGGCGCCGCAACCTTGCGTTACATCGCCTTGAGGCGGGAATCGCTGAGCAGGCCGCGCTTCTCCAGCACCGGATAGGTCATGGAGGCGAGCAGCGAGTTGATCTGCTTCAGGTCGCGGATGGTGTCGAGATGGATGGAGCTGGTCTCGATGGAATTGGGCGAACCGTCGCGCAGGCGCTCGAAATGGGCGCGGCTGGTTTCTTTCTCGCGGTCGCGCAGCCGGTCCTTCTCTTCGACGATCTGACGGGCGGTCTCGGCGTCGCTGGAGATCAGCACGTTGAAGGCAAGCCGCGCATTGGCAAGCACCGAGGCGTGGAAGGCAGTCAATTCGCGCCAGCCTTCCGGCGTGAACTCCAGGCCGCGCTCCATCTTTTTGCGCACCAGCGGCAACATGTTGCGCACGATGATGTCGCCGACCTGCTCCAGCTTGACGCAGGCGCCGATCAATTCCTGGCAGCGCAGCGCCTCGTCCTCGGTCAGCGAATTCTTGGTGACCTTGGCGAGGTAGAGCTTGATGGCGGCGTGTTTCTGGTCGACGCGGTCGTCGAGCGCGGCGAGCGCCCGGATCTTGTCCTCGTCGGCCTGTTCATAGAGGTCGATGACACGCTTCAGCATGATCTCGACGGTCTCGCACACCCGTACCACTTCGCGCGTGGCGTTGGCCAGCGCCTGGGACGGCACGTTGAGCGCCGCCTCGTTCAGCGCCGAAAGCTCCGTCACCTGGAAGGCTTCGGCCGGCTGCGGCTTGGCGCCCAGTGCAACGATCTTTTCCGAGGCGCGGTAGACGAGGCCGGCCAGCGGCAGGCCGGCCAGCAGGATAATGATGTTGAACAGGATATGCGCGTTGACGATCTGGTCCGGCACGGTCGAGCCGAGGAAGGCGATCGGCGGCTTGAAGCCGAGGAACAGCGTCAGCATGACCAGCGAACCGAGGCCGCGCATCAAAAGATTGCCAACCGGCACGACACGCACGCCTGGCTCGGCATTGCGGGTGAGCAGCGGCGCGATGATGGAGGAGCCGAGATTGACGCCCAGCACCAGGACGATGCCGAGTTCCGGCGGGATGAAACCGCGTCCGGCCAGCGTCGTCATCAACAGCACGGCGGCGATCGAGGACTGGAACAGCCAGGTGGCGAGTGCCGCCAGAAGATAGGCGGTGACGGGGTCGCCCTTGAAATAGTCGATGATGACCGGCAGCAGCTGGCTTTCGCGCAGCGGTTCGGAGGCTTGGCCGATCATCCCCAGCGACAGAAGCAGCAGGCCGACGCCGATCAGGATGCGGCCGACCTGGCGCCAGTCGCGCCGCTCGGTGGCCATGAACATGACGGTGCCGGTGATCAGGCAGATCGGCACGATCAGCGACAGATCGAAGGTGAGCAGCTTGACGACCAGCGCCGAGCCGATCTCGGCGCCGCGCACGGCGAGTTGGCCGGCCATGCCCGAGACGATGCCGGCGCCGGCGAAGGAGCCGACCAGGAGCGTGACGGCGGTGGAGCTCTGCAAGGCGATGGCGAGCGCGGTTCCCGCAAGCACCGCCAGGATCGGGTTCTGCATGGTGCCGCGCAGTTTCAGCCGCAGCACGTCGCCATAGGCGCGCTCGACGCCGGTCTTGACCATGCGGGTGGCAAACAGCATCAGCGCCACCGCGCCGGCCAGATGCAGGAGCACGACCGAGCCGCTCAACGGTGGCTTCCCAGCATGGCGCGCGCGCCACGGAACGGCCCGCGGGCATTTGCAGGCGGCCATTTGATCGATGGGGCCGAAGCGGTGTCGGCTCGATGTGAAAAGGCGCGGATCATAAGGCTTACATATAGGCCCAACTGTCGGGTTTTACATTAGCCGGATAATAATTTCCTGTTGACTTCGGCGCGCTTCGACAAACGGCGGCTTGTGTCGGATTTGGACATGAAAGCGGGGCGGGTGCACGCCTGCCGTGAAATCCCGCGGGATTCCGTCCGATTTCGGACGCCTGGATCAATGCCTTGGTTTCATTACATAATTGTAATTTCGACATTCAGTTTGAGTTCATGTTGCGAACCCTAATTCTCTCGTGTGAACAAACGAGGAAACACAATCATGAAACGTCTTATTCTTTCCGCGATGGCGGTTTCGATGCTGGCGGTGTCGACATTGCAGGGTTTCGCCGCGCCGGTGGCGGTGCCAGCCGCGCCACGCTCCGACGTCACCCAGGTCCAGTGGCAGGAGCCGATTCGCAAGGATCGCCGTTATGACGATCGTTATGACCGGCGCTACGACCGGCGCACCGTCGAAAAGCGCGTGATCATCCGCAAGGAAGTGGTGCGCGAGCCGCGCTGGAAGGCCGGTCAGCGTTACGGCGACTGGCGCCGCTACCAGGGCATCAAGGAATATCACCGCTACGGCCTGCGCCGCCCCGGCCCCGGCCAGCAGTGGATCCGCGTCGGCAGCGACTATCTGCTGGTCGGCATTGCCACCGGCCTGATCGCAGGCGCCATCGCCGGGCGCTAAGGCGCCATCGTCTTAGAGAGCAAAAAGGCGGCCCGGGGGGGGCGCCTTTTCCTCGTCGAGACGGGAACGGCCTGTGAAAACCGGGTATGCCGCGCATTGGGGGTCGTCTGGCGCAGCGCCAGCGACTATATCAAAGACAAACGAGCTTCCGCCCATGCGCTTCCCGCCAACCTTTCTCGACGAGATACGAGACCGCGTTCCGATCTCCTCGCTGATCGGCATGCGCGTGTCGTGGGACAGGAAGAAGACCAACGCGCCGCGCGGCGATTTTTGGGCGTGCTGCCCGTTTCATGGTGAAAAATCGCCGTCGTTCCACTGCGAGGACAAGAAGGGCCGCTACCATTGCTTCGGCTGCGGCGTTTCGGGCGATCATTTCCGTTTCCTGACCGAACTCGACGGCCTGAGCTTTCCAGAGGCGGTCGAACGCGTCGCCGACATGGCCGGCGTGCCGATGCCGGCGCGCGACGAGCAGGCGGAGCGACGCGACAGGCAGCGCGCCAGCCTGACCGACGTCATGGAAATGGCGACTGCCTTTTTCCAGGAGCGGCTGCAAGGCTCGGAAGGGGCCAAGGCGCGCGCCTATTTGCGCGACCGCGGGCTGACGCCGGCGACGCAGCAGAGCTTCCGGCTGGGCTATGCGCCCGACAGCCGCAACGCGCTGAAGGAATTCCTGGCCTCCAAAGGGGTCGACAAGGCGCAGATCGAAGCCTGCGGCCTGGTGGTGTTCGGCGACGATATCCCGGTCTCCTATGACCGGTTCCGCGACCGCATCATGTTCCCGATCCCGGATTCGCGCGGCAAGATCATCGCTTTCGGCGGGCGCGCCATGTCGGCCGATGTCTCGGCCAAATATCTGAACTCGCCCGAGACCGAACTCTTCCACAAGGGCAATGTGCTCTACAATTTCGCCCGTGCCCGCAAGGCGGTGGCGCGCGGCGGCACGGTCATCGCCGTCGAAGGCTATATGGACGTCATCGCGCTGGCGCAGGCCGGCTTCGAGAACGCCGTGGCGCCGCTGGGCACCGCGCTGACCGAAAATCAGATGGAACTTCTGTGGCGCCTGTCGGGCGAACCGATGCTGTGCTTCGACGGCGACGCCGCCGGCCTGAAGGCGGCGTGGCGGGCGGCCGATCTCATCCTGCCTTCGATCCAGGCTGGCCGCACGGCGCGCTTTGCGCTGCTGCCCGAGGGCAAGGACCCCGACGATCTGGTCAAGGCCGACGGTCCGGACGCCTTCCGCGCGGTGCTGGCCGAAGCGCGGCCGCTGGCCGAGCTGATCTGGATGCGCGAGACAGCGGGCGGGGTGTTCGAGACGCCCGAGCGGCGGGCGGAACTGGAAAAGACGCTGCGCGAGATCACCAGCCGCATCCGCGACGAAAGCGTGCGCTATCACTACCAGCAAGACATGCGCGAGCGCGTCCTGACCTTCTTCGGCCAGCGCGCCAGGCCACAGCGCCAGGGCGAACGCGGAAAAGGTGGAGGCAGGCAGGGCGGCGACAAGCAGGGTGGCCAATGGTCACGCGGCGGCCAGGCTCAAGGGCGCAGTCCGATCACCGAAAGCCTCGGCCGTTCGGCGATCGTCAAGCGCACTGGCGAGCTGATGTCGGTGCGCGAGGCAACGGTGGTGGTGGCGCTCGTCAACCATCCGGCGCTGATCGACGAGAATTTCGAGCATGTCGAATTCCTCGACCTCGCCAACAGCGATCTGCGCCGGCTGCACGCCGCGCTGCTCGATGCGCTGGCTCACGAACAGGCCAACGATCGCGTGGCCATCATCGCCATGATCGAGCGTACAGGCTGCGCGGATGTGTGGGAGCGCGCGGTGGCGCTGATTCGTCGCACGCGGCAGTGGCCGGCGCTGGAGAACGCCGCGATCGAGGATGCCCGCGACGCTTTCAACCAGGTGCTGCACTTGCACCGCAGCCAACGCACCTTACATAGGGAGCTGAAGCAGGCCGAGGCCGCACTTGCCAGCGATCCAACGGAAGAGAATTACCGGCACCTGGTCGAAATCCAGGCGCAGTTTCGCGACGTGCAGGCCACGGAAGCTTTGATCGAAGGGTTCGGCGTTTCCTCCGGCAGGGCCGGTCGAGCGTGAACCAAAGACGCAGAAGGGGCTATTTGATTCGCTTTTTTAAGGCGAATCATGCGAGAGGCGCTTGACCTTCTGGCAGAATGACGGAATCAGAACGATTCGAAACGTTAACCCATGCCCGGCATTGGCGGGAAATAACGACCTATGCACTGGACGGGAAGGGGATCCCGCCACAGATATCAGGGTTAATCTGGACTTAAGTGAGATGCAGGTACTGGCTTGGCAGGCGCGTGAGTTAAGCGAACGCAACTGATTTGCCCGGTTCAGCAGCGATGCGGTCCCTAGAGAGGCCGCCTGGAGAAGACTTAGAATGGCGACTAAGGAAAAGGAAGAGGTCGAAACCGAACGCGAGGGCACGACCGATGGCCCGCTGCTCGACCTCTCCGATGATGCTGTCAAGAAGATGATCAAGGCCGCCAAGAAGCGCGGCTACGTCACCATGGACGAACTGAATTCGGTGCTGCCTTCGGAGGAAGTGACCTCCGAGCAGATCGAAGACACGATGGCCATGCTTTCCGACATGGGCATCAACGTGGTCGAGGACGACGAGCAGGGCGAAGAAGCCGAGGCCGCCGAAGGCGATGCCGAGGAAGATGCCAACGAGCTTGCCGAACAGACCGGCACGGCCGTTGCCGCCACCCCGACCAAGAAAGAGCCGACCGACCGTACCGACGATCCGGTGCGCATGTATCTGCGCGAGATGGGTTCGGTGGAGCTATTGTCGCGCGAGGGCGAAATCGCCATCGCCAAGCGCATCGAGGCCGGCCGCGAGACGATGATCGCGGGCCTTTGCGAAAGCCCGCTGACCTTCCAGGCCATCATCATCTGGCGCGACGAACTCAACGAAGCCAAGATCCTGCTGCGCGAGATCATCGATCTCGAAGCCACCTATGCCGGCCCCGAGGGCAAGCAGGCACCGGTGGTGGAGCGCATCGAGGAAGACAACAAGCCGAAGGACGAGCCCAAGGCAGGGCGCCGCCGCGGCGACGACGAAGACGACATCACCAATGTCGGCGGCGATACCCGCGGCCTCGAAGAGGACGAGGAAGACGAGGACGAGGCGAGCCTGTCGCTGGCGGCGATGGAAGCCGAGCTGCGTCCGCAGGTGATGGAGACGCTCGACGTCATCGCCGACACCTACAAGAAGCTGCGCAAGCTGCAGGACCAGCAGGTCGAGAACCGTCTCGCCGCCGCCGGCACGCTTTCGCCGAGCCAGGACCGCCGGCTGAAGGAGCTGAAGGACCAGCTGATCACGGCGGTGAAGTCGCTGTCGCTCAACACCGCCCGCATCGAGGCGCTGGTCGAGCAGCTCTACGACATCAACAAGCGCCTGGTGCAGAATGAAGGCAAGCTGTTGCGCCTGGCCGAAAGCTATGGCGTGCGCCGCGAGGAGTTCCTGCGCGAATACCAGGGTTCGGAACTCGACCCGAACTGGACCCGTTCGATCGCCAATCTGACGACGCGCGGCTGGAAGGAATTCACCAAGAACGAGAAGGACGCCATCGGCGACCTGCGCGCCGAAATCCAGAACCTCGCCACCGAGACGGCGATCTCGATCCTGGAATTCCGCAAGATCGTCAACCAGGTGCAGAAGGGCGAGCGCGAAGCGGCGATCGCCAAGAAGGAAATGGTCGAGGCCAATCTGCGCCTCGTCATCTCCATCGCCAAGAAATACACCAATCGCGGCCTGCAGTTCCTGGATCTGATCCAGGAAGGCAATATCGGCCTGATGAAGGCGGTCGACAAATTCGAATACCGCCGTGGCTACAAGTTCTCCACCTACGCCACGTGGTGGATCAGGCAGGCGATCACCCGTTCGATCGCCGACCAGGCCCGCACGATCCGTATTCCGGTGCACATGATCGAGACGATCAACAAGATCGTGCGCACCTCGCGCCAGATGCTGCACGAGATCGGCCGCGAGCCAACGCCGGAGGAACTGGCCGAAAAGCTCGCCATGCCGCTGGAAAAGGTGCGCAAGGTGCTGAAGATCGCCAAGGAGCCGATCTCGCTCGAAACGCCGGTCGGCGACGAGGAGGATTCGCACCTCGGCGATTTCATCGAGGACAAGGGCGCGATCCTGCCGATCGACGCCGCGATCCAGGCGAACCTGCGCGAGACGACGACGCGCGTGCTGGCTTCGCTGACGCCACGCGAGGAGCGCGTGCTGCGGATGCGCTTCGGCATCGGCATGAACACCGACCACACGCTGGAAGAAGTCGGCCAGCAGTTCTCGGTGACACGCGAACGTATCCGCCAGATCGAGGCCAAGGCGCTGCGCAAGCTCAAGCACCCGAGCCGGTCGCGCAAGCTCAGAAGCTTCCTCGACAGCTAAGAAGATCAAGCCCGGGCATCGTCCCGGGCTTTTTTCTGCGCCGGTGCTATAGTGGCCGCCGATCGGAAAGAGAGGCGGACATGAACTACATTGCGAGGACGCTTGCCTGTCTGGCTGTTCTGGTGCCCGGCATGACGGGGCCGGTTGCAGCGGGCACAATGCCAAAGACGACCACCCTGGCCAATCCGGCTTCCGTCCACTGTGGCAAGCTTGGCGGGCGCTTGAAGATCAAGAAAGACGCCGCCGGCAACCAGACCGGCTATTGCTACCTGCCCAATGGCAGCGTGTGCGAGGAATGGGCACTGTTCCGCGACAAGAAGTGCGTGCCGCCGAAACGCTGACCGCAACGGAGAAAAGCGCGATCCCGACGCGCGAATTTAAAATGTTAGAGCGTCCTTTGCGTGTCCGAATGGAGGCGCGGCGCTCTAGCCGGCGCCGGGATCGTGCCTTGCGGCCCTCGCCGCAGGGATGGTGCGAGGGCCGATGGGTCAGAGGCAATTGGCCTTGAAGTTGCCGCCGTTGAGTTCGCGTCCGTTGAGCGTGAGCGCGGTTCCGGGTGGCTGGGTGAGCGAGCCGTTGACGTAGGAACCGAAGCTCGACACCAGGCAGTTGCGCGGCGTGCCCTTGACCGTCACGTCGCCGCCGATATCGACCGCCGGACCCATGAAATAGAGGCCGGCCTTGGCGGCGTTTTCGACGCGCAGCTTGTCGAAGGTGACGTTCTTGACCGGACCGCCGAGGAAATCCCAGTCGCTGCCATAGATGAAGGCGCCGTAGGTGCCGGCATTGGTGATCGTCACATCCCTGAAATGGATGTCGGAGACCGGGTTGAGGAAGATGCCGGCATTGCGGGTGTCGTCGACCGTCAGCCCGTTGACGCGGACATTGGTGGTCCTTGCCTCCTCCGGCAAGGTCGAGGCGGTGACCAGCATCAGGCCGTTGATGCCGCCCTTCAGCGTCATATCGGTGATGGCGACGTTGGAGGTGCCCTGCAAAACGACCAGATCCATGTCGAGCCCCTGCGCGGAATTGTCGACGGTGACCTTGTTCATGGCGACGTCGTTGGCGGCGACCAGCAACACGCCCTCGCGCCGCGACTTGGAGATGGCGACGTTGTCGAGCTTGATGCCGGTGGCGGCATGGGTGATGACGGGCGGCCAACCGCTGTCGTCGATGCGGCTGCCGGCGAAGATGCCGTAGGTGACGCTGTCGATGACGGTGTCGCGTATGGTGAGCCCGCTGGTGCCGAGCGCGCTGATGGCGGCATAGGGCGCGCGGTTGGGATCGCCGACGGCGAATTCGCAATCGGTGTTGCTGTTGCAGATGGTGAGATCGCGGATTTTGGTCTTTTCGATCAGCGCGCCGCTGACATTGTCGAGGCGGATGCCGTCGCCGGCCGTGCGGCTGATCTCGACGTCGCGAACGGTGATGCCGGTGGCGCCGTTGCTGGCGATGCCGGCAAGGCCGCCGCTGATCGCCAGATGCTCGATGGTGGCGCCGGAGGCCATGGCGACGACATTGGCGAGCGGGTTGCTGCCGGCCAGGCGCGTTGCCGCGCCGTCATTGCGGAAGGCGGCCTCGAAGCGGCTGGTCGTGCCGCGCACGCCGATGACGCCGCCACCGCCGAGCATATATTGCCCGGTGCCGAGCTGCATCGTCTGGCCGAGCGCGATGTCGCCGCTGGCCAGAACCAGCGCATTGCCGCCGGCGGCGGCGAGCGCTGCATTGATGGCCCTGGCATCGCCGGTGGCGGCGGAGACGGCGACCACCTTGCCGATCGTGCGGCCGTTGGCGACGAATTCGGCCGTCTCGACCGCTCCGGTGGCGCCGGCATAGGTGCGGAGGAAATCAGCGCGCTCGACCTGCTGGAACATCGGGTCGAAGGCCGCCTGGCCGGTGCGGCTCGAACCGCCGAGCGGCACGCGCAGGCGGGCGGTGAGGGCAAACTCCGTGCGGTCTTCCTTATCGTAGGAGACGGAGGCGCCGAGCGCCAGAGTGGAACCGGAAACGCCGGGCAGGCCGGCAAAGCTCAATTCCGCGCGCGCCCTGACGCCGAGCGTATCGTCGATGGCGCCCTTGCCGTCATACCAGTAGGTGCCGCCGAACACCTTTATCTGCGCCGCAATGTCTTGCGGAAACACCGGCAGGCGCAGGCCGGCCTCGGCATCGAAGCCGCCGCGGGCGATTTCGCCGCCGGCGCGGAATTTCAGCTCGTCGCCGGCGATGAAGGCGCGGCTGAGACTTGCGATAGCCTTTTCGTCGGTCAGCGGCAGATAGACATTGGCGCGCGCCTCATAGAGCGGGCCGAGCGCCTCGGCGCCAAAGGAGAGCTGGTTGAAGCTGTGGCCATGGTCGCTGTTGAAGGTGTCGAAATAACCATAGGCGCCATAGACCCAGTCGTTGGCCGCGCGATGGCGGAAGCCGAGACCGAACGAGCCCTGGCGGGCGGAGCCTTCGACGAAGGAGCCGCTGGCATCGAAGAAAGCGCCGTTGGCGCCGCCGTCGAACAGGAAGGGCACGAAAAGACCGATGCCGCCGCTGCCCCGGCCATAGGCGAGATTGCCGTCGAACTGGAGGATCGGCTGCTGCACCTGCGCGAGGGCATGACTGGAGAGGGCGGTGCCGGTGATCAGCGCCGCTGCGAAAAGCTTTGGAAATGTCATGATGAACGTTTGGGATTCCGATTGAACGATTGTTCGGATAGGATACTTGATTAAAAGAGTCTAGTTTATTCCGGAAATTCCCGCGGCCAGCTGTGGATGGAATTTAGTCCAGCGTTTCAAGAGCTTGATGCCTGGTCTCGACGTACGTGAGGCAATCCGTCCCGTTGGTTCAATCGGCCGGCCCGTCGTCGAGTGTCAGGTCGTGGCTTGCCCACTGGTCGCGCGGGATCTCCTTGCCGAGCAGGAATTCGAAGGCGACGACGGTCTTGAGATCCGGCGCGACGGTGCAATTGAATTTCAGTTCGTACCAATGGCGCTTGCTGCGCACCGCGCCGCCCTTGGCTTCCATCGCCCCGCCGGCAAGTTTCACCTCGGCCATGGCATAGGGGACGACGAGATCGGGTTGGAAATCGGCCCGCTGCTGGCGCACCTGCGCGAGTGCCTCGATGTCACAGAGCTGGATGATGCGTTCCTGTGGCGCCAGAAGCGGCAAGGCGCGGCGCGCGCCGCGGCTGCGGGGATCGGCAAGCACACGGGCGGAATAGAATTTTTCGACCCAGATCATCGGTTGCGGGGCGGGCGCCGGCGGCGGGGTGGGGATAGCCGGTTGCTGCGCTGGCGCGTTGGGTGCCGTCTCGGATTTTGCGGCCGGAACAGGCTCGCTCGCTGGCGCGGGTCCAGGCGGCGGCGGCACGAAATCGACTTTGATACTTTCGATCGGCAATGGCTTGAGCGCAGGCGGCGTCGGCAACAAGGCGAGTACCGTCAGCAACAGGAGATGCAGGAGGAAGGACGCGCCGACACCGAGCGGCAGGTCGGCGCGATCCGGTGGCACCGCAATTGCCGGCGCACGGCCGAAGCCGCGGCCAGCGCTCGCGGCAAGGGCTACCGGTTCGATGGCGATGGGCGGAGCGCGCAAGGAAGGGTTTCGTCAAAACGCGTGGACAGTGACAGCCCGGACCCAAGGACAACTGTGCGGCAGTTTGGCGATGATGGGAAGCGGTGTCGTGCACCGTATGGCGGGCCATCCGCGCCGGGTGGCAGCGCGGCAGCCGGCATCCCGGCTGACAAACTGATTCAACACGCTGCGCGTTTGATTCTGGAAACCCGGCCAACTCATTGGCCGGGTTTCGCTTTTCGCCTTGCCTATTTCGCGCTGGCCGGGAAGGCCGCCAGTTTGGCGATGTCGTCCGCGTCGTGCTGGACGACGAGGGTGGCGCCGAGGGTTTTGGCCATCGACTGCAGCCGCGCCATCGAGGCGAGGCTGTCGGCGCGGTCGGTGTTGAAGGGCGGCACGCCACCGGTTTCGAACTGCTTCTCGAAATGAGCGACGTCGCCGGTGAGCAGCACCGGCCCATTCTTGGCCAGCCGCACCAGCAATGCGTGGCTGCCGGGCGTGTGGCCGGGAGCGGACAGCATGACGATGGAGCCATCGCCGAAGACATCCTTGTCGCCTTCGACCGCGTCCACCGGGGCGCCGCCGCTCAGCCACGGCGCCGCAAGGTCCGGCATGGCGCCGAAGGGCGGCGGGTTGGTCTTCAGCGCTTCGAAGTCGGCCTTGCCGATCATCAGGCGTGCCTTCGGGAAATCGGCGGCCTGGCCAAGATGATCGAAATGATAGTGGCTGATGCCGACCCGGGCGATGGCCTCCGGCTGGACGCCGATTTGCCTCAGCTGGTCCGGCAGGGTGCGATCGAGCGTCGGCGCCAGCGCTTGGTCGGCCGCCATCGGCTTGCCGAGCAGGGCAGCCGGCAGGCCGGTGTCCCACAGCATGTAATCGCCGTCGTGGCGAATGAGATAGCAGCTGTCGGTCAGTGTCTTCTTCTGGCCGGCATAAGCGAAGGTGTCTGAGAAGATGCTGAGGTCGTTGACCGCGATGCGGCCGCAGTCCAGGCGCCACAGTTCGATTTGCGGGGCGGCATCGGCGATCGCTGCCGTGCCTGAAAATGCGGCGGCGAGCATGAAGGTTTTGAAAATCATTGTCTTCGGTCCTGCGTTGGTGACGATGGCAACGCCATCGCTGCGGGGTTTTACAGGCTTGGTCGCGCTGCTCGTGCCCAAGGCGCTCGGTTTCTGTGCCCGAAACGCTCAATTGCGTTGTGCCGCGGCGCGTGGTCGACTAGGCTCTCGCTATGAACGACACGCCGCGTCGAAACCTTGCCGAGCGCCTGCTGAAGGCATTGCGGCCGCTTGCGCTCGATCCGGCGCGGCCACGCAAGCAGCCCGGCATGCACCCGCATGGCCGGCAATTGTTCAGCTATTGCTGCTTCACGTCGGAGCGGCTGGCCCGCGTCATCAATGAAAAGCCGATCATCGGCATCGTGCTCAGCGGTTCCAAGGAAATCTGGCTGGGCGATGCCGGGCAGCGCTTCGAGGCCGGCGATGTATTCGTGTTTCCGCACGGACGCGCCTTCGACGTGGTCAATGTGCCGTCGGAAACGACCGGCATCTATGAATCGCTGATCGTCGAGATCGCGCGCATACCCGAATCCGTGCGCCGCCTCGGCCAGCCGCTGCGGGCGCCCGCCGCCGGGCTCGACCTACGCGTGCCGCTGACGGAGGAATTGGCCGACGCACTGCCCCATGCGGCGGTGGTCCTGGCCGCGTCCGGCCACGCTGGCGCCCTGGCCGAACACAGACTGGCCGAAGTGCTGCTTCTGCTGCGCGAGGTGCCGGCGGCGGCATGGCTGTTCGAGGTCTCGCTGGCCGAGCATGTCGCCTGGCTGATCGCCTCCGAACCGGCACGCCGCTGGACGGCGGAAGCGATCGGCCGCGCGCTTGGCATAGGTGCCTCGACGCTGCGGCGTCGGCTTGTCGAGGATGGCACGTCGCTGAGGGCGGTGCTGGCCGACACGCGCATGCAGCTTGCCCACGACATCCTGGCCAAAGGCGAGGGCAACGTCACCGCCGCCATCGGCGCTGCGGGCTATGCCTCGCGCTCGCATTTCGGCCGTCAGTTCCGCGGCCGCTATGGCGCTTCGCCGAGCGCGGTGCGCCAGCAAGGTTCAACCGAATAGCAGATGTGAGGAGATTTCAGTGTCGCCGGAATTCCTGATCACCACCTTGATCATCGTCGCGTCGCCGGGCACCGGCGTCGTCTATACGCTTGCCGCCGGGCTGTCGCGCGGCGGGCGCGCCAGCGTGCTGGCCGCCTTTGCCTGTACGCTGGGCATCGTGCCGCATCTGATCGCCGCGCTGACCGGCCTGGCGGCGCTGCTGCATGCCAGCGCGGTTGCTTTCGAGATCGTCAAATATGCGGGCGTCGCCTATCTGCTCTACATGGCCTGGCAGAGCCTGCGCGAACATGGCACGCTGAAGATCGAGGCCAAGCCCGATGCGCGCAGCGCGCGCCAGGTGTTGGTCGACGGCATCCTGATCAACCTGCTCAACCCAAAACTGTCGATCTTCTTCGTCGCCTTCCTGCCGCAGTTCATCGCGCCGACGGAACCGAATGTGCTGTTGCGCATGCTGGAACTGTCGGGTGTGTTCATGGCGGCCACCTTCATCATCTTCGCCATCTACGGCCTGTGCGCGGCTTCGGTGCGCGACCGGATCGTCGGCAGCCCGCGGGTGATGACCTGGCTGAGGCGCAGCTTCGCCGCCGCCTTCGTGGCGCTGGGCGCGAAACTGGCGCTGACCGAGCGCTGAGGGCGTCCATCGAAGCTTGGAGAAAAGGGCGGCGCGAGCCGCCCTTTTTGCATTGGGACGCCGGATATCCGGATCAAGTGCCACTTCACGACGTGTAAGATGCATCTTAAGATATATCTTGACTCTGATCGTGCATGCTCCTACTTAAGATATATCGTAAGACATAACTTAAGGAATTTCCAATGCACAGACATCATTCATTCAGCGAACGTGCCGAGCAGGCATTCTGGCATATGGCCGGTCGTTTCGGCGGCGGGCGTGGCGGCCATGGTCCATTCGGCCACGGCCGGCGCGGCCATGGCGGACCGGGCGACGTGCTGCGCGCCGGCCGCATGTTCGGCGACGGCGATCTCAAGTTGATCGTGCTTTCGCTGCTCGCCGACGCGCCGCGCCACGGCTACGACATCATCCGGGCGCTGGAAGAGCGTTCCAGCGGCATCTACAGCCCGAGCCCGGGCGTGATCTACCCGACGCTGACTTTCCTGGAAGAGGCCAGCTATGCCGTCTCGTCCGCCGACGGCGCCAAGAAGGTGTTTTCCATCACCGAGGCCGGCGCGGCGCATCTCGGCGAAAACCGCGACATGGTGGAGCGCGCGCTCGATCATCTCGAGCGGGTCGGCGCCAAGATGGCCAAGGCCCGCGAATGGTTCGGCTGGGACGACGACCGCGAGCGGCATGGCCGCGACGACCGCCGCAATCCCGAACTGCGCCTGCTGCGTCGCCGCCTGCGCGCGGCCCTGGCTGAAGTCATCGAGGCGCCGGCCGACAAGCAGGCCGAGGCCGCCAGTATCCTGAAGGATGCCGCCGAGGCACTGGAGGCGCTGGTGAAGCGCTAAACGATCCAGCGGCATTGTTGAAAACGGGCAGGCCGGCGAAAAGTGCCGTGCTTGCCCGTTGCCGTCTGGGCGGCTACTGAACGGTTGAGTTGGCAAGTCGAGGGCGAGTTCCAGCCCGCCATGCCCAGCAAAACCGGTGGAGGTCGCCCATGTCCTTTCTGAAACGTCTTTTCGGTGGCGGCGCCAGCGAGCCGGAGGCATCGGGCAAGGGCAAGGTGGCGAAGGAGATCGAGCACAAGGGCTTTGTCATTGCCGCGACGCCCTACAAGTCCGATGGCGGCCAGTACCAGACCTGCGGCGTCATCTCCAAGGAGATCGACGGCGTGGTCAAGGAACACCGCTTCATTCGCGCCGACCGTTTCGCCGGGCTCGACGACGCCGTCGACATCTCGCTGAAGAAAGGCATTCAGCTGGTCGACGAGCAGGGCGAGCGCATTTTCGGTTAGGGTGCGCTGATATTCAAGCGAGGCCGGCCTGCAAATGGCGGCCTTCTGCGCTTCCGGTGCTCACGTACTTCAATGTATGCTGCGCTCCGGTTCTCGAAATCCGCCATTTTCGGCTCGGCCTGCCTTGAATCTCAACGCACCCCAAGCCTCACTCAGATCTCCAAAAACGACAACAGCCGCCGTGTCGCCACGGCGGCTGTTGCGTTGGTCGACCTTGATCAGGCCGCGGCAGCCGAGAGAGCAATTTCGGTAGCCGAGGCAGCGATGGCGTCGACCTGTTTCCCGGCATTGGCAAGGGCAGCCTTCACGGCATCCTCGCCCATGCCAACGCCCTCGACGCGGATGACCTCGACGTCGGTCATGCCGTTGAAGGCGAGCACGCTCTTCAGATAGGGCACTGCGAAGTCCATCACCGCGGCCGGGCCTTCGGAATAGATGCCGCCGGAAGCCAGCACGACATAGACCTTCTTGCCGGTGACCAGGCCCTTCGGACCGTTGGCGGTGTAGGAAAAGGTCTTGCCCGAACGCGAGATGTGGTCGACCCACGACTTCAGCGTCGAGGAAATCGAGAAGTTGATGAAGCCGGTGGCAAGCACGATGTGGTCGGCGGCGAACAGTTCGTCGACGGCGACATCGGAGACGCTGACCAGGTCGGTCTGGCGCGGCGTGCGGGCTTCAGCCGGCGTGTAGATGCCGGTGGCGTAGTCAGGCTCGATATGCGGCAGCGGGTTGGCGACGAGGTCGCGGGTGGTGACGGTGGAGCCCGGCAGGGCGGCCTGCAGCTTGGTGGCAAGTTCGGTGGCGACGCGGGTGGAATGCGAGGCAGCGCCGCGCGGGCTCGAAGTGACGAGAAGGATGTTGGACATTTTTGCTCTCCGTTGGTGATGGCGGACAACCGCCTGATTTCGGAGACAGAGATAATCCTCGACACTCATCCAAAAAATTGGGAAAATATGTATCGAATGTATCCAGAAAATGGATAAGCCATGCAGGCGAACCCGACCCTTGACCAGTTGCAGGTGTTCCTGGCGGTAGCTGAGACCGGCAGCTTCTCCCGCGCTGCCCGCCACCTCAACCGCGCCCAATCAGTGATCAGCTATACGATCGCCAATCTGGAGGGACAGCTGGAACTCAAATTGTTCACGCGCGAAGGCACGCGTGAACCGACGCTGACGGCCGAGGGCAAGGCGATGCTGGCCGATGCACGGCGCATGATCGGCGTGCTGCAGGACATCCGCGCCCGCGCGGACGGGCTGAAGCGCGGCCTGGAAGCCGAACTGGCGATCGCCGTCGACGTGACGGTGCCTTCACCGGCGCTGGTCAGGACACTCGCCGCCTTTGAGGTGGAGTTTCCGTCGGTGTCGCTGAAACTCAATGTCGGAGCGCTCGGCGTGATCAGGGACCAGCTGGCGCAGCGGCTCAGCGATCTCAGTTTCGGCGGCCAACCGCAAACGCTCGGCGACGAATTGGTGTCGGTGCGCGTCGGCGATGCCTCGATGACGCCGGTCGCGGCACCCGGCCACCCGCTTGCCACCTACCAGGGCAGGGTGCCGCTGTCGGAAGTGCGCGAGCATATCCAGCTCGTCGTTTCCGATGTCAGCAAGATCACCGAGGGCAAGGAGTTCAGCGTCTTCGCCTACCGCACCTGGCGCATGACCGACATGTCGACCAAGCGCGACCTAATCCTGTCCGGTCTCGGCTGGGGCGGCCTGCCAACCTGGATGATCCTTGAGGATGTGTCGGCTGGCCGGCTCAAGATCCTCGACCTCGAACCCTATCCGGAGCGGCCTTATCCGCTGCACGCCTTCTACCGGGCCGACACGCCGCCGGGACCAGCGGGAAGCTGGCTGATCGAGCGGTTCAAAGAGGAATTGCCGAAGGTCTGTTCGACATTGCAGCATATGAGCGAACGCGAGGAGCGGCTGAGGGCGGCTCAAGAGCCTGACGGACTGCGCATCAGCCCGTCGATGACGGCGGCAAGCACCGCCCGGTAGTCGTCGGGGGAACCACCGGCGTCGACGGCAAGGGCGGCGCGGTCGAAGGCCGCGCCCAGCAGCGATGTCAGCGCATCCAGGGGCAATCTCGGCAGGTCGCCGGCGCGCATCGTCGCCGCCAGACCTTCGCGCAGGGTGCGGTTGCCATGACGGGCGTCGATGGCGTCCATCTCGGCACGGCCGAGTACGGCAGGGCCGTCGACCAGGAGCAGACGGGTGCGACCGGGCACGCCCATGGCGCCGATATAGGCTTCGCCGCCGGCAAGCAGCGCATCGCGCGCCGATAGCGTGGTGGGCGCGGTCCGCTCGATCTCGGCGGCGACCGCGGCCGCCTCGGCATCGACCACGGCGCGGAACAGCGCCTGCTTGTCGACGAAGTGGTGGTAGAGCGCGCCGCGCGTGAGGCCGGCGGCCGCCACGATCTCCGGCGTGCCGGTCTCGGCATAGGATTTTTCCGTGAAAAGCCGGCGCGCGGCGGCGATCAGGTCGCTGCGCGTGGCCTCGGTGCGGTCGCGGTTGGAACGGCGCGGATTGGCCTCTTGCATACATGCAGCCTGTATGTTATTTCGATCTACATGCAGACTGTATGTTTATTTCAAGAGGAAGAAAAGCCATGAAAACCACCAGCTATTATCCCGTATTGATGACCGGCGACGTGGCCGGCACCACGGCGTTCTATGTCGAGCATTTCCGCTTCAGGCCGCTGTTCGAAAGCGACTGGTACGTGCATCTGCAATCGTCCGAGGACAAACGTGTCAATCTCGGCATCGTGCAGGGCGACCACGAGACGATCCCGGCGGAAGGGCGCGGCCGTGCCTCCGGTCTGCTGATCAATTTCGAGGTAAAGGATGTCGACGCCGTGCATGAGCGCCTTGTCGCGGCCGGCCTGCCGATCCTGCGCTCGCTGCGCGACGAGGCGTTCGGTCAGCGCCACTTCATCACCCGCGACCCCAATGGCGTGCTGATCGACGTGATCAGGCCGATCCCGCCGAGCGAGGAGTTTCTGCCGCAGTTCGCGCCGGAGGCAGTCGGCGTCTGAGCGGACCAGTTTGACAGCAGTTGTCGGCAGTCTACGGGTTGCCGATCCGGCCAAGATGACATCGTCCCGACGAACGACCTATGGTGGGCCCGGCGAACAACCGGGCCCTTTCCATGCGCGATCTCTGCCTTATCCGGGCACCGTTCAATCTTGGCCTCAGGCCACTGAGGCCCGGTCATGAACCGGGCACCTGGCGGGCGCCGCAGGCATTGACCGACGCCGGGCTGCTCGAGGCGCTGGCGCCGGCGCGGATTGTCGACCTCGATCGACCTGCCTACAGCACCGAGCCGCAGCCGGGCACCAGGCTGCGCAACGGCCCGGCGATCCGGACCTTCAGCCTGCAACTGGCCGATATCGTCGCCGAGACCGTCGGGCGAGGGCAATTTCCGCTGATCGTCGGCGGCGATTGCACCGTCCTGCTCGGCGGGTTGGCCGGCGCGCGACGGTCAGGGCTGCTGTCGCTGGTGCATGTCGACGGTCACAGCGACTTCCGCCATCCAGGCAATGATGACGACAATCTGCCGCTGGGCTCGGCCGCCGGGATGGACCTGGCGGCGGCGACCGGCCGTGGCGAGGCCTTGCTCACCGAATGGCCGGGCATAGAGGGGCCGTTGCTGCGCGACGATCAGGTGGCCCAGATCGGCGAGCGGGAAAGCCGCGATGCCGATTTTGCCTGGCACGACATCGCGGCGACCGAGATGACGCTGGTCGACGTGTTTGCCGCACGCGAACTCGGCGCGGCAGGCGTGCTCGCACGGGTCGAGCCGGTGCTGGCGCGCGGCGGCGGCCGTTTCTGGCTGCATTTCGACGTCGACGCGCTGGACCAGACTTTCATGCCGGCGGTGGATTCGCCGGGCAGCCCGGGTATCGAACCGGACGAACTCGTCGCTATCCTGGGAACGCTGGCGGCAAGGCCGGGCTGCATCGGCATGGATGTGACGATCTTCGATCCCGACCTCGATCCGACCGGCGAACTGGCGGCGTGGCTGGTGGCTCTTTTGCGGCGGGTGTTGACCGCCACCTAGCTCAGGAAGGTCTTGCAGTCGGTGTGACCGCGATGCGGCTGACGCCGCTGCGGCGTAACACCGTGCAGACCGTCTCGCGGCCGATGCGCTCGGCATCGAGCATCCTGACCAGATCGTCGACACCGGTGACGGGCCTTCCGTCGATGGCGGCGATGATGTCGCCTTCCTTCAGGCCCGATTTTGCTGCCGGCCCGGAGGGGTCGACTGTGCGCAGCCGCACCGCCGTGCTGCTGGTAACCTGCGAGAGCAAAGCGGCGCGGCGCGGCAGGTTGGTCGTATCGGCGGAGACGCCGATGAAGGCGCGGCGCACCCGGCCGAAGCGGATGATCTCGGAGATGACGAAATTGGCGGTGTTGGAGGCGACGGCGAAGGCGATGCCCTGTGCGCCCGGGATCATGGCGGTGTTGACGCCGATCACCTCGCCGGCGGACGAGACCAGCGGCCCGCCGGAATTGCCGGGATTGAGCGCCGCATCGGTCTGGATGACGTCGTCGATCAGCCGGCCGGTGGTGGCGCGCATCGAACGGCCGAGCGCCGAGACGACGCCGGCGGTGACGGTCCATTCGAAGCCGAGCGGATTGCCGATGGCGATGGCGATCTGGCCGCGCCTGAGCCGTTTGGAATCGCCGAGCGGCGCGACATTGGCAAACGAGCCGCCGGCGCGCACCAGTGCGATGTCGGTGTCGGGATCTGAGCCGAGCACGCGGCCCTCGTCGACGCTGCCATCAGGCATGGCGACACGCACGGCGCGGGCATCGCCGACCACGTGGAAATTGGTGACGATCAGCCCGTCCGGCGAAATGACGAAACCCGAGCCATGGCCGCCACGGCCGCCGATGCGTTCGATGCGGCACACGGCCGGGCCGATACGGTCGACGGCATCGGCGACCGTCATAGAATAGGCATCGAGCAGGGCGTCGTCGCGGGGGGAGGGGTCGAAAGCGGGCAGCGCCATGGCAGGCTCCGTGTGATTTTGCGGATCGATGCCTATATGTGCGGAGCGCGCCGCTTTGCCGCGACCTGACCAGATGGCCAGAAGCAAGCCGGACTAGCCGTCAGGCGAGTATCATTGCCCGCCAAGGACAGCGATATCTGGAGCAGACAAGAACTCTGGAGGTCACAATGAGCGACTTCAATCTCGGCGCCTTTTCGGATGCCGTCGCCGACATCGCGGCAAAGGCGGCACCCGCCGCCGCCAGCCTGCGCGTCCATCACGGGCGCACCGCCACAGCCTTCCATTGGGGCGACGGCTTTTTCGTCGCCGCCGAGGAAATCCTCGACGCGGACGAGGACATCGAACTGACGCTCGGCTCGGGCGAGACCGTGAAGGCGACGCTCGCCGGGCGCGACCCTTCGACCGGCATCGCCCTTTTGAAATCGGACCGGTCCGGCCTGCCGGCGCTGGCGAAAGCAGGGGCCGTGCGGCCCGGCCATGTCGCCATCGCCATCGGCAACGGCGAAGGTGCGGCACTCAGCGTGCTTGGAACGGTCGCCGAGGTCGGGCCTGCCTGGCGCTCGATGCGCAGCGGCACCATCGACCGGCGTATCAACCTGGCCGTCGGCACCGGCGGGCGCTTCGAAGGCGGCCCGGTGCTGGATGCTAAAGGCGACCTGATCGGTATGCTTTTGTTCGGTCCGCGCCGGCGCGCGCTGGTCATCCCGTTCGAGACCATCGAGCGCACTGTGGCGGTGCTGAAGGAAAAAGGCCATGTCGTGCGCGGTTATCTGGGCGCGGCGCTGCATCCGGCGCGCGACGGCGACGCGGTCGGCGCCATGGTGATGAGCCTTGACGACAGCGGTCCGGCGAAGGCCGCCGGCCTGCATGTCGGCGACATCATCGTGGCCTGGAACGGCGAGCCCGTCGAAGGACCGCGCGGGCTGATGCGCAGGCTGGGGCCGGACAGCGCAGGCACCCAGGTGAAACTCGACATCCTGCGTGGCGGCAGCCGTAGCGAGGTTGTCGTGACGATCGGCGAAAAGCCGCTGAACTGAGAGGATCGCCTGGAACTTGATCAGGCCGGGCTGCAAATTGCGAGGATCTGCGCTCCGATGCTCACGTACTTTAAGTACGCTCCGCTTCGGTGCTCGCTTCTCGCCATTTTCGCCACGGCCTGTTCAAGTTCCAGGCAATCCTAGGGAGTACCGATGGCAGAGAGCAGACGACTGACAGTGCTGATCGCGCTCGGCGATGCCGGGCGGGCCGAGCGGCTGTCGGCGTCGCTGGCTGCCGGCGAGGACTTCACGCCCGTAACTGTGGGCAGCGCGGCCGGCATCGATGTGGCAATTGTCGACAACGCAGCCTTTCCTTTGGACGTGCCGCTGGTGCTGTTGTCGGCCCGTCCGGTTCCGGCGGTCAATGGTGGCGCCGGTCGCGTCTTCGCTGTTTTGCCGCCCAATGCCGAGGACGGGCTGATCGCCGCTGCCGCCCGCCTGGCGACGGCCGGATACCATGCGGTGCGCGACGAGGATGCTTTCGAACCGACCGGCTTCGCGGCGGAGCCGGACGACCATGCAAACGGCTCGGCGGACCATGATGGGGCGGTGCGGCCGGCGCTGTCGCCGCGCGAAGCCGAGGTGCTGGCACTGCTCGCCGAAGGCGCGCCCAACAAGGTGATCGCCCGCCGGCTCGACATTTCCGTGCACACCGCCAAGTTCCACGTCGCGGCGATCCTGACCAAGCTTGGCGCAGCCAACCGCACTGACGCGATTGCCATCGCCATGCGGCAAGGGCTGGTGCTGGTCTAGGGCGCGTTGGGATTGCAGCGCGGCCGGCCCCGTCGAGATCTTTTGCATGTCCTGTCAGGCTGCTGCCTC
This sequence comes from Mesorhizobium sp. 2RAF21, assembly GCF_052115345.1. Classification (NCBI taxonomy): domain Bacteria; kingdom Pseudomonadati; phylum Pseudomonadota; class Alphaproteobacteria; order Hyphomicrobiales; family Phyllobacteriaceae; genus Mesorhizobium; species Mesorhizobium sp. 2RAF21. The sequence continues at coordinate 262,292 of NZ_JBFRGM010000011.1, read as the reverse complement.
GATGTCGGTCTGGCGGAAGTCGTCGCCCTTGAACAGCAGCGGCATCGCTTCCAGCTTGGCCGTGGCGTAGGAAATGCAATCGCCGAAATTCAGGCCAGCGGCGTGGCGCCCCTTGCCGTAACGCAGGAAGGCCTGACGGGCGACGGCGGCATGGTCTGGAGTGAAGGTTGTGGTTTCGATTTGTGCCGTCCGCAGCAGATCATCGAGAAGTTCGGGCCCTTGTTCGCCTTTCCTGCCGAGGATGACCATCGTGGCTTCCAGCAAGGTCGGAGCAGCGATGCGCTTCAACGGCGCCTGCTGCAGAACGCGCAGATAATTCTCGAAGCCTTCTTCAGCCAGCAGAATTGCGATCAGCACCGAAGTGTCGACGATCACTTCGAGGGGATCCCGAATTCGTCATAGCCGAGGATCTCGTCCTCGGTCAGATCGGTGTCCGTTGGGATTAGGGCGGAACGCTCAACGATCGCCATCAGCTTGTTGTACATGTCATTCGGCGCTTCGCGTGGCACCAGCCTTTCGCGCGCCACCTCGCGCTCAAGGCTTTGCCGGATCGCTTCGGTCACCGACACGCGTCGACGCCGCGCCAGTTCGCGCGCCAGTTTCTCGACCTGTGCATTCTTGATCGACAACGCCATTATATGTTCTACCTTTTTATATAGAATATATACTCGCCATCGCGACGCTGCAATCGCGCCCAGGAAAGGTGGGCCTCCGCAGCGTCACCACGGCGTTGGCCGGTTCGCCCTTGCGCGATGGTGGCAGCCGGGCAAGGATCGGCCATCGCTGCAGGGAGGCCGCATCATGTCGCTCAAGGGAAAAACGCTGTTCATTTCGGGCGGCTCGCGAGGCATCGGCCTGGCGATCGCGCTGCGCGCCGCACGCGATGGCGCCAACGTCACCATCGCCGCCAAGACCGACACCCCGCATCCGAAGCTGCCGGGCACGATCCACACGGCGGCGCAGGAGATCGAGCAGGCCGGCGGCGAGGCGCTGCCGGTGCTGTGCGACATCCGCGAGGAAGCGCAGGTGGCGGAGGCAGTGGCGAAGACAGTCGAGCGCTTCGGCGGCATCGACATCTGCATCAACAATGCCAGCGCCATCCAGCTGACCGGCACGCTGGAAACCGACATGAAGCGCTACGATCTGATGCACCAGATCAACACGCGCGGCACGTTCCTGGTCTCCAAAATGTGCGTTCCGCACCTGAAGTTGGCGCAAAATCCTCACATTTTGAATCTGGCGCCGCCGCTCGACATGAAAGCCAAGTGGTTCAAGGGCCATGTCGCCTACACGATGGCGAAATTCGGCATGTCGATGTGCACGCTGGGCATGAGCGCGGAGTTCGCTTCCGCCGGCATTGCGGTCAATTCCCTGTGGCCGCTGACGACGATCGATACGGCTGCGGTGCGCAATCTTCTGGGCGGCAACACGGTCGCCGCGATGAGCCGGTCGCCGGAGATCATGGCCGATGCGGCGCACGCCATCCTGACCCGGCCGTCTGGCGAGGCGACGGGCAATTTCTATATCGATGAAGAGGTACTGCGCGCCGAGGGCATCACCGATTTCTCGCACTACGCGCCGGGCGCCAAGGGCGCGCTGGCCGGCGACTTCTTCGTGCCGGACGAGGTTTTCGCGCGCAGCGACACCAAGCTGACCGGGCTGTTCTGAGCCCGGTTGCGAACCGGGCTGCGCCGGTCAGATATCTTCCGACACTTTCTTCCCGCCCTTTCCGTGGCCCATCAGCCGGTCGATATAGGCCAGCATCAGCGCCGACAGGACGAAGGTGAGGTGGATCAGGGTCAGCCACATCAACTGCTCGGTCGAATAGGACGAGGAGTTGAGGAACACCTGCAGGAGGTGGATCGAGGAAATGGCCACGATCGTCGAGGCGACCTTCACCTTCAGCGAGCCGACGTCGATGGTACCCAGCCAGTGCACCTTGCCTTCATGCTCGTCGAAGCGGCTGACGAAGTTTTCGTAGCCGGAGATGATGACCATTACCACCAGCGAGGCGACAAGGGCTGCGTCGATCAGGCCGAGGATCTTCAGGATCGTGTCGGTGTCGTCCAGGATCATGACCTTGGAGATGAATTCGTAGAGTTTCTTGGCGAAGGACATCGCGTAGATGGCGAGCGCCAGGCCGAGCCCGAGGTAGAAAACCACCAGCAGCCAGCGCGAGGCCAGGATGATGGATTCGACGGCAAGTTCGAGGCGTTTCATAAAAAGGCGTCCGTGCTTCTGGGCGTGTTGAGGGCGGAACGATGTCGGCCTGCAAGGCGGCAGTTCAACAGGCGCTAACCGCTGTCGTTTTTGGGCGAGAGGCACGATCTTGGCAAGATGCCGGCCATGCCTTTCCAAAAGAAGGCCCGGTCGGTGGAGTAAGCCGGCCGGGCCTCTTGATGTCCCGCTGGAGACGGGACAGGGCAGGGAACCCCATTAACATTTGGGGCTCCCATTGTGGCGAATCAATGCCCTAGCGCCTTCACCGCCTATTTAGCGTTAGCAACCGGGGCCACCAACGGCGTGATGCGGCGGATGGCGACACGACGGTTCTCGCGTTCCGGCTTCTGCGTGTTGATCTTGAGATAGCGCTCGCCATAACCCTGCGTGGTCAGGTTCTCCGGCGGGATGTCGAAGACATTGGTGAGCGCGTTGGCCACGGCCTCGGCGCGCCGGTCCGACAGCGCCAGATTGGCGAGATCGGAGCCGACCGCGTCGGTATGGCCTTCGATCAGGAAGGTTTCGGCCGGGTTCTTGGCGAGCAGCTTCTGCATGGCGTCCGCCACGCCTTGCAGTTTCTCGACTTCGCTCTCGGCAATGGTCGACGAGCCGAAATCGAAGTTCAGCGTGTCGAGATCGATGCGTCGGGCGATGTCGCGCACGCGGGCCGAGCGCTTGACCTCGTCGATCGAATAGAGGCGCCGGACCTTCTCCACCGGCGGCCGCTCGAGGAAGACATAATAGTCGTCGGGGCTGCGTACGCGCTCGGATTCCAGGATGTATTCGTCGCGCGGGATATCGACATAGATCGGTGGCAGGTCGTCGCCTGGGTCACGCCAGTCGTGCATTTCCTCATAATAGCGTTCGTCGACATAGCTCAGCACATATTCGCGACCGTCCGGGGTGATGCGCGAACGCCGCACGATATCGCCGTAGCGGTTGCGAACGGTGATGATCTGGTTGCCGTTGTCGCGCACCACGGTTTCGCGGGTGCGGCCGCCGGGCAGGTCTTCGTAATAGACATCCTGCGCGTCGCGGGTGAGGCGCGGGCGGTCGTTGCTCTCGACGATGATCTGGTTGTTGAACTGGATGATGGTGCGGTCGCCGAAATTCTTGACGATGTCGGCTCCTTCCGGGCGCTGCATCTTGCGCACGTCGAAGTCGGGCGCGCGTTCCAGCCGCGTGCCCTTCTCCTGGGTGACGGGCGCGATCTTCTCCGGCTGGATCGTCGCCTGGGCGGCCTTGTCGTCGACCGGCGGCGGCGCTGGCTTTTCCGCCGGTTTCTGCGCGGGTTGCTGGGCCGGCTGAACAGGTTGCTGCGCCGGCTGCTGGGTTGTCGCCTGGCCGGGCTGCGGCTTGGCCGGTTCGCCCTTCTGGCCCTCGGCCGGGCGCTCCGGCTGCTTCTGGCTGTCGAAGATCGGCGCGGCATTGGGATTGGCCGGCGCCTGGCCCTCGACCGGCTTTTCCGCGGGCTTGGGCTGTTCCGCCGCGGGCTTGGGTTGCTCCGCTGCCGGTTTCTGCTCACCTTCTGCTGGTTTCTCGCCAGGCTGCGGCTTGGCCTCGGGCTGCTCGCCTGGCTTCTTTTCGCCCTCGGCGGGAACAGGCTTATGCCCTTCCTTGGCCGGCTCTTCGCTGGTCTCGGGTTTCGGCTTGGCGCCTTCCGCAGGCTTTTCGGCCGGTGCGGGCGATGCCTCCGGCTGCTTGGCAGGCTTTTCCGCCGCCGGTTTTTCGGCGGCGGGCTTTTCACCCTCGGGCGCCGGTTTCGGTTTTTCGGCCGCCGGTTTCTGCTCGCCTTCGGCAGGCTTTTCGGCGGGTTTGGCGGCAGGCTCCTCGGCTGGCGCGGGCTTGGCTTTGGGCTGCTCGGCGGGTTTTTCCGCCGGCGCCGGCTTCACTTCGGGCGCGGGTTTCTCTTCGGCTGCCGGCTTCTTGACCGGTTCCTGCTGTTCCTCGGCCGGCTTTTCCTTCTTGGCGCGCGGCTTCTGCTCCGGTTCGGCGGCCGGAGCTTCGGCTTGCGGCTGCTTCTGAGGGGCGGGCTCAGCCTGTTCCTCGACCGGTTTTTTCTTGTGCGGTTTCTGCTCAGGCTCCACGGCCGGGGCCTCGGCCTGGGGTTGCTTCCGAGGCGCTGGCTCGGCTTGTTCCTCGACTGGCTGTTTCTTGCGCGGCTTTTGCTCCGGTTCGGCGGCCGGAGCTTCGGCTTGCGGCTGCTTCCGAGGGACGGGCTCAGCCTGTTCCTCGACCGGCTTCTTCTTGTGCGGTTTCTGTTCCGCCGGCTCTTCCGCTGGCGCCGGCGCTTCGGTCTGGGCTTCTATCTGCGGTGCCGGCGCAGCCTGTGCCACCGGTTCGGGCAAGGCGACGGGCTCGGGCACCGCAACAGGTTCGGGCGCCGGCTGCGGCTCCGGGGCGGCCTGTTCGGCCGGCGCCGGGCCGCCGTCGGTCGCCTCGCCGCCGCCTTCGGCCTGGGCAAGGATCAGCGGCAGGGCGGTCACCGAACGGAGAGCGGTGTCATTCTGCAATGGCAAGGCGGCAAGCGGCGATGAAGCCATCAGCAGGCCAAGGGCCGTACCGGCGAGGATGCGTGGTTGGCGCTTCATATCTGATCTCCTTGACGGGGTATGTGGCGCTGCCGAGGCCCATAAACGTGGCAATCGGGGCCGGCGTGGGGTGTGGCAACGAGGATAGGGATATCGAATGGGCGCTTTGATGACATTGGCGCTGCGCGCTTGACGCGGCGGTTCCGGCGCGCCACATCCCTGCGATGGCAACGCAACCGTTCTGGAAGACGAAGGCGCTGGAGGAGATGTCTCCGGCCGAGTGGGAATCGCTGTGCGACGGTTGCGGCAAATGCTGCCTGTCGAAACTCGAGGACGAGGACAGCGGCGAGATCTACTGGACCAGCGTCGCCTGCCGGCTGTTCGATGCCGGAACCTGCCGCTGCGCCGACTATGCCAACCGCCTGGCGCGGGTTCCCGACTGCGTCGGGCTGACGCCGCAGAATGTGCGCACCATCAGCTGGCTGCCGTCCACATGCGGCTATCGCCTCGTCGCCGAGGGCCATGACCTCTACTGGTGGCACCCGCTTGTCTCGGGCAGCGCCGAGACGGTGCACGAAGCCGGCGTCTCGATGCGCGGCCGCGTCAGCGCCAGCGAGAGCGAGCTCGCCGAGCCGGAAGACTATTTCGACTACGTGCTCGACGAGGAGCCCTGAGGGGCCCGTTTTGCCGGTCGAACAAGCATGCGCGCGGCGCAGGCGCGGTTCCTTTTCCATGCCCGACTATGGCCACCGGCCAAATGAACCTCGCATGAACATGCGGTTCCCGTTCGGTTCAGCCGGGCCTTTCTATGGTTGCGTCATCGCTTCGGCGAACAGGGTTTGAAGACCAAGCAACCAACGCTTCTGACAAGGAGAAGACCATGTTGACCAAGATCAAGGCTGCCGCGCTCTCGGCTCTCGTCGGTTTCAGCGCGCTTGCCGCGGTTCCTACCACCGCCCAGGCCGACGGCGTCTATCTGAATTTCGGCAGCGGCGAGCCGCGCTTCGGCGTCTATGCCGGCGAGCGCGACGACAATCGTGACTGGCGCCGCGACCGCTGGAGCGACGAGCGCGGTTGGGGTCGCGATCGCGACTGGCGCCGCGGCTGTTCGCCGGAATGGGCGCTGAACAAGGCCGAGCGCATGGGCATCTGGCGCGCCCGCATCGTCGATGTGAACCGCCGCGTCATCAAGGTTGCCGGCCGCCAGGACGGCGAACGCACCATGGTGGTGTTCGGCCGCGAGCGCGGCTGCCCGGTGCTTTACCGCTAAGGCACGGCGTCTGGCGCAACGCGAACGAAAAACCCCGGAGGAACGATCCTCCGGGTTTTTTCATTTGCAGTCCTGGAAAAGAGAGCGCGCGGCGCGACCATCCAGTCGCGCCGCGCCTCTTTTTACTTCAGCTCGAAGGTGACGTTGACCATCACCCGGTAGGCATTTTCTCCGGCCTGCACCGGAACCGAGGCGCCGGCGGCGTCATAAGCCTTGGCGTTCATCGGCATGGGCGGCGACATGAAGTTCTGGTCGGTGATCTCCAGCACCTTGCCGACGCTGACGCCGGCGGCCTCGGCCAAGGTCTTGGCCTTGGCGATGGCGTCGGCCACCGCCTTCTTGCGGGCCTCGCCGATGACGGCGGCCGGGTTCTCGTTGGTGAAGGAAATACCGCCACCCTGGTTGACGCCGAGCGACACCGCCTTGTCGAGGATCTCGCCGGTCTTGGAAATGTCGCGCACCCGCACGGACAGCGTGTTGGTGACCTGATAGGCGACCAATTCGGCGGTCTGGCCGCCATCGGGCTTGTTCGAATAATTGTAGCGCGGGTTGATCTGGATGCCCGCCGTCTGCAGGTCGCGCTCGGCGACGCCGGCCGACTTCATCGCCGCGATGACGGCGGCCATGGCGTCGTTGTTGGCGTCGAGCGCTTCGCGCGCGGTCTTGGCCTCGCGCATGACGCTGAGCGACAAAAGTGCAAGGTCCGGCGCCACGGTGGCCTCGCCTTCGCCGGAAACGATGATGCGCGGCGACGGCTGTTGCGGGGCTTCGGCTGCGCCGGCGATTGCAGGAAGGGCGACGGCGGCGGCAAAAGCGAGGGGCAAAAAGGCTCTGGTCATCGAAAAACTCCGTTGTTCGCCAAGGGCGAGAGCTCGAATAGGCAGCGAATATGGATTGATTTGGGCGATCTTGGCCAGACCGCCTCTAAAGCCTTGTGCGGGATCAAGAAAAACACTAATCCAGCCCGCGTGGGGCCTGTAGCTCAATGGTTAGAGCCGGCGGCTCATAACCGCTTGGTTGGGGGTTCGAGTCCCTCCGGGCCCACCAGTCACCTTTTGGCATGCGTGCCAATGTGAAAAATAATCGAAAGAAATCAACGTATCAGCTGCATCGTGAGTGCCGCGCGGTGCCAATGCATGTCAGCTATTTGCTGGTCGGTTTGCTGGTCACTATTGGTTGTGTCCATCAGAGAGAAAACACGAACCACGCTGATGCCGTGGTTGCGCCATTTTCGGACATCCTTAGCAACTCACAGCAGCTAACGTTCGTTGTACAACCGGACCCGATACGTGCCTGCACTCGAGGCGTGAGATGCGGATGTCAGCTTTGTGGATACTGTATGAAATGGTTCTCTGGCGGGTGGATGGCACGGCTTGCCTATTGGCATCGTCGACGCGTTCGGCTGCTCGCATTCAATAGGCCTGGCACATCGATCCCATCAGGCAACCAGGTTTGCTATCCGTCTTGCGGAACCGAGGGCGAGGGTCCATCCAAGCATGCCGTGCCCGGCATTGATATAGAGACCGCGCATCCTGCGGGAGGGAGCGATGATCGGCCGGGAGGATGGCGTCATCGGGCGTTCGCCGGACCAGCGGACTTCTTCCGGCGGGCGGTCGAAGCAGGCAGGCAACACGGCGCTGGCGACCTCCCGCAGGATGCCGAACCGATCCGCGTCGAAGCCCGAGCCGGGCCGCTCGATGTCGGCAAGCCCTGCAACGCGCAGCCGTTGACCGATTGTTGCGAAGGCTAGTTTGCGCTTCACATCCGTCAAGCTGACACGCGGCGCTCCTTCCCGCCAAGGCACGGTCAGGGAATAGCCGCGCACGGGCTGGATTTCAGCGGCTTCGGGCAGGTCGGCGACCAGCGTATGGATCAACGGTCCCGCCGTGACGACCGCGGCATCGACGACAAGTGGATCGCGATCGGTAAGCCGTACCGCCGAGAGCTGTCCCTTGTGCTGATCGAATCCGGCCACCTTGCGTCCGAAGCATGCCGAAACCCGACCTTTGGACACCATGAAATCCGTCAGTTGACGGCAGAAGGCGACCGCGTCGCCAAGAGCGTCGCCGGGCGTGTAAACGGCGCCAGCGATTTCTCCCTGATAAGTCTTCAGGGCCGGCTCCACTTCTTCGGCTTCGCAGCGCGACAGGAGACGTTGATCGAAGCCAAGCCGCCGCTTGCGCTCGATGGTCAGCCGGGCCGCAGCAAGGCCCTTTGCGTCAGGATAAAGGTGCAGCTTGCCAGCGATGCGATAGTCGAAAGCAATTTCCGTCTCCGCCAGCAGCTTCGCCATTTCCCGGCGCGATTCATCGGCCAGTTGCAGGATCTCGCTTGTGTTGTTCCACCAGCGCCGGGCCGGCATGTTCGCCATGAAGCGCAGCCCCCAGACCAGGAAATCGGCATCAAGCCTCCAGCGAACCCGGAACGCCGGATCTCGGCCGGCGAGGATGGCCGGCAGATGCTTCAAAAGCGCGGGCGAGGCCATGGCATCGCCATAGGCCCAGGAAAGTTGGGCTGCATTGCCGGCGCTCGCCCCGCAACCCGGCTCTGCAGCCGCGTCGATCAGGATCACCTCATGATCGGCGCGAGCCAGCAGATAGGCCGACGCGACCCCGACCACGCCTGCGCCGACAACCGCAATTCGCATGGCCTCAGGCCTCTGCGCTGCTGAGGACGGCCGTCAGCTCGATTTCCACGGGCACGCCACGGGGCAGCGAGGCCACGCCAACGGCGATCCGCGCATGTGGCCAGCATTCGGGAAACGCCTCGCGCAGCATTTCGGAAGCGCCATCGACGACCGCGCCATGCTGGGTAAAGTCCGGGGCTGCGGCGACGTATCCGGCGAGCCGTACGAACCCTTTCACCCGGTCGAGCCGGCCGGCGATGCGCTCCAATTGCGCCAGGGCATTGAGCAATGCCCAGCGTGCGCATTCGCGCCCTGCTTCTAGGGAGACGTCCTTGCCCAGATGGCCTGCCCTGAGGACAGCCTTGTCCTTGATCGGAACCTGCCCGGACACGGTCACGATACCGCCGTTGCGGATCGCACCGACGAATGCGCCGGGGGGCGCGGCTGCTTCCGGCAGGCCAAGGCCGAGGGCATCGAGGCGTTTCCGAACGGCACAAGGGGCACCGGATGCGGTCTTGCGGCGGGGACGCCTTGTGCTGCGTTCCACGAAATCGCGCAGGATCGCCTTGTCGAAGTCGGTCAGCCGATATTCGGGATGCCATTGCACCCCCAGACAGAAGCCGCTCGTATTGCCCTCGAAGGCCTCGACGACGCCGTCCGGCGCCCGCGCCACGACACGAAACCGTTCGCCCTCCGTGAGGGCATGCCGATGCAGGCTGTTCACTTCGGCCGAGCCGCCGCCGAGAAGGCGAGCGAGATCGCTGGAGGCCTCGACTGTGACGCCATGGGCCAGGCGATCGGGAACTGCGCCTGGCATGTGTTCAACCGGTTCTCCGGCAGGCCGTGGCAGGCTGGTGACGAATGTGCCACCCAGCCATTCGCCGATCAGTTGCATGCCGTGACAGACGCCGAGCAGCGGCTTTCCTGCTTCCAGCGTCTGCCGCACAAGCTCGCGTTCGAATTCACGCCGCTCCGGACTGGCCTGCTGGCCCGGTGCGGTGCCCGTGATCATCACGCCGTCGGCAAGTTCCAGCGTGGCGGCAATGTCGAGCGCTTCGTAGGGCAGGATCAGCGCGGTGCCGCCGGCCTCGGCTATCGCTTCGGCGTAATTCGCCCGAACGACATATTCGCGTTCGGTCCAGCCTTCGGCGGATAGCCTGAAGTCAGGCGTCATCAGGATGACGGGACGGCGGTTGGGCTGCCGGCACGTCGCGCCGCGATCATGCGTTGAGGTCGTCATTGTCTTGTCTCGTGATTGGAATTTAGCCGGCAGGGCGTACGAGCCGCCGCGAAAGAAGCGAGAACGGCCAGGCTATGAGGAAATAGCACAGCCCCACGGCCAGATAGATTTGAAGCGGCAGGAAGTATTCCGTCGCCATGGCCCGGCCGGTCAGCACCAGCTCATCCACCGTGATGAGCGAGGCGAGCGAGGAATCCTTGAGCAGCGAGACGAAGGTGACGATGAGCGGTGCGATGACGATGCGCACCACTTGCGGCAATATGATCAGGGCAAAGCTCTGAAAGGGCGTGAAGCCGACGGCGAGCGCCGCCTCGCGCTGGCCCTTCGGGATCGCCACAAGGCCGGCGCGGAACAATTCCGCGACCTGCGCCGCGAAGGCAAGTGCCAGCCCCAGAACCGCGCCTGTGAAGGCATCGAAAGTGATGCCGATGCCCGGCAGGCCGAAATAGAGCAGGAACAGGATGGCGAGCAGCGGCACGCCGCGAACCACCGAGACATAGACCGTAGCGAAATGGCGCAGCGTCCGCGACCGCGCATTCCGGCACAGCGCCAACAACAGTCCGAACACCAGCGACAAGGTGAAGGCGCAACCTGAAAGCAGGGCGGTCGTGCCCATGGCCTTGACCAGAAGCGGAAGCCACTCCTTGCCGTATTCGAAATAAGGTTCGACGAAGCCGCTCATGCCTTCAGCCTCCCGTAGCGGCTTTCGAGGAAGCGGATCGCCTGCATCAGCGGCATGCCAAGGAGAAGATAGAGACCGGCCACCGTCACGTAGATCAGCGTGGTCTGGAAAGAGGACGTCACCATGGATCGCGCGTAGAACATGATTTCCGGCGCGGCGATGGCGGAGACGATCGATGTATCCTTGAGTAGCTGCACTGCATAGTTGCCGAGCGGCGGAAGCGCGATGCGCAGCGCCTGCGGTGTCAGGATGTCGAAAATCGTCTGGAAGGGTGTGAAGCCGACCGCAAGCGCTGCTTCACGCTGGCCTTTCGGCAACGCTGCGAAGCCGGAGCGGAACAGGTCGCAGGTGACCGCCCCGCCGATCAGTCCGAGGCCGAGGATCGCCGCGACAATCGCGGACAATCTGAAGCCGATGCTCGCCAATCCGAAATAGAGGATGAACAGGTGGGTGAGCGCCGGGATGTTGCGCATGATCTCGCAATAGGCGTCGATCAGGAAATGAACCGGCCGCAGGCCGCCGAAAACGCGCAGAAGGGCGAGGCCGAAACCGAGAGCGACACCGAGCGCGAGCGATGCCAGCGTGACCAGAACGGTGACGCCGACCCCGGCGAGCAACCCTTCCAGCACCATGATGAAGGTCGACAGTCCGGACATGGCGCGGGTCCTCAGTGCCGGATCTGTTTCAGGAAGGCCTGGGTTCTTGCCTCGCGAGGAGAGAGTATCAGCTCCCGCGCCGGCCCCTGCTCGACGATGGTGCCACCGTCGAGGAACATGACCCGGTCGGCGATGTCGCGGGCAAACGCGATCTCGTGGGTGACGATCAGCATGGTGCGCCCCTCGGCGGCCAGCTCCTCCATCACCTTCAGCACTTCATGCACCAGCTCCGGATCGAGCGCGGAGGTCGGTTCGTCGAACAGCATCAGCTTGGGTTTCTGCGCCAGTGCCCGGGCAATCGCCACACGCTGCTGCTGACCACCGGAGAGCTCCAGCGGCGACGCATCGGCGCGATGGGTCATATGGACCTTGGCGAGCATTTCCAGCGCCAGCTCATGCGCTTCCCTTGCCGAAAGTCCGCGCACCTTGCGGGCGGCGATCGCCACGTTCTCCGTCACCGAAAGGTGCGGCCAGAGATTGAAAAGCTGGAACACCATGCCCATTTCGGCCCGCTGCGGCGCGAGCTGACGATCGCTCATCGCCCGCCCGAGCTTGACGCCGATCCGCTCGCCATCCAGGTGGATTTCGCCGGCATTCGGCTTTTCGAGGAAGTTCAGGCAGAGCAGGCAGGTGGATTTTCCCGACCCCGAAGGGCCGATCAGCGCGATCTTCTCGCCGGCGGTCACCTCGAAATCCATTCCCTTCAGAACCTCGACCAGTCCGTAATTCTTGCGCAGGCCCGTGACGCTCAGCAGCGGGTTCATGCCGTTCCCCATTTTTGTCATTGAACAGGGCGCGTTGAGATTCAGGTGATGCCGGCCTGGCCTGAATCTCAACGCGCCCGGGCTTGAATCGGGGCAGAGGCGGCGGCCTCTGCCCCGGATCGAAGCGTCAGCCACCCGCCTTGCAGGAGGGCAGCTTGTAGTCGGCGGGGCGATCGACGCCGGCGCGGAAGTTCTCGCCGGCGGGCCTGTACCAGACATCGGCGGCCAGGCCGTAGCGGGCGCCTATCTCCTTCATCTCGCAGCCTTTCCACATGCCGCCGATGATGGCGTCCACCTTCTGGCGCAGATCGTCGTTCTTCTTGTTGAAGCCGTAGACGACCTGGCCGAGACCGGTGAGCAAGGGGAAATCCGCATTGCTGTCGGTGAAGGCGAGGAACTGCATGTTCCATTCGGGGTTTTTCTTGATCGCATACGACACGACGGGAGGATCGCCGATCACGGCGTCGATGCGGCCCGCGATCAGGTCGCGCACGGCGGCGTCGGAGGTGTCGTAGAGAGAAAGCTCGAGGCCTTTGATCTTCTTGAGCTCCGGCACGAAGGAAAAGCCGGTGATGGTTCCGACCTTCTTGCCTTCGAGGTCGGACAGCTTGTCCCAGTTCGTCTTCGACGACTGCATGATGCCGTTCTTGAAGTAATGGATCGGCTCGGAAAGCGTCATGATCTTGGTGCGCTTTTCCGTCCAGCCCATGGTGCCGAGCATGACGTCGACGCGGCCCGCTTCCACCGAAGCGATGGTGCCGGACCATTCCATCAGCGCCGGCTGGAGCTTGAGTCCCAGCTTGTCGGCGATCTTCTGCATGATCTCGCCGTCATAGCCGATCATCTTGCCGTCCTGCCAACCGGAACCCGGCATGTCGCCAGTGAAGGCGACGGTCAGCTTGCCCTGCTCGACCAGTTCGAAAGCCTGCGCCAAGGGCGAGAATGCCAAGAAGCTCCCGCCTGCCAGCAGCGCACACACCGCCAGCCTTCTCGAAAGAGAAAGTGCCATTTGTTCGATCCTTGAAATTATTGGTTCCCCTATCCGGCAGTCCTTGTTGCTCCGGATATCGCGTTTAACGAGGGGCAGTCTGGCATCGAAGACGAGGGCTGAATTGTAAAAAAAAGACTTTTTCTTTGAAAATCGGCGCGGTCATCCTATCGTGCGAGGAGGGGGGTAACCATGACCGTTGAGGACAGTGCTCCAAGCACGCAGAGCGAGGCGGACTATGTCCGCTGGCTCGATGCCCTCTGGGCGGAAAGGCTGCTTTCGGCGCGCGAGCACAAGCCTGATATTTCCATCGGCATTCTGCTTTGGCCGACCTTTCCCATGATGTCGCTGACCGGCGTCGTAGAGCCCTTGCGCCATGCTGCGGATTTCGCCGACAATTCCCGCCCGCTCCACTGCCGCTGGTCGATCATGGGCAAGCCGGGCGTTGCCACTGCTGCAAGCTGCGGTATTCGCGTGCAGGCAGACGCGCCCTACATCAACCCGACTGACTTCGATTATATCGTTGCTATCGGCGGCCTGCTGCCGCATTTGCGAACCGCGCCCGCCTCGCACCGCGACTATATTCGCGTCGCGGCGGCGGCGGGTGTTCCCGTCATCGGTGTCTGCACTGGCGCCTTCGTTCTGGCGCAGGAAGGATTGCTCGCCGGTCGCAAGGCCGCGATCCATCCCTTCCACGCCGAGGACTTCCGCCTTGCCTTTCCCCGCCAGGCCTTGTCGGTTCGCGACGATTTCCTGATCGAGAATGGCAGGATCACGGTGCCCGGCGGCATTTCCATTCTCTCGCTGATGACCGAACTGATCCGCAACCATTGCGGGCCGGATCGGGCTGCGAAAGCCGTTCACCAGCTTTCATTGACCGAGCAGAAAACGCTGAGCGTCTTCGATCACGAGCGCGCCCATTCGTACCGCTACGCCGTCGACACCCGCATCCAGCGAGCCATCGTGCTGATCGAAAGCCGCAAGGGCCGCGATATGTCGCCGGAACTGGCCGCAGATACCGTAGGCCTTTCGCCACGCCAGTTCGCACGCCTGTTCCAGAAGCACGTTGGAATGACCCCCAAACGCTTCATTCTGGAGACCCGGCTGCGGTACGCACGCTTTCTCGTGGAAAACAGCACGCTGCCCATCACGGCGATTGCCCTCGAAACCGGCTTCTCGGATTCAGCGCATCTGGCGACGGCTTTTCGGCAAAAGTACCAAGTTTCCCCAAGTGCGTTCCGATATCGGCACGGGTAGCGCATGCATGGTCGCGCGGTCGCAAGAGATTTCGGGACGGCAGGTCGCAGAACTGGCTTCTGTCATCGGTGAGAACCGTTTGGATGTCATAGGCACTGATGCGATCAGAGCCTTGATGAACGTGGCGGCTGTACGGACATTGGCACCTGTCCAAAGGTGTCAAAGGTGAACTCGGACAGCCGGTCGATAAGCGACGAAGAAATAGAGCTTTCGCGGTAGGCACTTCAGCGATGTCTATGTGGAGATATTCGATCGGATAGCGTTAACTTCTTCCTGCGCTTTGTTGTCCTCGGGCAGAAGGCTGGCCCCAATACTGGGTCCTGAACAAAGCGGCCGCTTACTGATCCGTTCGACTGTAAGCAGAAGGACCACTCTCGGCTCCTTTTCGGCCGCCGAACCTGTTGATGTTTTTGTCGCATTGCACAAAACTCCAGGCGGAGCAGGATGAGGCATGCGAGGCGCGGCCCTTACCGTATTGGTCATCGACGAGAATCGGCTCCGAGCCTCGATCATCGAGGCAGGGCTGCGCGAGGCTGGTCACACCGAGGTGGTGCTTGTCGACGATGTGACCGGCATCGCCGCCCGCATCGCGGCACTTGAGCCGGATGTGATCGTCATCGACATCGAGAATCCCAACCGGGACATGTTGGAGAACATGTTCCAGCTCTCGCGTGCGGTGAAGCGACCCATTGCCATGTTCGTCGATCGCTCCGACACCGCTTGGATCGAGGCGGCGGTGGATGCCGGCGTCTCGGCCTATGTCGTTGACGGCCTGAAGAAGGAGAGGGTGAAGCCGATCCTCGACATGGCGATCAGCCGCTTTAATGCGTTTTCGCGGATGGAACGCGAACTCGAGGAAGCGCGCACCGAACTGGAAAGCCGCAAGACGGTTGAGCGCGCCAAGGGCATCCTCATGAAATCGCGCGGGCTCTCCGAGCAGGAATCTTACGCCCTACTGCGCAAGACCGCCATGAACCAGAACCGCAAGATCAGTGACGTGGCGCAGGCCCTGGTTACAACCGCGGGCCTGCTGGGCGCTGGAGACGATCAATGAGCCCGGCCCATCAGATATCCGCTGGCTTCCTGCCGCTGCTCGACAGTGCCGTGCTGGTTGCTGCACGCGAACTGGGTTTCGCGGCCGACGAAGGCATCGACCTCGTTCTCACCAGGGAGAATTCCTGGGCAAGCATCCGCGATCGGCTCGCCGTCGGCCATTTCAACGTCGCGCATATGCTGGCACCGATGCCGATCGCCTGCAATCTGGGCCTGACACCGCTCGCCGCGCGCACCATAGCGCCGATGGCGCTTGGCCTGGGCGGCAATGCGGTGACCGTCTCGCGCGACCTTTGGGACGAGATGTTGGCGCAGGATGCGGCCTCGGATTTCGACCCCCGATCCACCGGGGCAGCGCTGGCGGCCGTCGTGGTGCACCGCAAGGCGGCGGGCGGGTCGCCGCTGCGCTTCGGCGTCGTGCATCCCCATTCGGGCCATAACTACGAATTGCGCTACTGGTTTGCTGCCTGCGGCGTCGACCCTGATCGCGATATCGAGATCATCATCGTGCCGCCATCCTTCATGGCCGATGCACTCGGCGCCCGGCGCATCGACGGCTATTGCGTCGGTGAACCCTGGAACACGGCGGCGGTGGCGAAGGGCGTCGGACGCATCGTCACCACCAAGGCCAGGATATGGCGTTCCAGTCCGGAAAAGGTGCTGGGTGTCGCTGCCGAGTGGGCGGAGGCAGAGCCCGAGGCGCTGTCGGCGCTTTTGCGAGCTCTTTACCGCGCCGCCGCCTGGAGCGGCGACAGCGGCAACCATGGCGAGCTGGCGGAACTGATGGCCGGGCCTGCTTATGTCGATTGTCCAGTCGAATGGCTGAAGCCGGCGCTCTCCGGACTGATCCAGACCGGCGACGGTGGCGAGGTTGTGACACCGGATTTCTTCGTGCCCCATGCCAAGGCCGCCACCTTTCCCTGGAAGAGCCACGCGCTCTGGTTCTACAGCCAGATGGCCCGCTGGGGACAGATCGAGGCCAACCCGGCCAACGAAGCGATCGCGCGCGAAACCTATCGTCCTGACCTCTACCGGCAGGCCTTGCGAGATGTTGGCGTGGCGTTGCCGGGAGCGAACGCCAAGGTCGAAGGTGCACTGGTCACCGAGACGCCGGTCGGTTCGGCCGGCGCCAGCCTCATTCTCGGACCGGACGGCTTCTTCGATGGGGCGGTGTTCGATCCCGACCGCGTCGGGGACTACATTCAAGGCCAGCTTCTCGCCGAGCCAAAAGCCTAGGCGTTCTTTTGCGCTGCATCATTTTTGTGCATTGCGATATGCCATTTGCCGGAAGTTTTGCCAGCGCCGGACGATGCCACGCGCGTCGATAATGCCAATGATTGTTGATTTCATTGCATAAAACTCTGCCGATCAAAACTGGCACGCATCCTGCTTTGTAACAAGCGAGGCCCAAGGCTGGGCCACGAATTCTGCGTCCAACGAAGGGCGCACCAGGCAAGGCTGCCGTTCAGGTCACCACGCGATCCCGGATGTACGGACGCGCGGCCTGTTCGGCAGCCTTTTTGTTTTCAATCGCAGAGCGGCGCTTTCGATGCCGAACACGGAGCGAGCAATGGGCGTATCTTTTCGACAAAGCCGGGATCCGGCAGCCACGCATGCGCTAACCCTATCCACGCTGTCGTTCACGGTGTGCTTTGCCGTGTGGACGATCTTTTCGATCATCGGCATACGCATCAAACAGGAGCTCGGGCTTTCCGAAACCGAATTCGGTCTGCTTGTCGGCACGCCGATCCTCTCCGGCTCGCTTGCCCGCATTATGCTTGGCGTGTGGACCGACCGTTTTGGCGGCCGTCTGGTCTATTCGGCAATCATGCTGGCGGCGGCGATCGCCACCTTTCTGCTGGCCTTCGCACATACTTACCCGCAGATGCTGATCGCAGCACTCGGCGTTGGTCTGGCGGGGGGTTCCTTCGCTGTCGGGGTTGCCTATGTTTCGCGCTTCTACCCGGCTGAGAAGCAGGGCACGGCGCTCGGCATATTCGGCGTCGGCAATGTCGGCGCGGCAATCACGAAATTCCTGGCGCCCTTTGTGATGCTGGCCGTTGGCTGGCAGGACGTGGCGATCATCTGGGCGTCCGTGCTCGGCTTCATGGCGTGCATCTTCTGGTTCAGCGCCGAAGACGATCCGGTGATCCGGCAGCGGCGCGTCACCGGCGCCAATCCCCCACGCAACTTTCGGGCCGAATTCGAGCCCTTGAAGGATGTCCGCGTCTGGCGTTTCGCGCTCTACTATTTTTTCGTCTTCGGCGGCTTCGTCGCCCTGGCACTCTGGCTGCCGCGCTACCTGATCGGCGTCTACGGCTTCGACATTGCCACCGCAGGCATGGTTGGTGCCGCCTATTCGGTCCCGGCCTCGATCTTCCGCGCCTATGGCGGTGTGTTGTCGGACAGGATCGGCGCACGCACGGTGCTTTACTGGACCTTCGCCGTGTCGGCGGTGTGTTGCGCCGTGCTGGCCTTGCCCGCGGCGGATTTCACGGTGCGCGGCATCAGTGGTCCGGTCTCCTTTCATTTCGAGATCGGCTGGATCGCTTTCGTCGCCATAGCCTTCGTGCTCGGCTTCTTCATGGCTGTCGGCAAGGCCGCGGTCTACAAGCACATCCCCGTCTACTATCCCGGCAATGTCGGTGCCGTCGGTGGCCTCGTCGGCATGATCGGCGGGCTCGGCGGCTTCGTCCTGCCGATCGCCTTCGGCGCGCTCAACGACCTGACCAACGTCTGGTCGAGCTGTTTCATGCTGCTTTTCGTCGTCGTGGCCGCATGCCTTGCCTGGATGCATCTCGCCATCCTTCGGATGGAGCAAGCACGCGCGCTGGCCGAACGGGCCACCGTCTCCCCAGCGGAATAGTCGAGTGGAGCCCCAGACTATGTCAGAGAAACTCGTCATCATCGGCAACGGCATGGCGCCAGGCCGCATGCTGGAGCATCTGCTCGAGGCTGCACCCGGCCGCTACCAGATCACCATCTTCAACGCCGAACCGCGCGTGAACTACGACCGCATCATGCTGTCGCCCGTTCTGTCGGGCGAGAAGGACTATGAGGAAATCGTCATTCACGGCGATGGCTGGTACATCAAGCATGGCATCGTGCTCTACAAGGGCCACAAGATCGTCGCCATCGATCGAAGCGCCAGGATCGTCACCTCCGACAAGGGCGTGACCGAGCCCTATGACAAGCTTGTCGTCGCCACCGGCTCGGTGCCCTTCATCATCCCGGTGCCCGGCAGGGATCTGCCCGGCGTGCTCTCCTATCGCGATCTGGACGACGTCGGCGCCATGCTTCTCGCCGCGCAGTCGCGCGACAGGGCGGTGGTGATCGGTGGCGGGCTGCTCGGACTTGAGGCGGCCGCCGGCCTGAAGGAGCGCGGTATGGACGTCACCGTGCTGCATGTCATGCCAACACTGATGGAACGTCAGCTCGATCCGGCCGCCGGCTATCTGCTCCAGAAGCAGCTGGAGGCGAGGGGCATCACGGTCAGGACGAAGGCGAACACCAGGCAGATCGTCGGCGCCGGCAAGGTGCAGGGTGTCGAGCTCGACACCGGCGAGATCATCCCGGCCACGCTGGTGGTGATGGCCGTCGGCATCCGACCGAATGTCGGCCTCGCCAGGGAAGCTGGGCTCGAGGTCAATCGCGGCATCGTCACCGACGATTGCATGCGGACATCCGACCCGGATATTTTCGCGCTCGGCGAATGCGTCGAGGTTGGCGGCCATGTCTACGGCCTTGTCGCGCCGCTCTACGAAATGGCAAAGGTGGTGGCCGCGAAACTGGCCGATGCCGACGACAGGCGCTTCACCCATTCCGATACGCCCACGAAGCTCAAGGTCACCGGCATCGATCTCTATTCGATCGGCGATTTCGCCGATGGCGAGGATCGCGAGGAGATCATCCTGCGCGATGCCTCGGCCGGCGTCTACAAACGCGTGATCCTGCAGGACAACAGGATCATCGGCACGGTGCTGTTCGGCGAGACGGCGGACGGCGCCTGGTTCAACGATCTCAAGAAGAAAGAAGTCGACATCTCCGAGATGCGCGACACCCTGATCTTCGGGCAGGCCTTCCAGGGGGGCGCTTCTACGGACCCTCTGGCGGCCGTTGCGGCTCTGGCGGATGATGCGGAAATCTGCGGCTGCAACGGCGTCTGCAAGGGAGAAATCGTTTCCGCCATTGGCGAAAAGGGACTGACGTCGCTGGACGAAGTCCGCGCGCACACCAAGGCGTCGGCCTCGTGCGGCTCATGCACCGGCCTGGTCGAGAAGGTGATGGCGCTGGTGCTGGGCGATACTTACAACCCGGCCGCCGTGCAGCCGATGTGCGGCTGCACTGAACTCGGCCATGACGAGGTACGCCGGCTGATCAAGGCGAAAGGCCTGAAGACCATCCCGGCTGTGATGCAAGAACTGGAGTGGAGCACCTCCTGTGGCTGCGCGAAATGCCGGCCGGCGCTCAACTACTATCTCGTCGCCGATTGGCCAAATGAATATGCCGACGATTACCAATCACGCTTCATCAACGAGCGCGTTCACGCCAACATCCAGAAGGACGGCACCTATTCGGTGGTGCCGCGCATGTGGGGCGGGATGACTTCGGCGGCCGAGCTGCGCGCCATCGCCGATGTGGTCGACAAGTTCGCCATTCCGGCGGTGAAGGTCACCGGCGGCCAGCGCATCGACATGCTGGGCATCCGAAAGGAAGACCTGCCTGCAGTCTGGGCCGATCTCGGCAAGGCCGGCTTCGTCTCGGGTCATGCCTATGCCAAGGGGCTGCGCACGGTGAAGACGTGTGTTGGTACCGACTGGTGCCGCTTCGGCACGCAGGATTCGACCGGCCTCGGCATCCGCATCGAAAAGTTCATGTGGGGTTCGTGGACGCCGGCCAAGGTGAAGATGGCGGTCTCCGGCTGTCCGCGCAATTGCGCGGAGGCAACCTGCAAGGATGTCGGCGTGGTGTGCGTGGACTCCGGCTACGAGATCCATTTCGCAGGTGCTGCCGGCCTCGATATCAAGGGCACGGAAGTGCTCGGTATGGTGCGCACCGAGGACGAAGCGCTGGAGGCGATCGTAGCGCTCGTGCAGATGTATCGCGAGCAGGCCCGTTACCTCGAGCGTATCTACAAATGGGCAAAACGCGTCGGCCTCGAGGAGATCCGCCGCCAGATCATGGCCGATCCCGACAGGCGCCAAGGCTATTTCGAACGCTTTGTCTTCAGCCAGAAATTCGCTCAGGTCGATCCGTGGTCGGAGCGTGTCTCGGGCAAGGACAAGCACGAGTTTCGACCGATGGCGGAGACCGATTTCCAACAGGCGGCGGAGTGACGGAGATGAGCTGGTTGGACATCGGCACGCTCGACAACATCCCGCCGCGTGGCGCGCGCTGCGTGAAGACCCCGAGAGGCAGTATCGGCGTCTTTCGCACGCATGACGATCGCGTCTTCGCCATCGAGGACCACTGCCCGCACAAGGGCGGACCGCTCAGCCAGGGCATCGTGCATGGCGCCGCCGTGACTTGCCCACTGCACAATTGGGTGATTTCGTTGGAAACAGGCAAGGCGCTCGGCGCGGACGAGGGATCGGTGAAGACGATCCCCGTGCGGGTCGAGGATGGGCGGATTTCGATCGCACTGGGTGAGATACTGCAGGCAGCGGAGTGACTGCCGCCATGAACTCCGCCGAAATCAGCACGACCTGTCCTTATTGCGGAGTTGGCTGCGGCGTGCTGGCGAAGGCTGCCGCCGGTGGCGAGGCTTCCGTCCGTGGCGATCCCGACCATCCGGCCAATCGCGGCAAGCTCTGCTCGAAGGGCTCGGCGCTCGGCGAAACGACCAGCCTCGACAGCCGGCTGCTCCATCCGGAAATCGGCGGGAAGCAGGCGGACTGGGATACGGCGCTCGATCTCGTCGCCCGGCGTTTCTCGGACGCCATCGCCGAGCATGGGCCGGATTCGGTTGCCTTCTACATCTCCGGGCAATTGCTGACCGAGGACTACTACGTCGCCAACAAGCTGATGAAGGGTTTCATCGGTTCGGCCAACATCGACACCAATTCAAGACTTTGCATGGCCTCGTCCGTCGCCGGTCATCGCCGCGCCTTCGGCGAGGATATCGTGCCGGGGATCTATGAGGATTTCAATGAAGCCGACCTGATCGTGCTGACCGGCTCGAACACCGCGTGGTGCCACCCGATCCTTTACCAGCGCATGCTGGCCGCACGGCAGGCGCGCGGCACGAAGATCGTCGTCATCGATCCGCGCCGCACCGCGACAGCCGACGAATGCGACCTGCATCTGGCGCTCGATCCCGGTACCGATGTGCTCCTGTTCAATGGCCTGCTGGCGCATCTGGCGCGCGTCGGCGCGGTGGACGATGACTACGTCGTGGCTCACACCACTGGCTTCGATGCTGCGGTGGCCCTGGCGCAGGCTGACGCGCCCTCCGAAGAGCAAGTGGCTGAGGGTTGCGGATTGAAGAGCGGCGACATACGGCTCTTCTACGAGCTCTTTGCGGCAACCGAGCGCACGGTCACGGTCTACAGCCAGGGCGTCAATCAGTCGGCACATGGCACCGACAAGGTCAACGCCATCATCAATTGCCATCTGGCCACGGCACGCATCGGCAAGCTGGGCGCGGGGCCTTTCTCAGTGACCGGCCAGCCCAACGCCATGGGTGGACGCGAGGTCGGTGGTCTCGCCAACCAGCTTGCCGCTCATATGAATTTCGACAACCCACGCGATATCGACCGTGTCGGGCGCTTCTGGCGTTCACCTGATATCGCGCGCAGAGCCGGCCTGAAGGCCGTCGACATGTTCCGCGCTGCTGGCGCTGGACGTATCAAGGCATTGTGGATCATGGGCACCAATCCGGCGGTCTCGATGCCGGATGCCACACGCGTGCGCGCCGCGCTGAAGGCCTGCGATTTCGTCGCCGTTTCCGACGTCACGCGCACCGACACCACCCGTTTCGCCGACGTGTTGCTGCCCGCCGCCGCTTGGGGCGAGAAGGACGGCACGGTGACCAACTCCGAGCGCAGGCTTTCCCGGCAAAGACCGTTTTTGGCCATGCCGGGAGAGGCGCGGCCCGATTGGCGTATCATCTGCGATGCCGCAGCCCGCATGGGCTTCGGCGCGGCCTTCGATTTCGGCAACCCCGCCGCGATCTTTCGCGAGCATGCCGCGCTTTCCGCTTTCGAAAACACAGGCGAGCGGCTGTTCGATCTGGGAGCGCTAACCGATATTTCGGACGCGGAATATGACACGTTCGAGCCGCGCCACTGGCCTGTCACCAAGAAGGCGTCCGGCCGGCTGCTGGGCGGCGGTAAATTTCCCACGGCCGACGGGCGCGCGCGTTTCATTGCGGTGCGGCAGGAAGGCGTGGCGCTCGCCGTCAGTGCAGAGTATCCGCTTGCGCTCAATACCGGTCGGCTGCGCGATCAATGGCACACCATGACAAGAACCGGGCCCGTGCCGCGCCTGATGGCGAATACGCCGGAACCGATGGTCGACCTCAACCCGCTCGACGCCGCCGCCAACCGGCTCGCCGATGGCGATCTCGCGCAACTGTCCACGCGTTATGGTTTTGCCCGCGCCAAGGTCCGCATCACCGAGGCGCAGCGCCCGGGCCAGGCTTTTGTGCCCATGCACTGGAGCGCTCATTTCGCGGCCAATGCCGGGGCGGGGGCTCTGGCGACGCCGATCGCCGATCCCCAATCCGGCCAGCCGGAACTGAAGAACGTGCCGTTGCGCATTTCGCGCGAAGAGATCGCCTGGGTGGGCATCCTGATGACCCGCCGCAACCTCAAACCAACCGGCTTCGTCCATTGGAGCCGGCAGGCCGTTGCGGGTGGCTGGGTCTACGAACTAAGCGGTACCGAAACGCCAGACCAGGGCATACTGCTCGCGCGCGGGCTGCTTGCCAGCGTCAATCCCGACCATGTGGTCGAGTATCGGGACCGCAAGGGCCTGACCTACCGGGCGGCGGCAATGGATGAAAGCTGTGCGATGGCCGAGGCGCTGCTGGTTGCCCCGCCGGGGCAGTTGCCAGCCCGCGATTGGCTGGTTTCGCTGCTCGGCAGCCGGGCGCAACTGACTTCGGTCGATCGTCACGCGCTGCTTTCCGGGCGTTCGCCTGCCGCCGTGCCGTCAATCGGCCGCATCGTCTGCTTCTGCTTCAACGTCGGCGTGAACCAACTGGCCGATGCAGTCGCCACCGGCTGTCGCAGCCTGGAGGCTATCGGAAGGGAACTTGGTGCCGGCACCAACTGCGGCTCGTGTCGCTCGGAGATCAGGACGATCATCGATGCAGGTCGTGTCCAAGCGGTCGAGTGATCCATTGCCCACGCGGATCCGGCCGCTCGGGAAAGGCCGAAACCAATCGTGCTGGCATCGGGGCCGGGCAGGGGCTCGTTTGTCTCGTCCGGCAAATGCTTGGGCTTAATTCTCGCTTATCGAACTCAGTGCGAATCCTTGGGCACGGCCCGGCCGCGGCAGCCGCGCAGGAAGTCGAAATCCGCGCCGGTGTCGGCACCGGTGACATGGTCGTGGTAGAGCATTTCGTAGCCACCGGCGGGGCGGGTGGAAGGGTTTTGCCAGGCTGCCAGCCGCGCCGTGATTTCCCGCTCGGGCACGTCGAGATGCAGGCGGCGGTTCGGCACATCGAGTTCGATGAAATCGCCGTCGAGCACGATCGCCAGCGGACCGCCGGCGGCGGCCTCCGGGCTGGCGTGCAACACGACGGTGCCGTAGGCCGTTCCTGACATGCGGGCGTCGGAAATGCGCACCATGTCGGTGATGCCCTTTTTCAGCACCTTCGGCGGCAGGCCCATATTGCCCACCTCGGCCATACCGGGATAACCGCGCGGGCCACAGTTCTTCAGGACCATGACGCAGGTCTCGTCGATATCGAGGTCGGGATCGTTGATCTTCTTCTTGTAATCGTCGATGTCCTCGAAGACGACTGCGCGGCCTCGATGGACCATCAACGCAGGCGATGCCGCGGATGGTTTCAGGACCGCTCCGCTAGGCGCCAGGTTTCCCTTGAGGACCGCGATACCGCCCGCCGCCGTCAACGCTTTCGCGGTCGGCAGGATAACGTCCTCGTTCCAATTGCGGACGTCCTTGACCTCCTCCCACAGGCTTTGTCCGGACACCGTCAACGCATCCTTGTGAAGCAAATCGGCTTCGCCCAGTCGCCTCAGCACGACCGGCAGCCCGCCGGCGTAGAAGAACTCTTCCATCAGGTATTTGCCCGACGGCATGAGGTTGACGATAGTTGGCACGTCGCGCCCCAGCCGGTCCCAGTCGTCCAGCGTCAGGTTGATCCCGGCCCGGCCCGCCAAGGCCAGCAGATGGACCACGGCATTGGTCGAGCCGCCTATGGCGCCGTTGGTGCGGATGGCGTTTTCGAAGGCTTCGCGGGTCAGGATGTCCGAGGGTTTCAGGTCGTCCTTAACCATCTGCACGATGCGTCGTCCGGTCAATTGCGCCATGACCCGGCGACGGCTGTCGACGGCTGGAATGGCGGCATTGCCGGACAATGCCATGCCAAGCGCCTCGGCCATCGACGCCATGGTCGAGGCCGTGCCCATCGTGTTGCAGGTTCCCGTCGAACGGCTCATCGCCTGTTCGGCTTCCAGGAACTCCGTCTGGCTCATCGTGCCGGCCTTGATCGCCTCCGACATTTGCCACAGCGCCGTGCCCGATCCTACGCGTTCGTTGCGGAACCAGCCGTTCAGCATCGGGCCGCCGGTCACGGTGATCGCCGGCAGGTCGACCGAGGCTGCCCCCATCAGCAGCGACGGCGTGGTCTTGTCGCAGCCGACCATCAGCACCACACCGTCGATGGGCTGGGCGCGGATGGTCTCCTCCACCGCCATGGCGGCCAGGTTGCGATACATCATCGCCGTCGGACGATAGGTGTTCTCCGAGGCCGAAAGCACCGGCACCTCAAGCGGAAAACCGCCGGCCTCCCACACGCCTGCCTTCACCTTTTCCGCCAGCTCGCGCAGATGGCCGTTGCAGGGGGTGAGGTCCGACCAGGTGTTCAGGATGCCGATCACCGGCCGGCCGTCGAACAGATCGTGCGGGTAGCCCTGGTTCTTCAACCAGCCGCGGTGATAGATGTTGTCGCGGGAGGTGCCGCCATACCATTCCTGCGAACGCAGCCTGCGCGGCCACGGCGCCGGCTGGAACCCGGCGCGGATGTTGGGCTGGATAGTCATGCTGCTTTCCTGTTTGCGGCGCCACGGTCGCCGACCAGCACCAAAAGGCGCTGCAGCGCTATGAAGGCGAACAGCAGGATGCCGACGACGATCTTCGTCCACCAGCTCGAAAGGGTGCCGTCGAAGACAATGTAGGTCTGGATCAGGCCCTGGATGACGACGCCGAAGAAGGTTCCGGCCACCAGGCCGACACCACCGGTCAGCAGGGTCCCGCCGATCACCACGGCGGCGATCGCGTCGAGCTCGACGCCTACCGTCGCAAGCGAATAGCCAGCCGAGGTGTAGAGCGAGAAGACGACGCCGGCGAGGCCCGAAAGGAAGCCGGACAGCGCATAGATGCCGATGGTGGTGCGGGCCACCGGTACGCCCATCAGTTCGGCCGACTGCCTGTTGCCCCCGATCGCGTAGACATAGGAGCCGAAGCGCGTGTAGTGCGCGATCAGGATGYCGGCGGCAAAGACCAGCAGCATCAGGCCGCCGACCAGTGTCAACCGCCCACCACCCGGCATCAGCACGTACATCTTCTGCACAGCCGAGTAGAATTTGTGGTTGATCGGGATCGAGTCCGTCGCGATCACGAAAGCCATGCCGCGCGCCAGGAACATGCCCGCCAGCGTAACGATGAAGGCCGGCACTTCGAGATAGTGGATCGCCGCCCCCATGGCGGCGCCGAAGGCGGTCGAGACGGCCAGCGCAATCGCGAAGGCCAGCAACGGATGTATGTCGTACCAGCTGACGAGCACCGAGATCAGTACGCCGGTGAACGCAATCACCGCGCCGACCGAAAGATCGATGCCGCCGGACAGGATGACGAAGGTCATGCCGACCGCCGCGATGCCGAGAAAGGCGTTGTCGGTCAAGAGATTGCCGGCCACGCGCGTCGACAGCATGTTCGGAAACTGGAACACGCAGACCGCATAGGCCAGCACGAAGATGACCAGCGTTGCGAAGAAGGGAAGCAGGCGCGACGACATCATGTCCGTTGTGCCTTGCTCTGGGGGAGGGCGCGGTCGCGCACGAAGAGCCGCCCGACGGATGCCGACTGCGCCAAAAGGATGACGATGATCACAATGGCCTTGACGATGAGGTTGTACTCAGGCGGGAAGCCCGAGATGAGGATGCCGGTGTTCATGGCCTGGATGATGACGGCGCCCAGCACCGACATCAGGATCGAGAAGCGGCCGCCGAGCAGGGACGTCCCGCCGATCACCACCGCGAGGATGGCGTCGAGTTCGAGCCACAGGCCTGCATTGTTGGCATCCGCGCCGCGGATGTCGGCCGTCACGATGATACCGGCGATCGCCGCGCAGAAGCCGCAGAAAGCGTAGACCAGCATGAGCAGCAGGCGGCTGTTGATGCCGGCATAGGTCGACGCACTGCGGTTGACGCCGAGGGATTCGATCAGCAGCCCAAGCGCCGTGCGCCGCACGACCAGGACGGTCAGCACCGTCAAGGCGGCAACGATGGCGACCGGCATCGGAAATGCGAGGAAGGAGCCGGCGCTAAAGGCGGCGAGGCCGGGATCGTTGAAGGTCACGATCACGCCCTCGGTCACCAGCTGCGCGATGCCGCGCCCGGCGACCATGAGGATGAGGGTCGCGACGATCGGCTGGAGCTCCAGAACCGCGACCAGGAAACCGTTGAGCAGCCCGCAGCCGAGGCCGACGCCGAGCGCGGCCAGCACGACGACCGGCAGCGGATGGCCCGCCATGATCATCGTCGCCGCCACGGCGCCGGCCATGGCCATGACGGCGCCGACGGAAAGGTCGACGCCCTTGGTGGCGATCACCATCGTCATGCCGATCGCCAGGATGGCCACCGGCGCGCCGCGGTTGAGCACGTCGATGAGACTGCCGAACAGCCGGCCGTCCTGCAGGCGTATGCTGAAGAAGCCGTCGAAGGCCATCCAGTTGAAGAAGAGGATAAGCGCCAGGCAGGTGAGCTTCGGGGCTGCACGCTTCAGGCCCGTCATGCGCTCGCCCCTTCGCTGACCGCGATCGTGCGCATGATGTTGCCGGCGCTGATCTCTTCGCCGGTGAGGTCGCAAATATGCTGGCGGTCGCGCAGCACCCGCACCCGTGTCGAGTATGCCATGATCTCCTCGATCTCGGACGAGATGACCACCAGCGCCAGTCCCTCCTCGCAGAGCCGGTTGATCAGCTGGATGATCTCGGCATGCGCGCCGACATCGATGCCGCGCGTCGGCTCATCGAGGATGAGCAGGCGCGGCTGCGTCGCCAACCAGCGCGCCAGGATCACCTTCTGCTGGTTGCCGCCCGACAAAAGCTTGACCGGCTTCTCGATATCGGTGGTGCGGATGTCCAGCGCCTTCACGAGCCGGTGGGCGAGCTCCGCCTGTTCGCTGCTCGACATGGGTTTCAGCCAGCCGCGCCGCGCCTGCAGCGCCAGGGCGATATTCTCGCGCACCGAGAGATCGCCGATGATGCCGTCGACCTTGCGGTCTTCCGGGCAGAGGCCGAAACCAAGCCGCACCGCCTCGCGCGGCGAGCTTATGCGCACGGCCTTGCCGTCGACGGTCGCCTTGCCGCTGTCGGCGTGATCGACGCCGAACATCAGCCGCGCCGTCTCGGTGCGGCCAGATCCCAAGAGGCCGGCGACACCTATCACTTCGCCCGGCGCGATCGCCAGGTCGAAGGGCGCGACCGAACGCGACAGGCCGAAGGCTGAAAACTCGATTGTGCGTCCAGTCCCGCCAGTAGGTGGCGCCCGATGCCCATGCTCCGTCGCGGCTTCCAGGGCACGACCCAGCATCATGGAGACAAGCTCCATCCGGGGCAGCGCCCCTGTGTCGTGCGTTCCCACCAGGCGGCCATTGCGCAGCACGGTGATGCGGTCGGCGACGGCGTAGACCTGGTCGAGGAAATGCGTGATGAAGACAATGCCGAGGCCGCGGTCGCGCAGCTTGCGCATGACGCCAAACAGCAGTTGCACCTCATGCCGGTCCAGGCTGGCTGTCGGTTCGTCCAGGATCAGTACCGAGCCTGACATGTCGACGGCCCGGGCAATGGCGACAAGCTGCTGCACGGCGACCGAGAAGCTCGACAATGGCGCCCGGACATTGATGTCGATGTCATATTGCGCCAGCAGTGCCCTTGCCATCCGGTTCATGGCGGCGGCATGGGTCAGGCCGAAGCGTTTCGGCTGCCGGCCGATATAGAGGTTTTCGGCGACGCTCAGATTGGGCAGGAGGTTGACCTCCTGGTAGACCGTGCCGACGCCGAGCCTTTGCGCATGCAGCGTGTCGCGCACATCGACCGGCTCGCCGTTGAGCGCGATTGTGCCGGCATCCGGCCTATGCACGCCGGTCAGCACCTTAATCAAGGTGGACTTGCCCGCGCCATTCTCGCCGAGCAGCGCATGGATCTCGCCCTTGCGTACGGTAAAGTCGACATTTTCGAGGGCTTTGAAGCCGAAGAAGCTTTTTGAGATATCGTGAGCGCTGAGAAGCGCTTCGGTTTCGCCCACACCGTCCTCCCGTCAGCGCCGCTGAAACTGGATCTGCTTGCCGAGCAAACATTCCGTATGGCGGTGGGCGGAGCGCTGGTCTGCCCCACCCACCTTGCCACCCCCAAACCGCGTCAGTAACCGAGACCCTTCTTCGCCTCATAGACCTTCATCGGATCGTCGGCCTGCGTGTAGAGCTTCGACTCGGTGATGATGGTCTTTGGCGGGACAGTGCCGTCCTTCTTCAGCTTCTCGAGCGCATCGAAGGCAGGACCGGCCATGTTGGGGGTCAGTTCCACCGTTGCGTTGGCCTCGCCGGCCGCAAGGGCCTTGAAGATGTCGGGCACGGCGTCGATCGACACGACCTTGATGTCGGTTCCCGGCTTCAGCCCTGCTTCCTTGATGGCCTGGATCGCGCCCACCGCCATGTCGTCATTGTGGGCATAGAGCGCGCAGATGTTCTTGCCGCCATTCTCCGCCTTCAGGAAGCCTTCCATGACTTCCTTGCCCTTGGCGCGGGTGAAGTCGCCCGTCTGGCTGCGGATGATCTTGATCGACGATGCGCCGGCGATCGCTTCCTCGAAGCCCTTCTTGCGATTGATCGCCGGCGACGAGCCGGTCGTGCCCTGAAGCTCGACGACGTTGCAGTTCTTGCCGGCCACGTCCTTCACCAGCCATTGGCCGGCGACCTTGCCTTCCAGCACCTGATCGGATGCCACCATGGTGGTGTAAAGGTCGTCTGGACCGTCGATACCGCGATCGAGCAGGAAGACCGGGATCTTGGCTTCCTTGGCTTCGGTCAGCACGGCCTCCCAGCCGGTTGCGACGACGGGCGCCACGAAGATGGCATCAACGCCCTGCGCGATAAAACCGCGGATCGCCTTGATCTGGTTTTCCTGCTTCTGCTGGGCGTCCGCGAATTTGAGGTCGACGCCGCGCTTTTCGGCTTGCTGCTTGGTGACGCTGGTTTCCGCCGCGCGCCAGCCCGATTCCGAGCCGATCTGCGAGAAGCCGATGGTCATGCCGGCCGCCTGGGCCGACGCGCCGATGAGAAGAGATGCCGCCGAGGCGAGCAAAATTGTCCTGATGGTCCTGGTCACTGGTTCCTCCCGAGTGAATGCGAAGGGTCGCGCTCCACCCGCGAGCCCTTTCGCTATCAAGGCGCGCCATGTCATAACCGTCAAATCATCATTGGGCATCTTCATATACCGGAATTGGCAAGATAGAAGAGGACATGAAGTTCCAATATCTGAAGCTGAATCAGCTGCGTTTCGTCGATGCCCTGCGCCGTCGGGGACGGCTCGGGCTCGCCGCCGAAGAACTGCACATGTCCCAGCCCGCGGCGTCACGCATGTTGGCGGAGATCGAGGGTCTCGTCGGCCAGCCGATCTGCTCGCGCAATGCGCATGGTGTCGTCTTCAACGAACTGGGCCAGGCGCTGGCGGCGCGCGCGCATCGGGTGATCCATGAAATCGACCAGCTGCGGCGCGACCTGACCGAATTGGTGGACGGCAGCCATGGCAAGGTGCGCATCGGCGCCGTGACGACCGCCGCTGTCGCCTATGCCTTGCCCGCGGCGATCACGCTGCGGCGGCTGGCACCGCGCATGGAATTACAGATTGACGTCGAGCCGAGCGTGACGCTGATGCAGCGCATGCGGGACGGCGACTATGATTTCGTACTCGGAAGGCTGACCGAGCCCCAGGACCGCACGCAATTCGACGTGCGTCAGATCGGGGCGGAGGCCGTGAAATTCGTGGTGCGCGAAGGACACCCGCTGGCAGGCCGCAGCAAATTGCGCCTGGCCGATCTGGCGCGTCAGGACTGGGTGGTCCAGCCGGTCGGCACGCCGATCTGGTCAGCCCTATCGCGCGCCTTCGTCGATGAGCAGACGCGCTTTCCCGAGAGCGTGACCTATACGGCATCGGTGCTGCTCACGCTGGCCACGATCTCGCGCACCGATGCCATCGCGCCGCTGGCCGACGATGTCGTCCAGTTGCTGGCTTCGCCCGCGCTGGCGACCCGCGTCGCCATCCTCGGCATGGCCAATCCGATATTCGTGCCGGATCTCAGTATCATCACCCTGCACGACAGCGTGCTGTCGCCCATTGCTTTGCGGTTCCTGAACTTGATCGAAAGCGAGATTGCGGCGAAAACTCTGGGGGCGTTTGCCGCTTCCTGACGGTGCGTCGGCTCCCCAGCTTATACCGGTCGGAGCTTAGATTTCGCTTTCCCCAGGCACGAGTGTCATTGGCCAGGGTATGCGGGCAGGGCGCTCGGTATACTGCCGACGCGAGCGGGCATCGGGGCTAGCAAAGTTTCGGCAAGCGCAATGCCCAGATCAAGTATTGATAGTTCATAAGACCAGCCTCGTTCGGCCCGCAAAAGAGCCCGATCGCCAGCACTTCATCGATGAGCAAGATCGCCGTCGGCCGCTCCACGAGAGCGGCAAGGTACCCTACCGTTGACGACACCGGAGTTCGCGGTGGTCTTCAACGGCCGAGGGAAGAATGAGATCAGCGAGATGATCGGCCCAACTTCGAACCCACGCAGCTTCGTTTGTCCAACATGCAGACCAAACTGCGGATCTAGGAGATTTACGCGCTGATCGGCGCGGAAGAAGCGATCGGGATTTGTATCTCTCAATTAAAACAGTGCGCACGCTCCTGTGGTCGTCTCGAGTCATATGCGGTCAAGAGCCTGCCTTGGTCGATAAGTAGCTCCAATCGGCCGTCAGGCCTGCGAAGTCGCGACCGCAATGGTTCGTGAACCTGAATGGCTGCTTTTACCAAGTGGATTCTCGAAACCAGCCGATCCGCTTGCGGCCCCAAAACGTATTCTGGCGAGCTGCAGGGAAACGTCGATCGAGCCCGAATGGCAATTGGGTCTGAAGTTCGACTTCCTTGAACAAGGCCCGGGCAGGATGGTTCATTTCCAATAAATTCACCCGGCCCTGAAGCAGGGCGAGTACGCCTAGGGACTGTTGCAAGAGGATGCACGGGAAGACGCATCGATGATCGTTAACGCGGCGAAGCTGCTATGAAAGGTCTTTCCGTGATTCTCCGTGCCGCCGATGACCGCCCTCGAAATTCTCAAAACCGTTTATGGCTATGATGCGTTCCGGGGGCCGCAGGCGCGCATCGTCGAGCATGTCATTGCCGGCAACAACGCTTTCGTTTTGATGCCGACGGGCGGCGGCAAGTCGCTTTGCTACCAGATCCCGGCCATTGTCCGTCCCGGCATGGGGCTCGTCGTTTCGCCGCTGCTGGCGCTGATGGCCGATCAGGTGACGGCACTGCGGCAGGCAGGTGTGCGGGCGGCGGCACTCAACTCCGACCTTGCGCTCGATGACCGCCGCGCGCTGTGGCGCGATATCCGTACCGGTCAGCTCGACCTGCTCTATGTTGCGCCCGAAACGCTGCTCAGGCCGGACGTATTGGAGCTGTTGGAAGGCGTAAAACTGTCGCTGATTGCCATCGACGAGGCGCACTGCCTGTCGCAATGGGGGCACGATTTCCGGCCGTCCTACCGTCAGCTTGACGCGGTGGTGGCGCGTTTTGCCGGCGTTCCGCGCATGGCGCTGACGGCGACCGCCGACGAGCCTACGCGCGCCGAAATCCTGTCGCATCTCGCCATTGACKAGGCCGACGCCTTCATCGCCGGTTTCGACCGGCCCAACATTCGCTACGCCATCGAGGAGAAAGATAATCCGCGGGCGCAGCTCAAGGAATTCCTCAAACGCTACGAGGGCGAGAGCGGTATCGTCTACTGCCTATCGAAGCGCCGTACCGAGGAAACCGCCGCCTGGCTTCGAGGCCTCGGCTACGATGCGCTCGCCTATCACGCCGGCATGGACAAGGCGGCGCGCGAGACCAACCAGAAACGCTTCCAGCATGGCGAAGCGGTCATCATGGTCGCCACCGTCGCCTTCGGCATGGGCATCGACAAGCCGGATGTGCGCTTCGTCGCCCATATCGACCTGCCGGGCAGCATCGAGGCCTATTACCAGGAGACCGGCCGCGCCGGGCGCGACGGCCTGCCGTCCGATACACTGCTGCTCTACGGCTCCGAGGACATCGCGCTGCGCAGTCGCTTCATCGAGGAGTCGGAGGCGCCCGACCAGCGCAAGCGCATGGAGCGGCAGAAACTCGACGCGCTGCTGGGCCTGGCCGAGACGGGGGGCTGCCGCCGGCAGGTGCTGCTGTCCTATTTCGGCGACCATGGCGAACCGTGCGGCAATTGCGACACCTGCGCGGAGCCGCCAAAACTGTTCGATGGCGCCATCGCGGCGCAAAAGGCGCTATCATGCATCTACCGCACTGGCGAGCGTTTCGGGCAAGCCTATGTCGTCGACGTGCTTCTGGGCGTGGACAACGAGCGCATTACTCAGTTCGGCCATGACCGCATCTCCACCTACGGCATCGGGCGAGAGCACGACAACCGCACGTGGCGAGCGATCCTGCGCCAGCTGATCGCGCTACGCCTTATCGATGTCGACCTCACCGGCCATGGTGGCTTGGCGATCGCGCCGGCTGGCCGCGACTTCCTGCGCGACAAGCCGCCGTTGATGCTGCGCATTCCGGCGCCGGCGCGTGCCAGGCGCGGCAAGGTGGCGCGGAGTGCGGCGCAGTCTGCCGTTGCCGGTGCGGACAATGACCTGTTCCAGGCGCTGCGGCAGAAGCGTACGGAAATAGCGCGCCTGCAGAACGTGCCGCCCTATGTGATTTTCCACGACAAGACCCTGATCGAGCTCGCAGCGGTGCGACCCGCCTCGCGCGCCGAAATGGCCGGCGTGCCCGGTGTCGGCGAAGCCAAGCTCGACCGCTATGGACCGGCCTTTCTTGCGGTGATCGCCGAGCACGCATGATGCGGTGGCGGCCGCCGACATCGGACGGTGAGCTTTCGTCAACATCCTGTCCGCAAGCGGGCCGGCAATTCCCGGTCGCATTGTGGTCGTTCGATGCGGTGTCGGTTTTACGGACGCTGCCATTTGGTCACGGCCATGAATGGCGTTCACCGAACGATGGTTATGCTCCCGCTGCTTGCGGTTGAGCTTCGAGACGGCTTTGGCTGCCGCGGCCGAGCCTACAAGGAGGTGTCCAGCCCGATGTCGAGGATCGGGGCGCTGTGGGTCAGCCAGCCAACCGAGATCAGGTCGACGCCGGTCGCGGCGATTTCCGGTGCGGTGGCCGGAGTGACGCGGCCCGAAGCCTCGGTGATTGCTCGTCCGCTGACCATGCGCACGGCCTGTGCAAGCAGGTCCGGTCCCATGTTGTCGAGTAGAACCGCATCCACGCCGAGGTCGAGTGCTTGCTGCAGTTGGTCGAGTGTGTCGACCTCGACCTCGATCTTGACCAAGTGCCCGACATTGGCCTTGGCCCGTTCGATGGCCGCGCGCACGCCGCCGGCGATGGCGATATGGTTGTCCTTGATCAGCACGGCGTCGTCCAGACCGAAGCGGTGGTTCGAGCCGCCACCGGCCCGAACGGCGTATTTTTCCAGTGCGCGCAGACCCGGCGTGGTTTTGCGGGTGCAGACGATCCTTGCCTTGTGGTCGCGCACCGCATCGACGATGCCGGCCGTGGCGGTGGCAATGCCGCTGAGGTGGGAGAGGAAGTTAAGTGCCACGCGCTCGGCCGTCAGAAGCCCGCGCGCTGGCCCTATGAGGGTCGCGAGGATGTCTCCGGCTTCGATGCGGCTTCCGTCCGGGCGTTCGATTTTCATGGCGATTGCGGGATCGATCAGGCCGAAGGCGAGCGCCGCCAGATCGAGGCCGGCAACGACACCGGGCTGACGCGCGGCCAGCACCAGTTTGGCAGAAACATCGGCAGGAACAATGGCCTCGGTTGTGATGTCGCCGGCACAGCCGAGGTCTTCCAGCAAGGCGGCGCGAACAAGCGGTTCGAGCATCAGCCGGGGCAGGGGAGAAAGCGTCATGGTTCAGGCGCTCCGGGCCAGTGGTGCGGGGTCGAGTTCGGCATCAGCGGCCAACGCGGCGTCGAGGGTCAGTCGTGCGCGGCGGGTTGGCGCAGTGTGGGTGGGGAAATCGCTGCGAAAATGTGCGCCGCGGCTTTCTTTGCGACGAAGCGCCGAGACGGCCATCATCAGCGCGACCGCAGCTGGATCTGCGCAGGCGGTTTTGCCGGTCGCCAGAGGCGCCAGGCGGGCCACGGCGCCGCGCAGTTCATCGCCGTTTCGCACGACCCCCAGGGTCGCCGAAACGATGTCGCGCACGGGGCCGGGGGCTGGTGGCGGCAACAGCTCTGCCGGACCTGCCTCGATGATACGGGTCCCCGATGCCGAAGCCACGCTGCGGGCCACCCATTCTGCGCAGACCACGGCCTCGGTGAGCGAATTGCTGGCAAGCCGGTTGGCGCCGTGCAGGCCGGTCGAGGCCACCTCACCACAGGCCCACAGCCCCGGCACGGAACTGCGGCCTTCATCATCCACCGCCACGCCACCCATGTGGTAATGGGCAGCAGGCCGTATCGGGATCGGT
Organism: Mesorhizobium sp. 2RAF21; assembly: GCF_052115345.1. NCBI lineage: Bacteria > Pseudomonadati > Pseudomonadota > Alphaproteobacteria > Hyphomicrobiales > Phyllobacteriaceae > Mesorhizobium > Mesorhizobium sp. 2RAF21. The sequence goes on along the minus strand of NZ_JBFRGM010000011.1, from coordinate 226,809 downwards.
TCGAATGCCGGATCGATCCCGGCCTCATGGCAGAAGGCGGCGATAGCCGGAAAACGCTCCGCGAAGCGGGTAACGAGGCAATCGCGCGTGTCGAGAAAGACCCTGTGGCCCTTTGCAAGATGGCGGAAGACTGCGCGTGCGACGGTGTCGCGCGACGCGAGCTCGGCGCCGGGCAGATCAGCAAGGAAGCGCTGGCCGATTTCGTCGATCAGCACCGCGCCTTCGCCGCGCACGGCTTCGCTTACCAGCGGCATCGGTCGCGCCGGCGTGTCGAGTGCTGTCGGGTGGAATTGCACGAATTCGAGGTCAGCCAGTTCGGCGCCGGCGCGGGCGGCAAGCGCCAGACCCTGGCCGAAACAACCGAGCGGATTTGTAGTGTCGTGATAGAGGCTGCCGATGCCGCCAGTGGCAAGCACGACGCGATCGGTCGCAAATACCGCGCTGGCGGTTTGGCTCGTCGCGATGACGCCGGCGATGGAGCCGTCCTCGATGAGGAGCCTGCGCGCCCGGACATCTTCAAACACGGTGATGGACGGCGTGGCGCGTACGGCCGCGACCAAGGCACGGATGAGTTCGCGCCCGGTCGCGTCGCCGCCGGCATGAACGATGCGCCGGCGGCTGTGCGCCGCTTCCAGGCCGAGGGCCAGGCCGCCGCTGGGATTCCGATCGAAGACGACGCCAAGCCGTTCCAGCCTCTCAATGGCCTTGGGCGCCGCCTCGACGATACGCCGGGCGACCGGGACATCGCACAGGCCGTCGCCGGCGTTGCAGGTATCGGCGAGGTGTAGCGCGGTGGAATCGTCGCTGCCGAGTGCGGCCGCCATGCCGCCTTGCGCGAGAGGGCTCGATGCCTCGCCGCCGAGCGGGGCGGCGGACATCAGCACCACCGGCAATGGTGCAAGTTCCAGTGCCGTCATCAAGCCGGCGATGCCGGCGCCGATAATGACGGGCCGGCCGGCGAGGTCGTGGCGATCGGCACTCATATTTCGAGCATCCGCTCCACCGCGAGACGGGCGCGGGACGCGACGGCCGGGTCGATCGTCACGGGATGACGCATCTGCTCCAGTGCTGTGCGAATGTTGGCGAGCGTGATGCGCTTCATATGCGGGCAAAGATTGCAGGGGCGGATGAATTCGACCTCGGGATGGTCGATGGCGACATTGTCGCTCATCGAACACTCGGTCATCAAAACGACGCGCGCCGGCTTTTCCCTGCCGACATAGTCCGACATCGCCGCGGTCGAGCCGGCGAAATCGGCCTCCGCCACCACTTCCGGCGGGCATTCGGGATGGGCGAGCACGATGACGCCGGGGTGTGCGGCGCGCAGTTCGCGGATGTCGGCCGGTGCGAAGCGCTCATGCACCTCGCAATGGCCCTTCCAGGCGATGATCTCGACATTGGTCTGGGCGGCGATGTTCTGCGCCAGATATTCGTCGGGCAGCATCATGACGCGGGGCACGCCGAGCGATTCCACGACGGCCTTGGCATTGCCGGAGGTGCAGCAGATGTCGGAATCGGCCTTCACCGCGGCCGAAGTGTTGACATAGGTGACGACGGGAACGCCCGGATAGCGCTGCCGCATCAGCCTGATGTCTTGCGGCGTGATGGAATCGGCCAGCGAGCAGCCGGCGCCCATGTCCGGAATGAGCACGGTCTTTTGCGGATTGAGCAGCTTGGCCGTCTCGGCCATGAAATGTACGCCGGCCAGCACGATCACATCGGCCTCGACGTTTATCGCCTTGCGCGCCAGCGCCAGGCTGTCGCCGACGATGTCGGCCACGCAGTGGTAGATTTCCGGGGCCTGGTAGTTGTGCGCCAGGATGACGGCGTTGCGTTCGCGCTTGAGCGCCAAGATCGCGTCGATATCATCGGAAAAGGCCGGCCATTCGATCGCCGGGATGAATTTGGCGACGCGACTGTGGAGTTCGGCTGTGGTGGGAGCGATGCTAGACATGTTGATCCTTATTATGCTCTAGTGGAGTATAATATGGGTATATGCTTACCATGAGCATAAGTGCTGTCAAGGGAAGGATTTTGCTATTTAGTGCCGGCCAGCGGCCTTTCGTCGAGCACGGCATGGCGGAAGCGGAACAGCTTGGCCGGACGACCGCCGGTGTCGGAGGACATCTGGCCGGTCTCCTCGACGAGATCCTGTTGTTCGATCAGACGGCGGAAATTCTGCTTGTGCACGGTGACGCCCGCCAATGCCTCGACCGCCCGCTGCAATTGCAGCAGCGTGAACGCCGGTGGCATCAGTTCGAAGACGACGGGCCGGTATTTGATCTTGGTGCGCAGCCTGGCAATGCCGGTCGCGAGGATGCGGCGGTTGTCGCCTTGCATGACTCGTCCCGGCACAAGGTGGGCACGGCTGGGGCTGCTTCGACGCGCGGCTTCTTCGACAAGCCCCGCCTCGTAGAGCAACTCATAGCGTTGCAGGATCAATTCCTCGTTCCAGGGCTGGCCTTGGAGACCAAAAGCGATCGCCGCGCGCCGAAGGCGCTTTTCCTCAAATTCGCCGATGCCGGTCCATCGCTGGAGCGCCGGTTCGATGAGGTCGGCGATAAGCTGTGGCGCACCGTAGCGATGATCTTCCCAAGGAAAGAATTCGTACCAGCTACGCCAGCTGCCGGATGTGGTGGCGTGGGGCTGCTCCTCGTGGGTCAGGCCAAGATAGCTGATCGAGATCACCCGGTGACCGGGCTCGTCCGTGCCGCGGTCACGGTCGGCGAAGGTGTAGAGCTGTTCGATGTAGCCCAGCGGCCGGCCGGTCTGCTGTTCCACCCAGTCGCGCAATCCGGCTTGCAGCGAACGGTGGCTGGATTCGAGGGGACCGGAGGGGAGGGAGGCCGCATCGCCGATCGTCAGGACGAGCGGATTGCCACCGCCAGCAGCAACCAGGACGGCCGTGAGGTCAACCTGCACCGCATGGTTTCTGTCCACCTGGATTGACTTGTCGAAGCTGCTGTTCTGCATATGCCCATTGGTCTCGAAAGAGTTCCATCCGCCTTGCAAAACGTTGCCAGCAGTGCCTTACCCTCGCCAGTAAACACAAAGCGGCTGCGACATCCATCCCCGCGAATTTGCAAATGGCCGAAGCCGTTCGGTCAGACACTTTTCACTCGTCCTCTCAACATTTGTGTTGGAAGATTGCCCTGGCATTGACTTGCCAACACCATCGAGACCGAGTTTTGCCGTCCAACACCGCTCGAGCAACCCGGCATGTCTTTCAATCTTACCAAGATCATGACTTCGGGCGGATCAGGGTGCTGCTATCGAGAGCAAGCGGATGAAGCTGGCCATTTCATCAGGCGCTCGGCGCGGATGAAGACGACCTCCGTGCGGCCGAGGACGGGCGCATCTCGATCGCGCTCGGTGAGATGCCGAGCGGCAGGCGAAACCGCGAACCGGTCGGCTTTGAAGCGCGGGGTCATATTGAATTTAACGCGGCCCAATCGATCCGGACAGGCAATCACCGAAGCTTCACCGGGGCAGTCGTTGAGCCTGCCAGTAGAACGGGAAGCAAGGCTGTCGGCGTTGGAAGGGCTCGGATTCCGGCCGTATCCGTCTTCTGCTCCCACGGTTATTGCGCGCTAAACCGCTTCCCCTTCAGCCCCTTGGGCTTCATGCCGTCCGCGGTTTCCATAAATTGAGCCACAGTATCGATCCATGCCGCCGTCTTTGGCGGGATCTCTGCTTCTTCCGTCAGCCACGCCTCGACCAAAGACACGTCGCAGCCTAACGCTTCCGCCAAAGTTTCCGGTGACCAGCGCATGATGGTCAGGCATTCTTCGAGACGCTCAGGTGTCATGGATCATCTTGCTCGCTGCTGTGCGCTGTAGACGCGATTGAGATATTCCATCAGGTCGCGGAATGCCGTGTCGATGTCAATCTGCGTGGGATCTTTTCGCAGTCGCCGTATGGCGCGGCTGAAGAGGGGCGACTGCCTCTCGGCTGTTCTTCAGCCTGTTTCTTCGCGATGTTTGTTGGACGCAAAAAAGGGTTCGGCCGGCAAATCTCTCGCTGGTGCACGATCTATCTCGTGAACTTCCGGTGAACGGCGCCTTCAGCATCGGTTCCGAACGCTCTCGCTACAAAGGAGCCGTTCAACCGCGGTCCAGTCCGCACTGAAGGAGGTTCACAATGATCCGCACATCCATCGTAGGTGCCGTAGTTGCCGTTGTCGTTGGTGCCGGTGTTACCGCCCCAGCCTTCGCCAATGACGTGCGCATCGAACAATTTGGCTGGCACAACTCCGCCGGAGGCGTGCAGAATGGCCATAAGAACCGTGTCCGCTTCTATCAGGACGGTCAATACAACACCGCCATCGGCCAGCAATACGGACACCGCAACCTGTCCGCGATCGGACAGGAAGGAGACGGCAATTACGGTGCCACCTATCAATACGGCAATCGTAACCAGGCTGGCATCGGCCAGTTTGGCTCGGACCACACCGCGATATTGACGCAGGATGGCAACGGCAATGTCGCCGCTGGCGTCCAGGTCGGGCATGGCTGCAGCGCGGATGTCAACCAGGGTGGCAGCGGCAATGTCGCGGCTTTCGTTCAGGCCTGTCCTTGATCCACAAGACAGGGCGGATCAGGCTCCCGGCTTTTCTCCGTCAAACAGGAGATGATTCATGGCTAACACCGACAGACGAATTCCGACCGTTGCCGCAATCGCATTCGCAGGATTGGTCGCCGTGGGTGCAAGCGGCGCCTTTGCCGACAAGGACAATTCTGCCTCCGGCCCGCTACGCTGCGAGATCCGGGGCAGGGTTCAAGGCAACACGATCTTTATCGAACCCGTCGTGCGCTCCGATGAAGGCGTGAGCGGCAGCTACAGCATCACTGTATCCGGAGGAGGGGCTGGCGGCTCCTCCAACATCAGGCAGGGCGGTGAGTTCACCGCCCTGCCTGGACATCCCACCGCGCTCGGCCAGATCAGCCTTAGCGCCGCCGATGCCTCCTATGACGTGAAGCTCAAGGTGGCGGCTGCAGGGACAAGCGCCACCTGCACCAAGCAGGTGCCGAGCGAAATCTGAGCTTCATTTTCAAAAATAGTCGGATACGCGCCCCGGATCGTCCGGGGCGTTTCTTTTCCCTCGCCAGCCTGGTGCTGAACGATGGCTGAACACGTCCTTCCGGCCCGGTTCAGTATGGTCATGCGAGAGTTCGGCATTCCCTGGCGAATACCCAAAAAGGAGAGTTCAGATGAACGCCAAAGCTGCCAATGTCCTGCGCACTGTTGCCGCTGCCGTCATGTTGGGACCACTGGTGCTTTCCAGCCCCGCCGTGGCGGGTGGCTCGATTGCCTTCTACCTTTCACCCCAGAATGGCGATGATGCCCAGATGATGGACCTCGGTCTGAGAGCCTATGCGCTCTATAACGGCCTGCGCCACGGCGCGAACGTCCGTCAGCACGGCCACGGCAACAATGCCGGGATCGGCCAGAACGGAGGCGGCAATCTCGGCATCGTCGATCAGCAGGGCGACAGCCATTCCGCTACCCTGCAGCAGAACGGCAACGGCAATTCATACGGTGTCTTCCAGTTCGGTCGGAACACCGACGCGGAAGTCGTACAGAACGGTCAAGGCCAGAGTGGCGCGGCGCTGTTGTTTGGTTGGTGATAAAGCCGCGGTTTGCGAAAAAGCCCCTCCGCGTTGATGGTGAACTCTCTCAAGATGAAAATGACGCGCAAGCACCTGGGTGTCTCGCGAGCAGCCCTTCTTCAGAACCAGCAAGGACGCGATTCAAGACGACGAATTGGTGCCAAGCGCAACAACGCAGGCCCCATATCGCCCCTAAGCGCCAGTTTCATCTTGGTCCGACGCAGATATTCGCCGGCAACGCGTTGTTGTCCCCGTGTCGAACGTGGCTAGCGAACGGATTTTAGGAACGCGCCGAGGCGGGGGCTGCGCGGCTGGCGCAGCACTTCGGCTGGCGGGCCTTCTTCCTCGATGCGCCCGTCATGGAAGAACACCACCTTGTCGGAGACCTCGCGGGCAAAGCTCATTTCGTGCGTCACGACCAGCATGGTACGGCCTTCCTTCGCCAGCGCACGGATCACCGCGAGCACCTCGCCGACCAGTTCGGGGTCGAGCGCCGAGGTCGGTTCGTCGAACAGCAGCAGTTCTGGCTCCACGGCAAGGGCCCGCGCGATGGCGACGCGTTGCTGCTGGCCGCCCGACAGCGAAGCCGGATAGGCGTTGGCCTTCTCCTGCAAGCCGACCTTGGCAAGCAATTCCATGGCCCGCTGCACGGCCTGCTGGCGTGGAACGCCGTGCACATGGATCGGAACCTTGATGATGTTTTCAAGCACCGTCCAGTGCGACCACAGATTGAACTGCTGGAACACCATGCCGGTGCGGCGGCGCAGCCATTCGATGCCTGCTTGCGGAGGGACCTTTCCAGCGCCCATTTCCAGACTGCGGCCCTTGAAGTCTATTTCACCGGAGCTTGGCGCTTCGAGGAAATTCAGACAGCGCAGGAAAGTGCTTTTGCCTGAACCGCTTGCGCCGATGATCGAAACCACCTGATGCTCGTAGGCTTTGAAAGAAACGCCCTTGAGCACCTCGACGACGCCGAAGCTCTTGCGCAAATTCCGCGACTCGATTGTCGGCACCGCAGGCGTGGGTTTGGTGGCCGGCAGTTCAGTTGTATTCATCGTTTCCTCCGGTCGGTCTGGCCAGGCGGCAGAGCAAGTCTCGGCCGGCGCGCCATTGCTGGAACAGGCGATTTTATGTGCTGTGGTGTCCGGCTGATCGGTGTGGCCGATCGACGCCTCGGCGCGGCAGGACGAGACTTGCGCCTCAGCCCTCCATTGCGAAGCCCCCATTGCGCATCATCCGGGCCTCGAGCAGCCGCACCCCGAAACTGAGCGCCATATTAAGCCCGAGATACACCGCGCCCGCCGCCAGGAAGACCTCGATCGGAGCATAGGTCTCCGAAGCCAGGATCCGCGCCTGTCCGGTCAGCTCGATAATGGTGATGGTGCTGGCCAGTGACGTGCCTTTGAGGATGAGGATCAACTCGTTACCATAGGCGGGCAGCATGGCGCGCAGGGCCTGGGGGAACACCACCAGCCGGAACCTCTGCGTGGCGGTAAGGCCGAACGCCTTGGCTGCCTCGATCTGCCCGCGCGGCACCGAAAGCAGCCCACCGCGAATGATCTCGCTGCCATAAGCCGCCGTGTTCAAGGACAGGGCGATGAGCGCGCAGGCATAGGCTTCCCGGAAGATCGGCCACAGGATGGAATTGCGCACGGCGTCGAGCTGGCCGAGCCCGTAGTAGACGAAGAAAACCTGGGCCAGCAGCGGCGTTCCGCGGATGATGTAGACATAGGTGTAGGCGAGCGCCGAAAATGCGCGGATGCCTGAAAGCCTCGCCGCCGCCAGCAGCACCGCCAGCATGAAACCGAGCGCGATCGACGTGACGGCGAGTTCGAGCGTTAGCGGCAGTGCCGAGAGCAGCGCCGGAAACGAGCCGAAGAGCACATCCCATCTCATTTGCCATATCCCCCGACGACGGAGCGGCTGAAATGACGTTCGGCGCTATCGAAAGCCTTGTTCGAGATCGCTGTGAAGACGAGGAAGATGAGGATCGCGACCATGTAGAACAGAAATGGACTGCGGGTTGAACCGGCCGCCACGTCTATAGTGCGCATCAGTTCAACCAGCCCGGTAACAGAGACCAGCGCCGTATCTTTCAGCACCAGCTGCCAGACATTGGAGATCGACGGCAAGGCATAGCGCAGCATTTGCGGCAGCTTGATGTGGCAAAACAATGTGGATCGCCTCATTCCGAAGGCACTGGCGGCCTCGATCTGTCCTTTCGGGATGGCCTGGAAGGCACCGCGAAACACCTCGGCGCTGTAGGCCGCGCAGATCAGGATAACGGCCAGGACGCCGGCGCTGAAGGCGTCCGCAGCGACTGCACCGGAATAACCCAGCGCGTCGGCGACATAGCGGTAGAAGTGGCCGCCGCCGAAGAACAGCAGATAGATCACCAGGAGTTCGGGCACGCCGCGGACAACCGTGACATAGACACCGGAAATGGAGCGCAGCAGGAGACTTGAAGAGAGCCGCGCGGCCGCGATGGGCAAGCCCACGACGAGCCCGCCGGCAAAGCCCAATGCTGCGATGACCAGGGTCATCGCAGCACCGCGCGCCAGTTCGTCGCCCCACCCGGTCGGGCCGAAGGCGAGAAGGTCGAGGAAATTCATTTGGCGACGTTTTCAGGGATCGAACCGTCGACGCCGATCCATTTGACGCTCATCTTCGAGATGCTGCCGTCGGCGGTCGCCTCGCGGATCGCCTTGTTGAACTGCTCGCGCAGTTCCGTTTCCTCACCCTTGCGGAACGCCAGCGCGACACCCTTGCCGAGTGCGCCGCCTTTCAGGGCTGGGCCAAACGCGACAAATTTCTTGCCGGCCTTTTCCTGTTCGCCGATGAAATTGAGTGTGGAACCGGCGCCATCGACGGCGGCGTCGATGCGGCCGGCGACGAGGTCGAGCAGCATGTTCTCGCCCTTGTCATAGATTTTCACTTTGACGCCCGGAAAAATCCCCTCGAAGAACTTCGCATGCGTCGACGCGCGCTCGACGCCGACGGTCGCATCCTTGAGCGCGGTCGCGACATCGCCGATGACGGCCTTGTCCTTGTCGCTCATCGATCCAAGCAGGATGGTCGAGCCTGCGCCGCTCTTGAACTGGCCGAGCTTGCTTTCACCGGAAGCGATCAGACGCGTCGGGCCGGCATAATAGGCGATCGAGAAATCGACCGCCTTTGCGCGTTCGTCGGTGATGGAGAGCGAAGCGAGAATGGCGTCAAACCTCTTTTCGTTGAGGGCAGGGATCATGCCGTCGAAATTCTGGATGACCCACTCGCATTTGACGTTCATGCGCTTGCAGATGTCGTCGACCAGATCGGCTTCGAAGCCGATAAGCTTGCCCGCCGGATCGGTGTAGTTGAACGGCGCGTAGGTGCCGTCGGTGGCGAGTTTCACCACCCGCTGCTCTGCTGCCTGGATCGTGCTCGCCCCGGCGAGAAGCATCGCCGCGGAGACAAGCAGCATTCGTCTCTTCATGTTCATTTTCGCTCACCCTCTGTTCTTGTTTACGCCGCGCCGGGAGCGCCCGGAACGGGCGTCTTGCGCGGAGCCCCATCGAGAGTAGGCCGAAAGACAGCCACGTTCGGTCAAACCAACATTGGCGGGCGGCAAAAAATGTCTGGTTTGACGGCCCGCCCGGCAGTTTATTTTGCCAACTCCAACTGGGTGCCCTGGCTCTTCAGCCATGCCACGAATGCCTGTGGAACCCGTCCTGGCGTGTGGATGACGGCATAATAGGCCCCGAGCACGATATCGACCTGCGGGCACAGCCGGATGATGTTGCCAGATTGCAGCAAAGGGGCGACGAAAGCAGTGTTGGCCTGGGCGACACCGAGGCCCGAAAGACAGGCGTCGATCGATGATTCATCCGTGTCGAAGACGATGCTGCGGCCAAGCGGTTCGAAGGGGATGGCAGCCCCCTTGCACCATTGGCGCCAGGACCAGGCATCAGCCGTGTCCTGCAGGATCGGCAGAGCGAGGACCTGCGCCGGGTCGGTCACTGCAACTTGCCCGTCCAGCAGTGCCGGCCGGCAAATAGGCGCGGTGTTGTCCGCCAGGAACATCTCGCCCTCGGTGTCTGCGTCCTGCGGCAAACCACGCGCATACTTGATCTCGATGTCGATTCTGTCGCTGCCGGCCGCTCCGATGGTGCGAAAGCGCAGATCTACCCCCGGGTGTCCGAGATGATAGTGCTCTATCCTCGGGATCAGCCAGCGCTGCGTCAGTGTCACCGGCGCCCATATGGTCAGCTTGGCGGCTTGGCTTGAAACTTGGCGCACGCCCTTGCGGACTTCGGCCAGCGCATTCCTGACATGACCGAGGAAGGCTTTGCCCGTCTCCGTCAGTTCGATGGCGTTGTGGCTGCGCTGGAACAATGTCGCGTCGAGCGACTGTTCAAGCAGCTTGATCTGCCGGCTCACCGCGCCGGGCGTCAGGTTCAATTCCGAGGCGGCAAGCGTCAGGCTGCCGAGGCGCGACGCGGCCTCGAACGCGACGAGCGTGTTCAGCCAGGGTAGCCTGACAGTCTCTGCATGTCTGGCGCTCATTCAGGCGTTACCTTTTTTCGATTGCAAGCCTTGGGCGTCCTCTCATTCTGGCCGAACCCAGCAGACCGACTGGTCGGTGGTGCGCGTGCAGCCGCAGTTGAGCCTCGTCAGGAGAAAAACACAATGAACATGGTGCCCTTGAAGTCGGAATTCGCAGGCCTGCCCGGCAAGGTCGACCGCATCGATCTGCGTATTCTCACGGAACTTCAGAAGAACGGCCGGATCACGAATTTCAAACTATCCTCGCTCGTCGGCATCTCGGCCAGCCCGTGCCACAAGCGCGTGCGTCGGCTGGAAAAGATGGGGCTGATCAGCGGCTATCGCGCCCAGATCTACTGGTCGCGGCTCTATCCCAACGTCACGGTCTTCGCCGCGGTATCGTTGAAGAACCACGGCTCGGTCGACTTCCAGACCTTCGAGCGCCGCATCAAGCACCATCCCGAGATCACCAACTGTTTCGGCTTGTGCGGGCCTTACGACTACATGCTGCGCTTCGATTGCCGTGATATCGCGGCCTACGAAGTCATTTCGCGCGAACTTCTCGATGGCGATGTATCGTTTTCCCGCTTCGACAGTTTCGTGGTGCTGCGCGAGATCAAGAACGAGCCTTCATCTCCGGCCACGGCCTCCACGCCGGCGCCGCAGGACGAGTTGCGGCGGGTTGCCTGACCTTGCTTGCGCCCGAACCGCCTCGTTTCAGGCGATTTGGGCGAGAGGAGTCGTGCCGACGGCATCCGGACCCTTGTCGAACCGGTAGGGATCGAAACCTTCGATCTGTGTCGATGTACGGCCGTCAAGCACCAGTTCAGCGACCACTTCACCGATGCCGGGGCCGAGCTGGAAACCGTGCCCGGAAAAACCGAAGGCATGGATCAGTCCGCCGACGATGCGGCTCCTGCCCAGGAATGGCAGCGAATCCGGCGACTTGCCTTCGATGCCGGCCCAGGTGCGGATGAAATTGCGGCCGCGCAGGAACGGCAGCACATCGACGGCGATGCGCGACACGTCGAACAGGTTCTGAGGCACGTATTTCGCGCGGCCGGTGTCGAGGTCGGCGCGACCCGGACCCCGGCCAAAGAGAAGATTTCCCCGCCCGATCTGCCGGGCATAAAAGAAGCGCCCGTTGACCGGGTAGTCCACCGTCGACGTGACCGTGCGGGGGAATGGCTCGCTGACCACCATTTGCGGGACCATCACGTCGAGCGGAAAGACCTCCGAAAATAGCGCGGCGAGGCGCGCGCCCCAGGCACCGGCGGCATTGATCAGGGTCGGCGCACGAACCCTGGTCCCGGTTTCGCTTTCGATCTGGAAGCACGCGCCATCGTGATGGGCGGTTCGCACGGCGTCGTGCTCGCGGATGTCGGCGCCGAGTTTGCGCGAGGCGACGGCGAAGACCGGCGTGACCAGCCGTGGATTGGCGGCGCCGTCTCCGGCAACGAAGCATCCGCCGAGCACCTTCGTGCCGATCCAGGGAAAACGTCGCGCAACGTCCGCTCCCGTCAGCAATTGCGCGCCGACGCCGTGGCCGCCAGCCATGGCGGCCCATTGTTCGACGTCGGCCATGTGCTCGGCCCGGTCGCAGATCTCTATATGTCCGGTGATCTCCGTCTCGCAGCTTTCGCCGACGAGGGTTTCGATCTTGCGCCATTGGCTGAAGGCGCGCAGGCTGAGCGGCAGTTCGGGTTCGGCGCGGCCATTGGTGCGCAGGCCGCCGAAATTCACGCCGCTGGCCTGAGCGCCGACGGCGCCGCGTTCAAACAGCGTGACACGCGCCCCGCGCCGGGCGAGATAATAGGCCGAGCAGACGCCGGCGATGCCGCCGCCAACGATGATGACGTCCGTCTCAGAAACTTGTGTCATCGGCTTCGCTTTTTTCACCGGCGCGCATCCAGGCGTCGATCTGAGGATCGGCCTGACCGCAAGCGCTTCCATAAGAGATGGGTTTGACCGGCCCTTGTCCGCGCAGCTTGCCGACCTGATCGAGAGGCTTTCCGGTCGTCGCCGCAAGCAATTCGGCCAGCACAGGTCCGCAGACGCGGCCCTGGCAGCGTCCCATTCCGGGCCGGGCGAGCGCCTTCAACCGGTTGACCTCCCGTGGCTCGAACTTGGCGATGGCGGCCCTGGCCTCGCCGAAGGTGACGTTCTCGCAGCGGCACAGGATGGTTTCGTCGGGCGCCTCGCCAATCCAGTCGGCGGGAAAGGGAAAGCTCGTCTCGACGCCCTTGCGAAAGGTGGCCAGGCGACCAAGTTCGCGCCCGATCTGGCGCATCCGTGTCTTCGATGATGGCAACCCGATGTCGGCAAGCAGCGCTAGAGCCGCGCGCTCGCCGGCGAGTTCGGCGACATCGGCGCCGCCGATTGCGCTGCCGTCGCCCGCGACATAGATGCCATCGCCCGCGCGTCCCTGGCCATCGTGCGCGACGACCCACTGTCGGTTGGCTTTGTCGTAGCGGGTGCGGCATCCGGCAATCTCGGCAAGCTGCATTTCGGGGGTAAGCCCGAAACCGAGCCCGACAGCATCGCACGGGATAAAATCGTCGCGACCGCCAGCGCTGAAGCGGATACCCTGCACGCTCTCCGTGCCCTCAACCGAGCGCAGCCGCACGCCTTCGCGCAGCATGACGCGTTTACGCGAGAGATAGCGGCGATAGGCGAGGCCGCGCAGCAGCATTTTGGGTGCACGGGCCATCCACGGCGCGCCACGGACCTTGTCGAGATAGGGGGCGGAATCGAGCACCGCCACGACATTGGCGCCGGCCTTCGCATACTGGTAGGCGACCAGATAGAGCAGCGGCCCGGTGCCGGCGAAGACCACGGCGCGTCCTATGGAACAGGCCTGGTTCTTTAGCGCGATTTGCGATCCGCCGAGCGTGAACACACCGGGCAAGGTCCATCCCGGGATCGGGATAATCCGGTCCATCGCACCGGTGCTCAACAGCAGCCGGTCGAATTCCTGCCTGCCAGTGCCGGATTGGTCGCTTGTGTGCACGGCGCCGTCGAAGATGTTCCAGACCAGCGTGTTCGGCCGATAGTCGATCTTGCCGGCAAGAGCGTCGAACATGTCGTGCAGACGCACCGCCTTTGGCGCGTCGTCGCCATAAAGGCTGGCTGGCGGGCGCTGGAATCCGCCGGGCTGGCGCCGGTAGATCTGGCCGCCGCTCGCCGGTGCTTCGCTGATGACCGTGAGATTGCGGCATCCGGCGCGATGAAGTGTTTCGACCGCCCGCGAACCTGCCGGGCCGGTGCCCACCACGATGATCCGATCGTTGCCTGCCATGATCACCTTGCCTCGCGCGTCAGCACGTCCATGCCGTGCTGGACCTGGGTGGTGCAGGCGCGAACCCGCTCGCCCGAGGCAAGCGACAGCCAGCAATCCTGGCAGGCGCCCATGTTGCAGAAACCGGCGCGCGGCCCATCGCCGAATTCGGAATGCCGCAGATGCCTGCCATGAAGCAGCATCGCAGTCAGCAGCGTATCGCCGTTGAGGCAAGAGACGCTCTCGCCGTCGATGCGGATTTCGACCGGCGCCCGGCCGGTCTCGCCCAAGCGGATAAACTGTCCTGCACTGCTGCCTGTCATCGGATCACAACTCGAAAATAACGAGGACAACCTAGCGGTCGTTGGCTCGCAACCTTTTCCAAATGACGCGTCGGCACGAACAGATTCTTCCAAAGATCGGCTGCCTGCTGCGTCAATTTGATGAGGGACGATTTGCTTGCCGCAACTGGATGAGTTGCTCGTCCAACCGCTCCCGCGCCGATGTAAGTTGCGCATGCAACGCGTCGAGCTTGGCTTGGTCGCGATCGATTTCGGCATGTGCAGTCTCGATCATGCGACGAGTCTCGTCCGGTGAAGCCGCTCCCACTGACCGCCGGGCCTCGATCGTGCGACCGGGGTCGAGCGCCTGCATGATGGCTTCCTCGGATATGGCGAGCGGGTGGCCGAGTTCCCGCTCGATGGCCGCAAGAGCGTCGCCATATTCGATTTCGTCCGGTTTCAAACCACGCTCCAGCGCATTGCGCACCAGATCCGCTACGATGTGATGTGCCTGGCGAAATGACAGACGCCCCTCGCGCACCAGGCAGTCGGCAAGATCGGTCGCCGTGGAGAAACCGGCGCCGGCGCGTTGCCGCATCGTTTCGACACAAGGCTCGATTTTTTCGGCGACGAGGCGGGTAATGGTCAGCGCGTTGCCGGCCAATCGCAGTGTAGGCCAAAGCGGCGCCAGCGAGGAACGGCCGGTGTCGCCGGCGTGGCTGAAATGACCGCCCTTGAGGATGGCGAATGTTGCCGTCAGCCCGCCGATCACCTCGCCGGAGCTCGCCTTCAGATATTCGACCGCCACGGGATTCTTCTTCTGCGGCATGATGCTCGATGTGCCGGCGATGCTGTCGGGAAAACGAACGAGGCCGAATTCCTGCGTGCCCCAGATATACATGTCCTGGGCGAAGCGCCCCCAATTGGCCGCCAAGCCGAGGACGGCCACCGCCGCGTCCCACGCATAGTCGCGCGATGCCACCGCATCCTGGGCATGCAGATGGACCCTGTCGAAGCCAAGCAGCTCGGCAACCAATTGCCGGTCGATCGGGAAAGAGGTGCCGGCGAATGCACAGGCGCCGAGGGGAGAACTGTTGGCCGCGTGAAAAGCATGGAAGAGGCGCAGGGCGTCACGCGCCAGCGCCTGCGCAATTCCTGTCAGATAGAAGCCGAAGGTAATCGGCTGCGCCGGTTGCATATGCGTGTAGCCAGGCATGATGGTGTCGGCAAATTCCTCGGCCCGGCGCAACAAGGCGCGCCGCAACGCAATGATTTTCTCGACAAGGTCAAGAACCAACCGCCGCATCGCCAGACGATCGAGCGTCGCGTTGATGTCGTTGCGGCTGCGCGCGAGGTGCAGCCGCCCGCCGGTCTCGGCACCCGCGCGCGCCATCAGCAGCGCCTCGAAGTTGAAGTAGCCATCTTCGCGGGCCGGATCGCGGGGAATGACGTCCTCGCCATCCCTGCGAATGCCGGACAACGCCTCGGCAAGGTCGCTCGCGACCGCCGGCTCGACCAATCCGGTCCTGGCCAGCATCACCAGATGCGCCTCGTTGACAGCGCACAGATCATCGATGCCGAGAGCCAGTTCCCGTTCTATGCGCGGCCGGAAGATGAGCTCGAGAATTTCGGGAGCGAGCGGCTCGGCGAGGCGTGGCGAAACCTTCGATTGCATGGGACGGACCTCAATAGGGGGTGCCGTCCTTGCGGACGAAGCGGCGGCCGCGTCCGTCCGGTATCTGCAACAAATCGTCGTCCGGATAGGTCGACACATTGGCTTCGTCAAAGCTTGCCACTTCGACGAACACCACCCTTGCTTCGCTACGATTGACGATCTGGTGACCGTTGGCTTCGCCGGCGGGAAAGCCAATGGCCTGGCCGGGGCGAACGAGCTGCTCGCCCTGGTCCGAGATCAGCGTCATCTCGCCCTCCAGAACGAGGATGAGTTCGTCCTCGTGGCTGTGCCAGACCCTGAGGGACGATGCGCAACCGCTCGGCAATTCGACATGGACTGCCGAAAGATTGTTCAGTCCGGCAAGGGAACCCAGGCGGCGCTTGCCGCGCCCCTTGACGGGTTCCTGTAGATGCTCCGGATATGTCGATCGTGTATCGGGCTCGATGCTTTCCGGATCGATCACGCGAGGCGGTTTGGACATTCGTGTTCCTCTTTGATGCATCCGCCCGTCGGGCGGGATTGCCTTGACGATAGGCCACGGCGCGCAGAACAAGTTCCCGTTTCCGCTGCCGGGGAGGGCGGCTTTTGTCACCTTGACCGGGCGAGCAGCAGAAGCTGTCGTGGGCGGACAGCCCCTGCCGTGATGTCAGTCGGCGATGTAGGCGGTCTTGGTCTGGGTGAAGAATTCGACAGCGCCGAGCCCCATTTCCTTCGGCCCATAGGCGGAAGCGCCGCGACCGCCGAAGGGCACGTGATAATCGGAACCGACGGTCGGCAAATTGACCATCACCATGCCGCTGTTGCTGGCACGCATGAAGGCGCGGGCCTTTGCGTGCGAGCCAGTGAAGATGCCGGCGCTGAGACCGAACTCGGTGGCGTTGGCAATGCGTATTGCATCATCGAGGTCGGTTGCCTTGAAAACCGAGACGATCGGCCCGAAAACCTCTTCGCGGTTGATGCTCTGGCGCATGTCGCCGTCGAGAAAGATCGCCGGTTCGAAATAGTGGCCATTGGCCGGCGCCTCGAGCACGCGGCCGCCGAAGGCGTGGTGGGCGCCGTCGTAGGGAGCGGCCTCGGCATAACGCGACACGCGCTGCAACTGCGCCGCACTGACCAGCGGACCGATGTCGGAGGTAGCGTCGAGCGCGTGCCCGACACGCAGTTTTGCGGTGCGCTCCACCAGCCGCTCGACAAAGGAATCGTGGACGACCGCATCGACGATGATGCGGCTGGATGCCGTGCAACGTTGCCCGGTCGAATAGAAGGCGCCGCGCACGGCGGCATCGACGGCCTTGTCCTGGTCTGCGTCATCGGCGATCACCAGCGGGTTCTTGCCACCCAATTCGAGCTGCAGCTTGGCGCCGCGCACCACCGCTTGCGCAGCTATTTTGCCGCCCACGGCTCCGGAGCCGGTGAAGCTGATGGCGTCGACGCCGGGATCGGCGACCAGCGCCGAGCCCACATCACCGCCACCCATGACCATCTGGAAGACGCCGCGCGGCACGCCGGCTTCATGCAGGATGCTGGCCAGTTCCCAGGCAATCGCATTGGTCAGTTCCGACGGCTTGAGGATGACGCAGTTGCCATAGGCCAGCGCTGGCGCGCTTTTCCAGGCCGGGATCGAGAATGGAAAATTCCAGGGTGTGATCAGTCCGACCACACCGACGGCTTCGCGCCGGACATCGACGTCGACGCCTTTGCGCACCGAACGCAAACTGGCACCTGCAAGCCGCACCGCCTCACCGGCGAAATATTTGAAGGTATGGGCGGCTTTCGTCACCTCGGCGACGGCTTCCGGCAAGGTCTTGCCTTCTTCCCGCGCCAGCAATGTCGCCAGTTCCTGCGTGCGCCGGGCGATCGCGTCGGCCGCCCTGTCGAGAATGTCGAAGCGTTGCTGGGGGGACGTTTCCTTC
This sequence comes from Mesorhizobium sp. 2RAF21, assembly GCF_052115345.1. Taxonomy (NCBI): domain Bacteria; kingdom Pseudomonadati; phylum Pseudomonadota; class Alphaproteobacteria; order Hyphomicrobiales; family Phyllobacteriaceae; genus Mesorhizobium; species Mesorhizobium sp. 2RAF21. The sequence continues at coordinate 209,530 of NZ_JBFRGM010000011.1, read as the reverse complement.
CAATCGCCCAGTGCCTTGCGGGCAGCCGCCACCGCGTCGTGAACGTCGGAAGCGGTGGCCATTGCGAAGCGACCGATAACCTCGGTGGTGTCGGAGGGGTTGCGGCCCTCGCTGAAGTGCTCGGCTGAACGCCAGGCCCCGTCGATATAGTTGTTCCTGACCTGTGGCATGCATGAACCTCGCTGTGAACAGCGGCACGCTCGAAATGCGAAAGCCGCGCGCCTCTGTATGGCGCGGGCGTGGAAGAATATGCTGTCATTGCCATGCGGGGCTCGGACATCTTCTGCCATGGCGCCGGAAGCTTCGGGCTAACCTTGCGCCGACTGGCATTAGCTTGGCTTCTCGACACGCCGCGTCGGTTTGCGGCGAAAATGCACTCGCGATGGGACCCGATATGCGCATTGACCTTTTCGAACTCGAACGCAGCCAGTCGATCTGGGAAAACACGGTCGAATACAATCTGACCGAGAGCGGGCTGCATCCCTTCACGATGCGGGAACTGCTCGACCCGCACGAGATCGAAGCGCTGGTCGATCTGCCGCTGGGCTATGGCCACACCGAAGGCGAGCCGGCGCTGCGTGAAGCGATCGCCGCGCGCTATCCCGGTGCCGGCGCCGACAATGTGCTCGTCACGACGGGGTCGTCGGAGGCCAACATGCTGGCGGTGATGAGCCTGCTCGACAACGGTGATGAAGCCATCATCATCACGCCCAACTTCATGCAATTGCCGGGACTGGCGAAGGCGCTCGGCGCAAAGGTGCATCAGGTGCCACTCAGGCTTTCCGGCAGCCGCTGGATGCTCGATCTCGACGAGGTGGCGCGGGCGATCACGCCCAACACCAGGTTGATCTCGGTCTGCAACCCCAACAACCCCACCGGCGGCGTGCTTTCGGCCGACGAACGGTCAGGACTGGCGTTGCTTGCGACACGTCACGGCATCGCTCTTCATGCCGATGAAATCTATCGCGGCGCGGAACTCGCTGGCCCGGAGACCGAAACGCTTTTCGCGGCCGCTCCAGCCGGCGTGATTACCGGCGGCACGGCGAAGGCGATGGCGCTGGCCGGGCTGCGCATCGGATGGATCGTGTCGTCAAAGGACATCATCGAGAAGGCGATGCAGCGGCAGGATTATACGACGATCGGCAGCAACGCGCTTGGGCAGCGCATCGCGCTGTTTGCCCTGCAGCCGGAAAAGCGTGCACGGATCGTGGCGCGCAACCGGCGCCTTCTCGCCCGCAATCTCGATCAGCTGTCGCGGTGGGTAGCGGTGCGCTCGGCGATCTTCAGCTGGGTGCCGCCGCAGGCAGGCGCGATGGCCTTCCTGCGCTACGACCTTCCGGTCTCGTCGGATGATTTCTGCCGTCGGTTGCGCGAAACGCAAAGCGTGTTTGCGGTCGCGGGCAGCTGGTTCGGAATGGAGGGGCATCTGCGCCTTGGCATCGGCGGCGAGCCGGACCATTTCCGGGACGCCTTGCAGCGCATCGACCGTTTTCTCCAGGATGAATTCGCGACCGCGTGACGGCAGTGCTGTGAGGCCGGAAATGGCTCAAGCGGTGGCGAGAACACCGAGCTTCCTGCACACGGCCTTGGCGAGGACGATATCCTGAACGGCGACGCCGGTAAGGTCGACGATGGAAATATCGGCGACCTGCCGGAAAAGGCGGTCCGGTCCCGAGATGACCGCGCCAAGTTCCAGCACGCGCTCCGGCGAAAGCAAACCGCGGGCGATGGCGTGATGGATCTCACCGCGTTCGAAACATTGCGAGTGGCTGTCGGCGATGACGCTTGCCGCCTTGCCCAGCAAGGCGGCATCGACTTCGGATTTTTCAGGCGTGTCCGCGCCCATCGCCACGATGTGCGTGCCCGGCCGGACGTCGCCGCTCATCAGGTACGGTGTCCTTGAAGCGGTCGTTGTGACGATAAGGCGTGCGTGTGCGGCAAGTTCTGCCGGCGATGCCGCGGTCCTCGCAACGAAGCCAAGCGCTGCGATGTCGGCCGCGCAATTCTTGGCGTTCTCGGCATTCCGAGCCCAGATCAGCACATTTCTACACAGTGTCACCTCGCGCAGGAACTGCGCCTGCAGCCGCGCCTGATTGCCCGAGCCGCAAATGCCGATGCATTCGAGTTCGGCCGGCATCAACCATTTGGCGGCCACCGCACCGGCTGCGGCAGTGCGTATGTCGGTGAGGTGGCCCTCGTCTTGCAATATGGCCAGGAGTCTGCCGTCGTTGGCGCTGAACACCAGGACCACGCCGCCGGAAGAGGGGAGGCCGATGGATGGGTTTTCATAAAAGCCTGTGGCGATCTTGACGACAAAGACGCCGTCGCCGCGCACCGCGCCGTATTTGATATGCATCTCGCCCGGCGGCTGGTCGAACAGCAATTCGCCGACTGGCGGCACTGTGGCCAGACCTTGCGAATAAAGGCCAAATGCGGTCTCCATTTCCGCAATGACGTCGATGCCCGATAGGGCCTGCTTGATCTCAGACAGATGTATGACAGCGGTCATTTCAGCCTCCCGAACCTGGTCGCCCGTCATAGCTTCTGTCGGCGCTATTTTCTGTCGAATATGTGGGAACAACAGAATTTCACGGTCATCGTCAGCGGTCCGCTGACAAAGCCGGCGTCGATGCAGTTCGGCTACCCCGAACCTTACCAATCCGTATAAACTGGACGAACTGGCCGTAATCTTGATGCGGCATTCTGAGCTTGTGTCCGTTCCATTCGAAAGGTCGCAGCGATGGAAAACAGGCTTCGCAGGATTGCTCGGATTGTCCCCATCCTTGCCGCTACAATCTGCCTGGGGGTGGCGGGCGTGTTGGTTGTTGCGGTCGAGGCTACTTCGGCGCTTGCCGTCGAAAAGCCAGTTCCAATGGAAAAGAACCCGCCCGGCGACATTCCTGATACGCAGGTGTTCATCGACTATGCGGCGCCACAGGGGTTCACGCTGAAGGTTCCCGAAGGCTGGGCGCGCTCGGACCGCGCCGATGGCGCGAGTTTCGTCGACAAGTTCGACGGCGTCGTCGTCTCTGTGGCGAAGGCCGATGCAGCGCCGACCGTCGCGGCCGCCAAGACGACCTATGTTCCGGAACTCGAAAAGGCCGAACGCGCGGTCACAGTGAGCTCGGTGAAGGCGGAGGCTCTTCCGGCCGGAGCAGCGATCCGTATCGTCTACTCAACAAACTCGGAGCTCAATCCGGTGACCAACAAGCAGGTTCGCCTGGAGAACGAACGCTATTTGTTCTTCAAGGACGGCAAGTTGGTCACGCTGGAGTTTTACGCGCCCAAGGGTGCTGACAATGTCGACCAGTGGCAACTGATGTCCCAATCCTTCCGGTGGAAGTGACATGCACGCGCTGGATGCGTACGAGCTCTATCGCTTCTTCCACATCGGTGACGACGAGACAGCGGCGCTGCGCGGCGTCAGCCTGCAGGTATGTGCCGGCGAGATTGTCGCGGTGACCGGTCCTTCGGGCAGCGGCAAATCCACTTTGCTGGCCTGTCTGACCGGACTGGATGAGCCGGACGGCGGCCATGTCGAGGTGGCTGGCGTAAGGCTTACCCGTCGTTCGCAGGCCAACCGGGCGCGCCTGCGCAGGGCGAATTTTGGCATTCTGCTGCAATCCGGAAATCTGTTTCCGCACCTCACCGTGGAGCAGAATGTCCGCCTCCAGATGCAATTGGCCGGCAAGCCGGACGAAAAGCGGATTGCGCCGCTGCTCGACAGCGTGGGGCTTGTGGCCCGGGCTCGGGCGCTTCCAACCGAGCTTTCCGGCGGGGAGACCGCGCGCGCCGGTCTTGCGGTCGCCCTGGCCTGCGACCCGCCCATCCTCGTGGCAGACGAGCCCACCGCCGAAGTCGATCGCGACACGGAGCTGCGGCTGATTGCCCAGTTCGAAGCAAGGCGCGCCGCAGGACTGGCAACGCTGCTCGCCACTCACAGCAAGGCGTTGGCGCAACGAGCCGACCGCATCGTCCGGCTGAAGGACGGGAGGGTCGAAAATGGATGAAACGCTTGTTGTTGCAAGCGGTATTGGCCGTGACTTCCCAGACGGAACCGCCGGACGTACGACGGTGCTCCGCGATGTGGACTGTGCAATCAACTCAGGCGCCCGCATCGCCCTGGTTGGACCTTCGGGCAGCGGCAAGACCACCCTGCTGCACATCCTTGGCGGCCTGGACCGGCCGACCAACGGGCAGATCGAATGGCCCGGCCTTGGCCCGTTCGAGGACTTAAGGCCACGCTGGATCGGCTTCGTCTTCCAGTCGCCCAGCCTGTTTCCCGCATTGACCGCTGCGCAAAATATAAGCTTGCCGATGATACTGGCCGGAGAGCTGAGTTCCGCCGACCGAACTGCGGCTCTTCTGCTGGACACCTTCGGCCTTGACGAATTGGCGGACAAGCTGCCGGAGGAATTATCCGGCGGGCAAGCGCAACGCATAGCGATGGCAAGAGCGCTCGCCATCGGACCGAAACTCATCCTTGCCGATGAACCGACCGGGCAACTCGACAGCGTCACCGCCCAGCTCTTCTTCGATACCGTGCTCAGCCACTTGGAAAATACGGGCATTGCGCTTGTGGTGGCCACGCATGACGAGGCTGTCGCCGCCAGGATGGCAACGCGCTGGACCATGGAGCACGGCCGGCTGACCTTGCAGTCCCTTCAAACCGGGGCAAGTTGATGCTGCTCCTGTGGATCAGGGGCGTTCTAGCCCATCGACAGCTGCGCGTCGCGGGCGCGGCGGCGGGCGTTGCCCTGGCGACGGCGCTGTTGGTGTCGATGGTGCTTTTCCTTCTCAACGCGAGCGCTTCCATGACCGCGCGCGCGATATCGACCGTGCCCGTCGACTGGCAGGTCCAGGTGATACCTGGCGCCGATGCTAATGCGATCGGCAAGGCACTGGCCGAGACCTCTCGGGTCAAGGCCGTTCACCGCGTGCAATTCGCCGATATCGACGGCTTCCAGGCGCAGACCGGGGGCACCACGCAGACTACGGGGCCGGGCCAGGTCATCGCCTTCGACGGCGATTATGCAAGCGACTTCCCCGCCGAGATCCGCCCCCTGTCCGGGAGCAGCAGGGGCGCCCTCATCGCGCAGCAGACAGCCGCCAATCTTCACGTCGGTCCCGGAGACACGGTGACGATCAAACGCATCGGACTTGCGCCGGTCGACGTCATCATCGCTGGCGTGGTCGACCTGCCCGATGCCGACTCGCTGTTCCAGGTCGTTGGCCTGCCGTCGCAGGCTGCCCCGCAAGCGCCGCCGGACAATGTGCTGATACTGCCACAAGGCCAGTGGGAAAGCCTGTTCGACGCGCAGCGCCAGGCGCGCCCGGACACCGCGCGCCTGCAACTGCATGTGCGGCTGGCGCGTGACGTCCTGCCGGCCGAACCGGTTTCGGCATTCACTGTCGTGACAGGCATGGAGAAGAATTTCGAGGCCAGGGTCGCAGGCCAGGCGCTGGTCGCCGACAACCTCAGCTCGCGCCTCGGCGCGGTACGCTCGGACGCGCTCTACGCCTCGGTACTGTTTCTGTTCCTCGGCCTGCCTGGCGTGGCGCTGGCGGTGGCGCTGACCTTTGCCATAACCGCCTCGGGCGCCGCACGCAGGCGCGCCGAACAGGCACTGCTGCGTGTCCGCGGCGCCACGACGCAACAAATCCTCTCGCTGACTGCCGCCGAGGCCGCTGTCGCGGCGGTTGGCGGCACGGCGTTGGGGACGGTGGCGGCGCTGCTGTTCGGCCTTGCCGTTCCAGGTATGGGTGCAAGGGCCGCCATCGCCGACCCGGCGCTTGCGCTCGCCGTTCTGACCGGCCTGCTCCTGGGTTTCGCGGCCTTCCTGCTGCCCGTGTGGTGGGAACTGCGCCGGAATGATCCCAATACGGCGCGCCGCTCGGTCGAGCGCTACAAGACGCCGCTGTGGCGGCGGCTATGGCTGGATGTGCTGCTGCTCGTTGCCGCCGGGCTCCTTTTCTGGCTGTCGGCGAGTACCGGATACCAGGTCGTCCTTGCGCCCGAAGGCGTCGCCGCGACATCCGTGGACTACAAGGCCTTCATCGCACCCGCGCTGTTCTGGCTGGGTGCTGCGCTGCTGACCATGCGGCTTTCGGCCAATGTCGTCGCGCGCAATGGCCCGGTGCTGCGCACGATCGTGAGGCCTGCCGCCGGCCCGCTGGCGGCGATCGTCTCGGCCGCACTGTCGAGGCAGTCGCGACGCCTGACCATTGGCATCGCCATGACCGCGCTGGCGATTTCCTTCGCCACGTCGACGGCGATCTTCAACACCACATACAACGCCCAGGCGCGCGTCGATGCCGAATTGACAAACGGATCGGATGTCACCGTGTTCGGCACGGCCGACAAGCCGGCCGGTTCGCACCTGGCGATACTGGCCTCGCTGTCGGCAACGGCGTTCGCGCAACCCATGCAACATCGCTTCGCCTATGTCGGTGCCGACCTTCAGGATCTCTATGGCATCGACCCCGCGCGTATCGGAAGCGCGACCAGCCTGTCCGATGCCTACTTCAGCGGCGGCAGTGCCGCCACTGTTCTGGCAAAACTTGACGCCACGCCCAACGGCGTTCTGGTGTCGGAAGAAACCGTGAAGGATTTCCAGCTCCAGGAGGACGACACGATCAACCTTAGGCTCCTCGATTCTCGCGACCATCAGTATCACCCGGTGCCCTTCAAGTTCATCGGTGTCGCGCGCGAATTCCCGACCGCGCCAAGGGACTCGTTCCTCGTCGCCAATGCCGCCTACATCGCCAGCGTGACCGGCACGGACGCCGCCGAATATGTGCTGATGAAGGCCAAGGGCGATCCCACCATGCTGGCGCAACAGGTGAGGGGGGCGCTCAAGGCCGATGCATCCCTGAAAGTCACGAACATCGGTCAGGCAGCCCACCTCATCGGTTCGAGCCTGACCGCTGTGGATCTTGGCGGGCTGACGACAATCGAGCTCGCCTTCGCCGTTGTTATGGCAGCCGCAGCCGCCGGGCTCATGCTGGCTTTGGGTTTCATTGAACGCCGCAGGAACTTCGCCATCCTCAACGCCGTCGGCGCAAAACCCGGACAATTGGCGGCCTTTCTATGGGGCGAGGCTATTGTCGTGATCGTCGGAGGGTTTGTCTTCGGCCTCCTGTCCGGTGTCGTCATAGCGTGGATGCTGGTGAAGCTTCTGACCGGCGTGTTCGATCCGCCGCCCGAGGCGCTGTCGATCCCCTGGCTTTATCTTGGCGTCGTTCTGTGTCTCGTGGCCGTTTCGGTCGGCGCTGCCGTGCTGTTCGCAAGACCGTCGGCCGGTCATGACGCCGAATATTTGCGGGACTTCTGAAGTCTCGAGCTGTCATCCTAGGGGAACGGAAAGGCGCCGATGGACCTCTTATTTTGTCCCGCACCGAGCGCATGCTCTTCAATTTTGTCGTGGGTTATCTGATCGCTGAATTCGCCAAAGCAAGGCCGCTTGCCTGGGTTTGTCGTCACTCCCGCTTAACGTCCTTCGCCACCTTGGCCTAATGTCCCGGTCAGGCCTTTTTTACTATCGTCAGTTTGAAGATATGCACGTGCAAGGGCGGGCTCGTATGCCGGACGCAACTGCACACGGCTACTGTAAGCGTCAGCCAGGGAATGAGGCGCACCGCTACGTCTATATCAGTCCAAAACCGACTTACTTTTGCTGCAACGTGAACGACAGCGTCGCCCCTCATCCCAGCTGTTAGCCCAGTTTCGCCATCAACCGAAGGCAGTCTTCGCCCGAACGATCATCGCGGTGGCAATCGCGACGAAGAGCGCTCATTACAACTTCGCGGATGCCGTGCTATGCGGCATCGACACAGAGACCATGATCATGACCGACGACGCATTGCCCATACACCCCGCGCTTGCTTCCGCCCTCGAGGCGAAAGGTTACAACCAGTTGACGCCGGTGCAGATGGAGATGGCGAATGGCGGGCATGGCGAGGCCGACCTCCTGGTTTCGGCGCAGACCGGCTCGGGCAAGACGGTTGCCTTTGGCATCGCGATCGCCTCGACCCTGCTTGGGCGCGCCGAACGCTTTCCGGCTGCCGGGCGGCCGCTCGGCCTCATCATCGCGCCGACACGCGAACTCGCCATCCAGGTGCAGCGGGAACTCGACTGGCTCTACGCGGCAGCCGAGGTCAGGATCGCGACCTGCGTCGGCGGCATGGACATGCGCAGGGAGCGCCGCGCGCTGGACAGCGGCGCCCATCTCGTCGTCGGCACGCCGGGACGCCTGCGCGACCATATCTCCAAGGGCGCGCTGGACCTTGGTGCGTTGCGCGCCGTGGTGCTGGACGAGGCCGACGAAATGCTGGACCTCGGTTTCCGCGACGACCTCGAATTCATCCTCGGCGCGGCGCCCGATGAGCGCCGGACACTGCTGTTTTCGGCAACCGTGCCGCGTGGCATCGCGGAACTTGCCAGGAATTTCCAGAAGGACGCGGTGCGCATCGCGGCGACCGCTTCCACCGAGCAGCATGCCGACATCGAGTACCAGGTGATGCTGGTGCGGCGCGACGAGCGCGAACATGCCGTCATCAACACGCTGCTGGATTCCGGCAGCGCCAGTGCGCTGGTGTTCTGCCATACGCGCGAGGCGGTGCGGCACCTGACCGCGCGGCTGGCCAATCGCGGCTTCTCGGTCGTCTCGCTGTCGGGCGAGATGGCGCAGTCGGAGCGCTCGAACGCGCTGCAGTCGATGCGCGACGGTCGCGCTCATGTCTGCGTGGCGACCGACGTGGCGGCGCGCGGCATCGACCTACCGAACCTCGACCTCGTGATCCACGCGGATGTGCCGAGCAATCCAGCGACCCTGCTCCACCGCTCCGGCCGCACCGGGCGTGCAGGCCGAAAAGGCGTCTGCGTGCTCATCGTTCCCGAGACCAGGCGCGGTGCCGCGCAGCGTGTGCTGGCGCTCGCCAAGCTGTCGGCCACAATGCGTGGCGCGCCTAGCATCGCCGAGATCGAGACCCGCTATCGCACCCAGATCCTCGACGCGGCGCTTGTCGCCGCCGAGCCGGACGAGGCGGAAGCGGCGTTCGTGGCGGAACTGCTGACGAAGGCAAGTCCGGAGCGCATTGCCACGGCCTTCCTGCGCCAGCAGCTTTCCGTCCGCCCGGTGCCGGAGGACCTCTTGCCGCTGCCGGTCCACGACATGCAGGCGAGGAAGCCCAAACGCGACAAGGAAAACCGCGAAAGGGGGATCGACGAAAGGCGCGACGCCGAACCGCGACGCCCGGACATGGAGGGCGGCGTCTGGTTCACGCTGTCGCTCGGGCGCAAGCAGCGCGCCGACCCGAAATGGCTTCTGCCGATGATCTGCAGGGCCGGCGGCGTCTCGAAACGCGATGTCGGCTCGATCCGGATCGACGACATGGAAACTCGCTTCGAGATTTCCGCCGACAAGGCGGCGGGGTTCAGAGAGCAGATCAGCCAGCCCGGCAGCCTCGAACGAGGCATCGTCATCGCGCCGGCCGGTGAGGCGCGCGAGACATCGTGGCGGGCGAAGCCGAAATTCGGCAAGCGCGCCAAGCCGGAGTTCAATAAGGGCGGAAAGCCGGGCAAGAAGCCCGCGCACCGCGGCCAGGCCGCGCCTGCGGATCGCGACCGCAAGCACAAGGGCAAGCCGAAGCGTCCAGGCTGAGGCGTGGGGTGCGGTCATCCGTGCCGGCTGGCGTTTCTTGGCCAGTTCGCTCGACGTATTTGGTATAGCCACCGCCATAGGTGTGTAGCTCATCCGGGTTGATTTCCAGCGCGCGGTTGGATGTTTCGGGGAGGAAATGCCGGTCGCGGCTGACGAAGAGCGGCGGGCTCTCGTAGCATGGTAGTACGCGGCAATTCTTCTCGATCTCGTTTTCCAGAGAAGCCGAGGCAGCCAGCTATCGCAGCGACGCGTGGCCAACTGGCGATAGTGAGTCTTCCAGGAACTGCAACACCGTGCTGTCACGCTCAAGCACTTCCATCAGGGGCCGGAAATAGCCCGTCCTAACGCCCGGGCCGCGCGAGACGGTACTCTCATCGAATTCGGACGCGCAGGCGACCAATTTCAACGTAGGTCAATGTTGCAGCCAGAGATTGGTAACCCGATAGACATTTGGACTTCAAACCGGATTTACCAAGGCAGCTAGCTGCTTAGAGCAGCCCATCATGTGCTTGTTCTTATCATCTGCCACCGACGTGGTCCGGAATGTACTTAAGCGGCTTGTAGGGACGGCAGTTTCTACCGCCACACAGGGTGCACACTTTCTTGGTGCGAGCTTGCCGTTCGTGTGCGCTGAAAGGGCAAAATTCGCCCCTAAGCTTTCGGGACAGCGCGTCTTGGGCGCTGGAGCTTCGGGCTACTGGCGCGATGCATAGGCGGTTTTACCAACTGTTTCGCTACCTAGTCGTCGGCATGACAAATTCACCTTCAGCGCATTTCGGTGGGCTGCTATATCCTGATCGTTGTCAGCTCGGCATAAAAGCGCAAAGTCGGGGGCCACATGGGATGGTCGCAGAAGAGCAATGCCTTGTAACCTCCGAACGAATGAAGCTATGCTGAGGTCGAGAGAGTGGGGCGGTAGGTACCAAAATCTGGCGCCAGCGGCCTTGATCGCCGCCTCAACAACAAGCTCACGAAGATCGTTCGAAAGGGCCTGCATTGTCAGATGATGGCCTCTGCCCAGCCAACACCTTGAATCACAAACCAGCCCAACCGGGAGTCCCCGCGACTCTCGTGAAATAGGAAACACTCTCTAGGCCTGCCGGTCGAGATCGAACTTACCGTCGAGGTTGCTGAACAGACGCTCATCTGGTCGGTGCGTGGGGCCGTCCAGAGTGCAGAGATTGCTGCAAAGGTTGGTGCCGATCTCAATGGGTGCGAGGTCCTCAGGCAGAGCGCACAATGATCTCAGGAGTGGCATCATGGCTTGTATCGCGCTGGCTCACTCGAACTGGATGTTCTCCTTGAGCAGGACCTCGATGCGGATCCGCTCTTGCGAGGCCAGAGGTTCGCGATGGTCGGAGCGGGCCCGCATGATGCGCAGCGCGCTGCGCACCGCGTGGCCTGGGTCCTGCGCGATCACGGCGTCGATGCGCTCGTCCATCAGTGCCTGTTCGCTGAATGGGGTACGCTCATGCACGATGACGGTGAGGGGGCGGCCTCCTTGCGTATTCCAGACCGCGGTGAGTGGCCCCCGCGCTTCCGAGCTCAGTACATAGACGGCGACCGTATCGGGATTGTGTTGGAGGGTGCGCCGGATGATCAGATCGGCGCGCCTTTCGTCGGCATAGGTTTCCAACGACGGCAGGCTCACCAGGTGTGGGAACTGGGCGTTGATGATGCTGTCGAAGCCGAGGCGGCGCTGGATGCTGTCCAGCGCCATCATGGTTTCGGCCACGACCATGATCTTGCCGGGCCTGTCTCCGATGAAGCGGCCTGCTATCTTGCCGGCGGTTGCGCCGGCTGCAAAATTGTCGACGCCGACATAGTCCGCGCTCTCCAGCCGCTCCTGGCCTGAGAGGAACTGCACCACCTTGACGCCCCTTTCCACGAGCCGCAGCAGCGCGTCGCGTACCTGCGGCGATTCCGGCGCCATGACGGCAACGCCGTCCACTGCATCATGGTCGATACCTGTGAGGTATTTGGCGACTTGGTGCGGGTCGCTCATCGCGATCTGTTCGGCCTCGACCTCGGTCGAATCGGTGCGCAACGCTTCCTTCGCCTCGCTGACCCGGGCGATGAGTTCAGCGAGATACTGGTCGCCCGAGGTTGGCAGGACAAAACGGAAGCGATAGGTCTTGTTGCGCGCCAGTGCCACGGCGGCAGGGTTGCGCACGAAGCCGATTCGTTCGATCGCCTCGGCCACTTTCCTCGCCGCTTTGGAGCTGACATTCGGCCGCTCATTGAGCACGCGGTCGATGGTGGCGAGGCTGACGCCTGCGGCTTCCGCCAGGTCTTTCGTGGTTGGCCGCACCGTTCAGATCTCATTTCCAGATTCGAACCAGATTTCTCCAACAAAAGCAGTCGAAAAGCAAGAATTGAGGTGCGTACCTCAAAAATGACTTGCATTGAGGTGCGCACCTCAATTATGACTCTCGCCGTGGTCGCCCAGGAGGATCGGCGCGAGCCACAGGCGGCGCGGAGGAGTATGGGCCCGCCGGGAGCGTCATTCCGCGTCAGGTGCCCATAACGGGCGTTTCACCCTTCCGATGGAGGTCGGAAGGAGGGGCAGGGAGGTCCCAGTCATGAATTTTCGCCATATCGGATCATTGGCCGCGTTCGGCGTGTTTTTGGCCGCCGGAGTTGCCGGCACTGAGCAAGCCAGGGCAAAGGACTTGACACTCTGCTGGGCCGCCTGGGACCCGGCAAATGCGCTCGTCGAACTCAGCAAGGACTTCGAGGCCAAGAGCGGCATCAAGATGAAGTTCGAATTCGTGCCATGGCCGAATTTTGCCGACCGCATGCTCAACGAGCTCAATTCCGGCGGCAAGCTCTGCGACCTCATGATCGGCGACAGCCAATGGATCGGCGGCGCCGCCGAGAACGGCCAGTACGTCAAGCTCAACGATTTCTTCGACAAGGAAGGAATCAAGATGGACGACTTCATTCCGGCGACCGTCGTGGGTTATGCCGAATGGCCGAAGAATACGCCGAACTACTGGGCGCTGCCGGCCTTCGGCGACGTCGTTGGTTGGAGTTATCGCAAGGACTGGTTCGCGCGTCCCGAGTTGCAGGCGGAGTTCAAGCAGAAATATGGCCGCGACCTCGCCGTGCCGAAAACCTTTGCCGAGCTGAAGGACATCGCCGAATTCTTCCAGAAGCGCCAGATCGACGGCAAGACGGTCTATGGCGCGGCGATCTATACGGAGCGCGGCTCCGAAGGCATCACCATGGGTGCCATGGATGTGCTCTACAGTTTCGGTTTCCAGTATGAGAATCCCGCCAAGCCCTATGAGCTGCAAGGCTACGTGAACTCCGCCAAGGCGGTGAAGGGCCTTGAGTTCTACAAGCAGCTCTATGACTGCTGCACGCCACCCGGCCATTCCGACGCCTACATGTCCGAGGACATCGATGCCTACAAGTCGGGCCAGGTTGCCTTGCATATGAACTTTGCCTTCACCTGGCCAGGTATCAATGCCGACGCCAATGTCGGCGGTGGCAAGTCGGGCTATTTCCCGAATCCGGCAGGCCCGGACGGCGTCGCCTTCGCCCAGCTTGGCGGCCAGGGCATTTCCGTGGTTTCCGCATCGGAGAAGAAGGACGATGCGCTCGCCTACATCAAGTGGTTCGCCCAGCCGGAAATCCAGCAGAAATGGTGGCAGATGGGCGGCTATTCGGCGCTGCGCAAGGTGGTGGAAGATCCGAGCTTTGCCACCAGCCAGCCCTATGCGCAGACCTTCCTCGACTCGATGGCGATCGTGAAGGATTTCTGGGCCGAGCCCGCCTATGCCTCGCTGCTGCAGGCTGCGCAGAAGCGGTTCCATGATTATGTCGTCGCCGGCCAGGGCTCTGCCCAGGATGCACTCGACGGCCTCGTCAAGGACTGGACGCAGGTCTTCGACGACGAAGGCAAGTACTGACCGCCATAATGGCGTGTCCCGCATCCTCCCAGCGGCCATGGTACGGTACGGAGCCGGGACCAGTCCGGCTCCGTCGCCGCACTGTTGATAATCAGGGGACTATCAATGTTGCATTCACCGGTGGATCGGGTCGCCGAGGCGACGCCGCGTGCAATTGCCAGGCGCATCAAGGGCCTGTCGGATCGCTCGCTTGCCTGGCTCTTCGTCGCACCGTCGATCGTGCTCCTACTCGCGGTCAATATCTTCCCGCTGATCTGGACGATCCGGCTGAGCTTCACCAATTTTCGGGTCAATCGCCCCAATGCCGAGGTCGAGTTCGTCGGCCTCAAGAATTACCTGAGCATCTTGTCCGACCGGGATATCTGGCTGTCCATGCAGGCGACGGCCCATTTCCTGATCTGGACGATCGTGCTTCAGGTCCTGATCGGCTTCACGCTCGCGTATCTGATCAACAAGAAGTTCCGCGGCAACGATCTCTGGACGACAATCATCGTGTTGCCGATGATGCTGAGCCCCGCCGTGGTCGGCAATTTTTGGACCTTTCTCTACCAGCCGCAGATCGGCCTCTTCAATTACGCGGTCGGCTTTCTCACCGGCGCCGATCCGTCCTCCTTCTCGATGATCGGCGACGTATCGCTGGCGCCATGGGCGATCATCATCGTCGATACCTGGATGTGGACGCCCTTCGTCATGCTGATCTGCCTCGCGGGCTTGCGTTCCATTCCAGCGAGCATCTACGAGGCGGCCGAATGCGACCGTGCCTCGAAGTGGCGGCAGTTCTGGACGATCACCATCCCGCTGGTCCTGCCATTCCTGATGCTCGCCGTGCTCTTCCGGGGCATCGAAAACTTCAAGATGTTCGACCTCGTCGTGCAGCTTACCGGAGGCGGGCCGGGCTCCATCACCGAGCTCACTTCGATCAACCTGAAGCGTGAAGCTTTCGAGAAGTGGCGCACGGGTTATGCCTCGGCCTATGCCGTCATCCTCTTCGTGACCGTTTTCGGCCTGGCCTCGATCTACGTGAAAGCTCTGAACAAGGTGAAACAGCGATGAGCAGCTATTCCGTCACCGAGCCGTCGCCGCGGCAGAAATGGTCCGCTGGAATCCTGGTGGTTCTCTATGCGCTGATCACGATACTGCCGCTGGTCTGGATCATCGGCACGAGTTTCAAGTCGCCGTCTGACGCCATCGCCTATCCGCCCAAGACCTTCTTCACGCCGACGGTCGAAGGCTACGTCAACGTCTTCACCACGCGCACGCGCCTTTCCGAGGATCAGCTTAAGGCGCTTGGCGAACCACAGACCTGGTACGACAAATTGGTGCGCAAGGACGGTCTTGTCATTTCTGGCCCATCGCGCTTTGCCGAACGCTTCACCAATTCGGTGATCATCGGTTTTGGCTCGACCGTGCTCTGCATCGTTTTGGGCACGGCCGCAGCCTATGCCTTCTCGCGTTTCAAGGTGCCTTTGAAGGATGATCTTTTGTTCTTCATCCTTTCGACGCGCATGATGCCGCCGATCGCGGTCGCTATTCCCATCTTCCTGATGTTCCGCTCGCTCGGCCTCAGCGACACCCATGCCGGCATGATCCTGCTCTATACGGCGGTCAACCTGTCGCTCTCGGTCTGGCTGCTCAAGGGGTTCATCGACGAGATCCCGGTCGAGTATGAAGAGGCGGCGCTGATCGACGGCTACACGCGCTTCCAGGCTTTCTACAAGGTGGTGCTGCCGCAGGCCGCGACCGGCATCGCCTCGACAGCCATCTTCTGCCTGATTTTTGCCTGGAACGAATATGCCTTTGCCGTGCTGCTGACCTCGGGCAACGCCCAGACGGCACCGCCCTTCATCCCGACGATCATCGGCGTTAGCGGCCAGGATTGGCCGGCCGTTGCCGCGGGCGCGACCCTCTTCCTCGTGCCGGTCATGGTGTTCACCATTCTCCTGCGCAAACACTTGCTGCGCGGCATCACCTTCGGAGCCGTTCGCAAATGACCAGGTTCTTCGACGGATTGTTGCAATTTCGGCGTGGCGCCTGGGAGATGCTGGCATCGGTGCTGATCGCGGCGGGCGTTGTCATGCTCATGCAGCCTTTCGCGCTCGCGCTCTATTCCTGGTCCTTCATCGTAACCTTGGCCGGCACGGTGATGTTCATCATCGTCAGCCATTTCCCGGAGTAGGCCGATGGCGCAGATCAGAATCCAGAACGTGTGCAAGGAATTCGGCCCCTTCACAGCCGTTCAGTCCTCGAGTTTCACCATCGAGGACGGCGAGTTCTTCATGCTGCTCGGCCCGTCCGGCTGCGGCAAGACGACGACGCTGCGGATGATGGCCGGTCTCGAACTGCCGACGTCGGGCGAGATCTTCATCGACGGCGAGGAAGTCGGCATGAAGCGGGCAAGCCAGCGCGACATCGCTTTCGTATTCCAGATGTTCGCGCTCTACCCACACATGAACGTGCGCAGGAACATTTCCTATCCGCTA
This sequence comes from Mesorhizobium sp. 2RAF21, assembly GCF_052115345.1. Classification (NCBI taxonomy): domain Bacteria; kingdom Pseudomonadati; phylum Pseudomonadota; class Alphaproteobacteria; order Hyphomicrobiales; family Phyllobacteriaceae; genus Mesorhizobium; species Mesorhizobium sp. 2RAF21. The sequence goes on along the minus strand of NZ_JBFRGM010000011.1, from coordinate 193,471 downwards.
GTCAGCCAGGGGATGAAGCGCGAGGAGGTCAGGACACGTGTCACGGAAGTCGCCCGCATCCTCAGGATTGAGCACATCCTCGACAAACCCGTCGGTGGGCTTTCCGGTGGCGACCGCCAACGCGTGGCGCTCGGCCGGGCCATCGTGCGGCGGCCGAAGGCATTCTTCATGGACGAGCCGCTCGGCGCACTCGATGCCGAGTTCCGCGAACATATGGCCGAGGAACTCAGGGCACTGCACGATCGCATGGGCGCGACCACCGTCTATGTGACGCATGACCAGCTGGAAGCCATGCAGATGGGCGACAAGATCGTCGTCATGAACCATGGCGTGGTCGAGCAGTTCGGCCGGCCGCAGCAGATCTATGACTGGCCGGCGACGAAATTCGTCGCTCAGTTCATCGGCTCCCCGTCGATGAACTTCCTCGATTTCGAGGGCATGATCGGCATCAACGGCAACAGCGTCGATCTCGGCGGCATCAAGGTCAAGGTGCCTGCCGCGCGCGAAGGCCGCGCCGGTCGCCTGACGCTCGGCGTGCGGCCGGAGCATGTCAGTTTCCGGGACGATGCCGTCTATCGCGGTCGTGTCAGCGCCGTCGAATATCTCGGTACGACCCAGATCGTGACGCTGGCGACCCAACACGGCGAACTGAAGGCGCGCATTTCCTCGGCGCGGACGGTGCGCGAGGATGATCTGATTGGGCTGGACTTCGATACACGCACGCTATCGCTCTTCGATGCGGAGACCGGCAAGGCGCTCATCTCCGAAGCCAATGAAGGAGTGCAGGGACATGGCTGAGGTCGTCCTTGAAAAGGTGACGAAGACCTTTGGCGGCACAGTCGCGCTCGACAATGTGTCGCTGACAATTCCCAACGGCGCCTTTGTCGTGCTGCTCGGTCCGACAGGAGCTGGCAAAACGACGATGCTGCGCATGGTCTCTGGTCTCGACAAGCCCGACAGCGGAGAAGTCTATCTCGGCGGTCGGTCGATGAAGGGATTGTCGCCGGCCGAGCGTAACGTCGCCATGGTCTTCCAGCAATATTCCCTTTACCCGCATCTGACGGTTCGCCAGAATTTGGAGTTCCCGCTGAAGTCACCGCTGCTGAAGACGCCGCGAGACGTCATCGAACGCAAGGTGAAGGAGGTCGCCGAGGTCCTGCAGATCGCCCACAAATTGGACAACAAGGCGACGGCGCTGTCGGGTGGCGAGATGCAGCGCGTCTCGATCGGCCGGGCGCTGGTGCGCAATCCTGAAATCTTCCTGATGGATGAACCGCTGAGTTCGCTCGATGCGAAGCTACGTGCGGATTTGCGCATCGAACTGAAGCGCATCCAGGCGAAATCGGGCGCCACCCTGCTTTATGTCACCCACGACCAGATCGAGGCGATGACGATGGCAACCCATGTCGGCGTGCTGAACGAAGGCAAGCTCGTGCAGTTCGGCTCGCCGCGCGAGGTCTATGAACAGCCGGTCAGCGTCTATGCCGCGACCCGGCTCGGCCAACCACGCATCAATGTGCTGCCGGCCGATCTTTTCGCCGGAGCGCCGGCGAGCGCCAAGAGCATTGGTCTGCGGCCCGAGCACATCGCGCAAGGCGAGGGCGAGGAGGCACTCGTCAAGCGCGTCGAGCATCTCGGCGACCAGACGCGCCTGCATCTCGCCTTCAAAAAGCACGACCTCATCACCGTCACCGACACACATTCGCCACTTAGGGGCGGCGAGACCATCCGCATCCAACCGTCGCGGCCGCTCTATTTCGACGCGGTTGGCATGCGGCTGGCTTGATCCGCTCGCGCTTAGCTTCAGGAGAATTTCCATGTCCCAGTTCATCAACAAGCGCGAAGATGTCGTCACCGAGGCGATCGACGGTGTGCTGGCGCTGTCCGGCGGCGCGCTCACCCGTCTCGACGGCTATCCGCATATCCGCGTCGTGCTGCGCAGCGATTGGGACAAGACCAGGGTGGCGATCGTCTCGGGCGGCGGCTCCGGCCACGAACCAGCCCATGTCGGTTTTGTCGGCAAGGGTATGCTGACCGCAGCCGTGTGCGGCGACGTCTTCGCCTCGCCGAGCGTCGATGCGGTGTTGGCGGGCATCCTAGCGGTGACCGGTTCTGCCGGATGTCTGCTCATCGTCAAGAACTATACCGGCGACCGGCTGAATTTCGGCCTCGCCGCCGAGCGGGCGCGTGCCTTCGGTCTCAATGTCTCGATGGTGATCGTCGGCGACGACATCGCGCTGCCCGACCTGCCGCAGGCGCGCGGCGTCGCCGGCACGCTGTTCGTGCACAAGATCGCGGGCGCGCTTGCCGAACAGGGGGCGAACCTCGATACGGTGACGGCCGCCGCCAAGCGCGTCATCGCCGGCACGCGCTCCATCGGCATGTCGCTGGACACCTGCCGTGTTCCAGGCTCGCCGAAGGAGGACCGTATCCCGCAAGGCAAGGCCGAACTCGGCCTCGGTATCCACGGCGAGGCAGGGGTGGAGCAGATCGACTTCGCCGGCGCACGTGCTGCGGTTGCCACGATGGCAGAGCGGCTGGCGGCGGTGATGGATGAGGGACCGCATGTTGCGCTGATCAACAATCTCGGCGGCACCTCGGTCGTCGAAATGTCGGTGCTGGCGCATGATTTCCTCGGCTCGCCCGTCGGTGAAAAAATCACCCATGCCGTTGGGCCGGCACCACTGATGACCTCGCTCGACATGCAGGGTTTTTCCATCACCGTTTTCCCAGCTGACGCGGTTGAGCTGGACCTTCTGAAAACCCCCGTACCGCTTCCCGCCTGGCCAGGTGTCTCGGCGGTTCGGCCAATAACCGTCGCCGCCTTGCCCGACGGTTTGACGCCGATCATGCCAATGCCGTCGCAGCATGCGGCGACACGTGTTTTCCTGGTCAACTGCTGCAACGTGCTGATCGCCGCCGAGCAGGATCTCAACGCGCTCGACGCGAAATCCGGCGATGGCGATACGGGCTCGACGCTGGCTGGCGCGGCGCGTGCGCTGATCAACGCGCTCGACCGCCTGCCGCTTTCGGATCACACGCAGCTTTTGCGCGCCATCGGCCAGGAACTCAGCCAGACGATGGGTGGCTCGTCCGGTGTCCTGCTCGCCATCTTCTTCGCCGCCGCCGGCGACGGCGCATCGAGCGGCCTGCCGATGCGGGAAGCGTTGCGGGCGGGACTGGCGCGTATGCAGGAAATCGGCGGCGCCCGGGTCGGCGACCGTACGATGGTGGATGCGCTCGCCCCCGCCCTCGAAGCGCTCGGCAAAGGCATGGCCGATGCGGCCGGTGCTGCCCGGCAGGGTGCGGACTTCACCGCGACGCTTGTTCGTGCCAAAGCCGGCCGCGCCGCCTACATCAATGCCAAGCAGCTCGAGGGGCATGTCGACCCCGGCGCGGAAGCGGTGGCCAGGCTCTTCGAACATCTGGCGGCCTGACAGCGCGGTCTTAGCGGTTCGACTACCGCGTTGTGTGTCTTACGACAACTGGTAGCCGCATCCAGATGGTGCGGTCCTTCCTTGGGGCTGTGAAGCAGCAGCAACTCCTGTCGTCGCCGCAACAAGATCGAGCGGTTCTCAATTCGGCGAGCCCCGTCGGCCGCCGAAACCTGTATGCGGCTGATGATCGAACCTGGCGACTGAGCGCCATAGCAACGACGGCAGAACGGCCCGCAAAGAGCCCCGCGCTCTCCCGGATAGTTTTTCAACTACCGGACCGCTGAGCGTTGCCGCTAGGCGAGAAGGCGGCTGATATCATCATCCATCGTCGAGCGATCAGGATGCCTGGCTCGGTGACGAGCCCGGTGGTTTCCTAGGGTAGCGCCCGCAGGAGCGTGCGTACGGCATGAAATGCGTCCTGGTTCGTTGATATGAGCGGCTTCGGCACTGCGATCAGGCTCGCATCCGGCCGATAGTCGCGAGTTCTGATCGTCTATCATCCGATACGGCACAATTTAGCTTGACAAATTTCCGTTTCGGAAATGAAACTTCTGTCACAAAGCCGACATGGAACATGGTGATGAGCCAGCGCTACCCCGTCGATGATCTTGATCGCGAGATCATCCGGTATCTGACTGAAGACGGACGGTTGTCCGCCGCCGAGATCGCGGGGCGGATCGGCTCGGTGTCCGAGCGCACGGTCCGCAACCGCATCGCCGCGCTGCTGCAGGACAAGATGATCGTGATCGGCGCCATTCCCGATCCCGTGGCGCTGGGACGCGATGTCCAGGTCGAGCTGATCATCGAGGTCGAGCCAGGGCAGGTGGATGAGGTGGCCATCCTGCTCGCCGAGTATGACGAGATCGGTTACCTCGCCGCGACCAGCGGCGCGTCGAACCTCAGCGCCTCGCTTTTCGTCAAGGACCACACAGCGCTTCTGGAATTCATCGACCAGGAACTGGGCAAGCTGCCCGGTGTCAGGCGGGTCGAGAGCTCGGTCGTGCTGCGGCTCTACAAGGTTTTCGGCACAAGGACGACCCCGCTCAGCCGGGTGGCGGACGTTGCCGGCAAGAAGAAGGGATAGTCATGCTGCGCATTGGGGTGGATGTCGGCGGAACCAACACGGATGCGGCGCTGCTGCGCGGCACCGAGGTTCTGGCGACGGTGAAGTCCTCGACCACGGCGGACGTGACTTCGGGGGTGGCGACGGCCATCCGCACGGTGCTGGCGGAAGCCGGCGTGATCGCTGCCTCGGTCAATGCGGTCATGATCGGCACCACGCATTTCCTCAATGCCGTCGTCGAAGGACGCCATCTGGAAAAGGTCGGCGTGCTGAGACTGTGCGGCGCGGCGACGCGCTCGCTTCCGCCGATGATCGACTGGCCGCATACGTTGCGCCCGATCGTCGAAGGCGGTGCCGTGATGGTGGGCGGTGGCGTAAATTATGACGGTTCCGAAATCGCCCCGCTTGATGGGAAGGCGATCCGTGCCGCCTGTCGCGAATGGCGCGCCAAACGCGTGCCGGCCATCGCGATCTGCTCGGTCTTCGCGCTGGTCGATCCGCGCATGGAAAACGAGGCAGCCGAGATCGTGGCGGAGGAGTTGCCCGGCGCCGCTATCAGTCTTTCGCATCGCATCGGCCGCACCGGCCTGTTGTCGCGCGAAAACGCGACGATCCTCAATGCAGGCCTGAACAAACTCGGCCATGAGACGGTCGGCGCCTTTCGCTCGGCCTTCGCGGCCCTTGGCCTCCATTGCCCGCTCTATCTCACCCAGAACGACGGCACGTTGATGGCGGCGGAATTCGCCGAGCGCTATCCCGTCTTCACCATCGCGTCCGGCCCGACCAATTCGATGCGCGGCGCTGCCTTCCTGACCGGGCTTGGCGATGCCGCCGTGATCGATGTCGGCGGCACGACGACTGACATCGGAATGCTGGTGGCGGGATTTCCGCGCACCCGCAGCGAAGGCGCGATGATCGGTGGCGTGCCGACCAATTTCCGCGTGCCGGACGTCTATTCCTTCGGTCTCGGCGGCGGCAGCATCGTGCGTCCCGGCGCGTTGCCGACGGTTGGCCCGGATTCCGTCGGTTTCCGCCTGTCGCAGAAGGCACTCTGCTTCGGTGGCGACACGCTGACCGCCACCGACATCGCCGTGGCGGCAGGCCTGGTCGATCTCGGCGATCGCAGCCGTCTTGGCCACATCACGCCCGACTTCGCCCGCCAGATACTGGCGCAGATGAAGGCCAGCATCGAGACGGTGCTCGATCGCATGAAGCCGAGTGCCGACCCGATCCCCGCCATTCTGGTCGGCGGCGGTTCGGTGCTGGTCGACGGCCTGCTCGAGGGAACCTCGATCTCGCTGAAGCCGGATCACTTCGGTTCAGCCAATGCCATCGGCGCGGCCATCGCGCAGGTTTCGGGCGAAGTCGACAGCGTCGTCTCGCTCGAAGGCACCAGCCGAGAGATCGCGCTCGAAACCATAGTCGGCGAAGCGCGGTCGCGCGCTGTCGAGGCGGGAGCAGACGCCGATACGGTGACATTGGCCGAAATCGAGGAAACACCGCTGGCCTATCTGCCCGGCAACGCCATTCGCGTCGCGGCGAAAGTGATCGGGGAGTTGCGGGTATGAAATACTGGACGCTGACCGAAGCCGATATCGATCGCATTGCCATCGGCTGCGGTATCTTGGGCACCGGCGGCGGCGGCAGCACCTATCACGGCCTGCTACGCGCCAAGGCGTTGCTGCGCGACGGCAAACGCATCCGCATGGTGCGGCCGGCCGACATGGCGCCGGATGCGCAGATCCTCGGCCTTGGCGGCATCGGAGCGCCGACCGTTGGTATCGAGAAGATCGCCGAGGGCGGCGAAGGCGTGCGGCTGTTGCATGCACTGGAACGGCATCTCGGCCGCAAGGTCGACGCGCTGCTCGGCGACGAGGTGGGCGGCGGCAACGGCATCGCGCCGATGCTGACGGCGGCGATGGTCGACCTGCCGGTGGTCGATGCGGACGGCATGGGGCGCGCCTTTCCGGAAGTGCAGATGACGACCTTCTTCATCCACGGCCAGGCGGTGCAGCCCGCCGGGCTCGCTGATGCGGACGGCAACGTTATGATCGTGACCGAGGCGACCACGCCAAAAATGCTGGAAAAGCTGCTGCGCGCCGGCACTATCGCCATGGGCTGCACGGCGCTGATGACGACGGCGCCGATGTCGGGCGATTTCGTGCGCCGTTTCGGCGTGCCGCACACCACCAGCCAGGCCTGGAGCCTGGGCGATGCGGTGCTGGCCGCGCGGGCGGCGAAGGCCGATCCGGTCGAGGCGATCCTGAAACAGTCGGGCGGCGCGCGCCTGATGCGCGGCAAGGTCACCGATATCAGCCGCCGCGTGATGGCGGGCTTTACCCGCGGCCAGCTCACCGTGGCCGGGCTCGACGAGGATGCGGGGCGCAGCCTCGTCGTGGAAATCCAGAACGAATATCTGATCGCGCGCGAAGGCGAGAAGATCTTCACCATGGTGCCGGACCTGATCTGCATCGTGGATTCCGAAACCGGGCGTGCGATCGGCACCGAGGAACTGCGTTACGGTCTGCGCATCGACGTGCTGTCGATGCCGGCGCCGGTGCTGCTGCGCAGCGATATCGCACTGGAGTCCGTCGGCCCGCGCGCCTTCGGCTACGACTTCGACTTCGTGCCGATGGGGGTGTCCGCCGATGCCCCGGCGGTGCCGCATTACCAAGAAGACGCCTGATCCATACGGGCCATCGATCAATGGGAGATTGAAATGAACCGTCGTCACCTTCTGAAGACCGCAGCGCTTGCCGCGCTCGCGACCGCCGCCAGCTCGCGTTGGAATGTCAGCATGGCGCAAGGCAAGGGCAGCATCTTCACGCTTGCCTATCCGACCAGCTTCCCGGATCTCGATCCGGCTACCTCCTTCTCCAATGACGGCGCGGTGCTCGCCAATGCCTACGAGGGGCTGACGCGCTATATCCCGGCGGGGGAAGGGGGCCAGGCCAGGATCGAGCCGCTGCTCGCTACATCCTGGAATGTCAGCGAAGACGGCAAGACCTGGACCTTCCATCTGCGCGACGGCGTGAAGTTCCACGACGGCAGCGCGTTGACGTCGGAGGCGGTGAAGGGTTCGATCGAGCGCACCAAGAAGATCGGCGGTGGCGCGTCCTTCATCTGGGGATCGGTTTCCGCCATCCAGACCCCCGATCCGCTGACGGTGGTTTTCGTGCTTTCCGATACCCAGCCGCTGGACTTGATCGCTTCCGCCGGTTTCGCCGCTTGGATCTATGCGCCGGCCTCGCTGGACAAGGACAATGCGTGGTTCAACAAAGGTAACGATGCCGGCACGGGACCGTTCAAGATTTCCCGCTACGAGCCGGGCCAGCGCGCCGTGCTGGATAGGGTCGACGGTTATTGGGGCAAGGTTCCGGAAGGCGCCTTCAAGACGGTTTCCTTCGAGATCGTCGAGGACACGACGTTGGCCCAGAACATGATCGAAAGCGGCCAGGCCGACTGGACCGAGAACATCCCCTTCGAAAACTTGAAGGCGATGCAGGCCAACCCCGATCTCAGGGTGGCGGTCAATCCGTCCTTCGAAACGCTGTTCGGTCTCTACAATGTAAAACGCGCGCCGCTGGACCGGCCCAAGGTTCGCCAGGCGCTGTCGCTGGCCTTTCCGTATGACGATGTGATCGCCGCCGGCACCATGGGGCTCGGCACGCGCGCCAAGGGCGTGGTGCCCGCCGGGATCTGGGGCCACGACACCGAAGCGCCGATCCCGCACACCGATCTGAAGGCCGCCGCGGCGCTTTTGGCGGAAGAAGGCGTCGCACCGGGGCTGGAACTGGTGATGACCTATACCACCAGCCAGAGCCTGTCTGCCGTCGCCGGGGAGTTGTGGAAGGCTAATCTCGAAACGCTCGGCATCACGCTGACGCTGCAGCCGATGGCTTGGGAAGCGCAGTGGCAGCTTGGCAAGTCGAATCCGAAGGCAGCCCAGGACATTTTCGTGATGGTCTGGTGGCCGACTTTCGTCACGCCCTACGACTATCTCTTCAATCTCTTCCACAGCGAGGAGAAGCCGAACTTCAACCTCGGCTATTATTCCAACCCCGACGTTGACGCCAAGATCGACGAGGCGGCAAAGTTGTCCGGCACTGATCGTCCGCGTGCCGAAAAACTGTTCATCGAGGCACAGCGCAAGGTGATCGAGGACGCGGCGGCCGTGTTCATGCTCGACCGTCCCAATGTCCACATCATTCGCTCCAACATCAAAGGCTATGTCGACAATCCAGCCTACGGACATGTCACCTTCGTCAACGAAATGAGCCGTTAGGGCTGCCTGCGGTCCGATGGAACTCTTGCGCTACATCCTGCGTCGGACGGTTCTCTCCACCTTTGTCGTGGTCGGGGTGACGTTTCTGGTCTTCGTCGTGGCGCAGGTGGTTCCCTCGGATCCCGCGGCGCTTTATGCGGGGCCGCGTCCGACAGCCGAACAGATCGAAAAGGCGCGTCAAGAACTCAATCTCGACGCGCCGCTCATCCAGCGTTTCGCCGGGTTCGCCAGAGCCATGGCGTCCGGCGAATTCGGCGTTTCCTATAAATCGCGGCGCCTGATCGCCGAGGATTTGCGTGCCTATCTTCCGGCGACCCTTGAACTGGCCGTGTTCTCGACCGGATTGGCGCTTCTGATCGGCATCCCGCTCGGTGTCGTCGCCGCCGCACGACAAGGGAAGTGGGCCGACCGGCTGGGTAGCCTCGGCGCCATCGCTGCCGTGGCGATGCCGACCTTTTTCCTCGCCATGATCCTGCAGCTCGTCTTCGCGCAATGGCTGGGCATCCTGCCGCTGTCCGGACGGCTGTCGCGCGAGATTTCGATCAGCGCGCCCTTGCAGATGATCACCGGCTTCAACCTGATCGACGCGTTGCTCGCCGGACGGCTCGACGCCTTCGGCGATGCGCTGAAACACCTGATCCTGCCGGCGCTGACCCTGGCCTCCTATCCCGCCGGGGTGGCGATGCGGCTGACGCGCTCGGCTATGATCGAAATCCTTGAGCGCCGCCACGTCACCGCCGCGCGGGCGCTCGGGCTGTCGGAGCTGCGCATCCTGTTCGGCCACGCGCTGCCCAACGCCATGGGACCGGCGCTGACCGTGATTGGCCTGTCGTTTGCCTACGCGCTGACCGGCGCGGTTCTGGTCGAGATCATCTTCGCCTGGCCAGGCCTTGGCCGCTATGTCTCCGAAGCGGTCCTTGCCAAGGATTTTCCGGTCATCGCGGCGGTCACCATTGTGGTGACGATCTGCTATGTCGTGATGAACCTCGTCATCGACATTGCCCAGGCCCTTGTTGACCCGCGGGTGGCGCTGTCATGAGCCGGCTCGTCCACCGCCTTGGCTGGCCTGGCACCGTCGCTCTCGGGGTTGTTGTCCTGTTCGTGCTTGTCGCCGTGCTTGCGCCATGGATCGCTCCCTATCCGGGGCAGGGGGCAGGCGCGCCTAATATAGCCGCGAAGCTGATGCCGCCTTCGGCCGACTACTGGCTGGGGACGGACCATCTGGGGCGCGATGTGCTCAGCCGCGTCATCTACGGCACCCGCGTCTCGCTGACGAACGGGGTGTTGATTGTCCTGTTTTCGCTGCTCATCGGCCTACCTGTCGGTTTGGCGGCCGGCTATTTCGGTGGCTGGATCGACGAGGCGCTGATGCGCGGCACCGATGTGTTCCTGGCCTTTCCGGCGCTGCTGCTGGCGGTGCTGATGGCAGCGGCGCTTGGCCCCGGTTTCCTCAACTCCATCATCGCGGTCGCCGTTACCTGGTGGCCCTGGTATGCCAGGCTTGCCCGCGCCGAGGTGCTGGTGCTGCGCGGGCAGCCCTATGTCGAGGCGGCGCGGCTCGCCGGCGTTTCGCACACTCGCATCATCGCGCGCCACATCCTGCCCGCCACCGCGCGTCCGCTGACCGTGCAGGCGGCGCTGGACGTGGGGCCGGCTTTGCTGACGGCTGCGGCCTTGTCTTTCCTTGGCCTCGGCATATTGCCGCCGACGGCCGACTGGGGGCAGATGGTCGATGCCGGGCGCAAGTTCTTTCCCGCGCGCTGGTGGTATTCGGCCATGCCCGGCCTGACGATCTTCTTCATCGCGCTGGCCTTCAGCGTTCTTGGGGATGCGCTGCGGGATCGCAAAGAAGGGGCGCGTCATGGCGCTGCTTGAAATCCGCGGCCTCTCCGTCTCCATTCCCACCGCCGACGGCGACGTGCACGCCGTCCGTTCCATCGGTCTCGAAATCGAACGCGGCGAAATCCATGGCGTGATCGGCGAATCCGGCTGCGGCAAGACCATGACCGGCATGACCCTTTTGGGGCTGGTGCCGAAAGGGGCGCGGATCGTGGCGCAGCGGCTGCATTTCGACGGCGAGGATTTGCGCCAGAATGCCGGCCGCCTGCGCGGCCGCCGCATCGGCATGATCGCGCAAGACCCGGCTGCCGCGCTCAATCCCGTGCTCAGCATCGCGCGGCAGATGGACGACGTGCTGCGCGCGCATCGCGACATGTCGCGAAAGGCGCGGCTGGCCGAGGCGATCGATCTTCTGGCCGCCACCGGATTGCCTGATCCGCAAAGGGTGCTGAAAAGCTATCCGCATCAGCTGTCGGGCGGCATGCAGCAGCGCGTGGTGATCGCGCAGGCGCTGGCAACTGGCGCTGATTTCCTGATCGCCGACGAACCGACCACGGCGCTCGACGTCTCGGTCGGCGCGCAGGTTCTGGCGCTGTTGCGCAAGCTGGTGGCCGAGCGCGGGCTGACCGTTCTGATGATCACCCACGACATGGACGTGATTGCTGAAGCCTGCGACCGCGCGACGGTGCTCTATGCCGGACTGTCGGTCGAGACCGGCCCTGTCGCCGATGTGCTGCAGCGGCCGGGTCATCCTTATGCCCGCGCCTTGCTGGCCGCCTTGCCTGACGCCGCGCCGCACGGCGCGCGGCTTGCCGCCATCGAAGGCTCGATCCCGCCGCCGCGTGCGCCGATCAAGGGTTGCGCCTTTGCGCCGCGCTGCTCGCGGGCCATGCTGATCTGCGCCACGCAGGCGCCGGTCGAGCGGAACGCGGCGACGCATCGCTGGCTTTGCCATCTGCCGGGAGATGCGGCATGAGCCCGGCGCCGATCCTCGAGGTGCGCGATCTCGTCGTCCGCTACCGCGCCCGCGGCCTATTCGCGGCGGCGCCGAAGCCGGCGGTCAACGGCGCGAGTTTCGAGCTCGCCAGGGGCGAAACCCTCGGCATCGTCGGGGAGAGCGGGTCCGGCAAAACCAGTCTTCTGCGCGCGCTGTTGCGATTGCTGCCGGTTGAAAGCGGCTCGGTGAGGCTTGAGGGGCAGGATTGGCTGGCCCTGAACGGCGATGTTTTGCGGCGCGTACGTCAGAAGATCGGGGTCGTGTCGCAAAACCCCTTTCTCTCGCTCAGCCCGCGCCTGACGATCGCCGAGATAATCGCCGAGCCGATGCTCGCGCGAGGAGACCGGTCAAACCTCGCCATGCGCGCCAGGATCAAGAGCCTCTTATCGGACTGCGGCCTACCGTCGGACTTCCTCGAGCGTCGTGCGCGCGAGCTTTCCGGCGGCCAGGCGCAGCGTGTCGCGATCGCGCGGGCGCTTGCGCTGGCGCCGAAGCTGATGATCCTCGACGAGCCGACTTCTGCACTCGATGTCTCGGTGCAGGCCCAGATTTTGAACCTGCTGGCCGAGCTGAAGGAAAGCCGCGGCCTGTCGATGCTTTTCGTCACCCACAATCTGAAGGTCGTTGCGCATATGGCGGATAGCCTCATGGTCATGCGGCGGGGTGACGTGGTCGAATCCGGCCGGACAGAAGAGGTGGTGCGGACGCCAGCGCAGGACTACACGCGCGAACTGCTGGCGTTCGGTCTCAATGTCCGCCCGGACCGGGCATGACTTACGGCGTTTCCACGCCGTCGATGTTGTGGCCTGATCCCTAAACCTCCGGGACGCAATCAGCCGACAACAGCGACCGCTTCGATCTCAACCTCGTAGTCGCCGATCAGATCGCCTGCGGCGACCATGGTGTTGGCTGGCTTGATCTCGCCGAAGACGCGGCCATGGGCGCGGGATGCCGGTTCCCATTGCGCTGCATCGCGAAGATAGATGCGGGTGCGCACCACGTCTTCCACCCGTCCGCCGAGCGCGGATATCGAAGCTACGATCTTGTCGAGGATATAGGTGGTCTGCGCGCCGACATCGCCGGGTGCCACACAACGGTCGGAGCCGTGGGTGGCAGTGGTGCCGGACACATGGATCGTGTCCTTGATGCGCACGGCACGGCTATAGCCGGCAATCGGCTCCCACACGCTGCCCGAGGATACGCGCGAACGCCCCGGTCGTCCGGGAATGGCCTCGGCCACGTAGATGGAGGGCAGTGCGTCGAGATGATGGCTGAGATCGCCCGAGGCGGTGAGATAAGGCGGGCGGCGATATTCGTCGCCACAATCGCCAGGAATGGGCAGGGTTTCGGCGAAGGCGGCCTCCAACCGTGCCTTGTCCTCGGCATCGAGCGCAAAGCCGAAGACCTTCAAATTGTCGTCGCGGTGCTCGTTCTCGCCAAGTCGGGCGCCGATGATGGCCGCCGCCACCGCCTGGTGTTCGAGAACCCAGCGCGTGGCAACATTGGAAATCGAGACCTTGTGCTTGCGGGCGATCTCGCCGCTTGCGACCAGAATGTCTTGAAACGCCTGCCAGCCGCCGGCAGCATCGATGAAACGCTTGTATTTCGAACGGCTCCAGTCGGCGATCGAGGCGGGCTCCGAGGCACCCAGCCATTTGTCGCTGAGGAAGCCGCCACAAAGCGTGCCATAGGCGAACAATTTTACGCCGGTGCGCTGGCAAAGCTCCGAAAGCGGACCGGCCGCGCGGCGGTCGACCAGCGAGAAGGAAACCTGGTTCGAGGCGAGGGGGACACCGTCGGCAAGTGCCAGGGCCAAGTGGGCGGCGTCGAAATTGGTGACGCCGATGGCGCTGATCAAACCCTCGTTCTTGAGCTTCGCCATTTCATGCAGGGCGTCGAGCCAGGCGGGATGCTCGAAGCTCCACCAATGGAACTGCAGGAGATCGACCTTGTCGACGCCGAGCCGGTCGAGCCTTTCCTGCACGCCCTTGCGGACCACATCCGCCGTCATCGGCCCGGGTTCAGGGCACCATTTGGTGAAGGCCAGCGAACGCTTTCCGGAAGGATAACGCGCCAGCAGGCGGCCGGTGATGATCTCGGCACTTCCGTAGTGGTCGGCCATGTCGAACGTGTCGAAACCGGCGTTGACATAAGCCTGCAGAGCGTCGGCGCCGTTTTCCGGATCGAGCGGCGTACCACCTTTCTCCAGATCGGCCACCTGCCACAGCCCACAAAGCAGGCGGCTGATGTCGAGCCCGGCAAGCGTCGTGCGCTCGGGAGTTGTTAGCATCATGTGCCTCGTTCAGGGATTTGGATTGGTGGGGTTCGTGGACGCCGCTTGCCTGGCCGAGAGACGGGCGAGATGGCGCGAAACAATGCGTTCTTCGCCAAGGATGCCTCGGGGTCGCAACAGCAGGATGGCGCAAAGACCGACGCCGATGATGACGATGCGCAATGCAGCGGCACGGGCTTGCTGGTCCGGCGGGAACAGGCCCGCGATGGCACCCGCCGAGGCCGCCCAAATCCCCCACACCAGGACGGCGCCGAGGATCGCGCCGCGATTGTTGCCGGAGCCACCGACGATCAGCATGGCCCAGACCTGGAAGGTGAGCAGCGGCACATAATTGTCGGGTGCAATGAAGCCGACGAAGTGTGCCTGGGTAGCCCCCGCCAATCCCATTATGGCGCCGCCGATGGCAAAGGCCTGCAGACGGAACCGGGTGGCGTTCTTGCCGAGCGCGAGGGCGGCGGTTTCGTCTTCCCGGATGGCGCGCAGCACGCGTCCCCATGGGCTGCGCAGCAGATGCTCGAGTGCGAGGTAGAGCAGAATTACCACGACCACCAGAACGCCAAGATTGAGCAGGCTGAATGCCAGCGGATCGCTTGCGAAAGCGGCGAAGGGGCGCGGGATGAAGCCGATGCCAAAGGGTCCACCCGTAACGCTTTGCAGGTTGAGCGCGATGAGCTGCACCGTCACCGCGACACCGAAGGTGGCGATGGCGAGGTAGTCGGCGCGCAGCCGGATCGTCAGCCAACCGACCAGGAAGGAGGCAAGTCCGGTGGCGATGGCCGCGCCCAACCAGCCGACAAGGATCGGCAGGCCGAAGCCGCCGAAGCGGTCAGGTGCATCAGGGGTTGTCAGCAGCGCCGAGACATAAGCACCGATGGCGACAAAACCCGCGACGCCGACATTGAACAGGCCGGTCTGACCCCATTGCACGTTGAGGCCGAGGCACATGACCGCATAGGTCAGAGCCATGGTCAGGAAGAAGGCGGCGTAGGCGATCAATTCGACGCTCATTCGGCTCTCCCGAACAGGCCTTGCGGGCGCAACAACAAGACGGCGACCAGGATGACAAAGGCGACCGCCGCGCGCCATTCGGCGCCGATCACCTGCACGCCCAGCGCTTCCGCTATGCCAACGATCAAACCGGCCAGCATGGCTCCGGGAACGCTGCCGATCCCGCCCAGGATCGCGGCGGCGAACAGCGGCAACAGCAGATCCAGGCCCATATAGGGGCGAATCTGCACCAGCAGGCCTGCCATCGCGCCGGCGATACAGGCAAGTGCCGCACCCAGCACCCAAACGGTGCGGATGACTTGGCGTACGTCGACGCCGACAACTCCGGCAAGCTGCTGATTTTCGCTGACGGCGCGCATCGAACGCCCGATTGCCGTGCGCGTGAGCATGATATGGACTGCGAGCACGAGCGTGGCTGCAGCGGCCAGCGACAAGAGTTGGTCGGGTGTTGCCCTGAGCCCACCGCCAAGCGGAAGCGCGATCTGCAGTGCCTTCGAGAAATAAGCGGGCTTCGAGGTGAAAATGAATTCCAGCGTGCTGCGGAGCGCGAGCGAGGCGCCGAAGCTTGCCATGACCATGATGATGATGGCGCTGCGCCTTTTCCGCAGTGGACCGAACAGCAAGGCGTCGACGAGCAAAGCGAGGCCCGCGGTCAAGGCCATGGCGGCAACGATGCCCAGCGGCAGCGACCAGCCGAAGGAAAACGGACCGATCGGAGCAAGCAGCGCGCCAGACAGGGAGCCGATCAGGCCGCTCGCCGCCAAGGCAAAATAAGCACCCCAGCTGATCATTTCGCCATGCGCGAAATTGGCGAAGCGCAGGATCGAATAGGTCAATGTGATGCCGATGGCGCCGAGCCCGATCATCGATCCGGCGATCAGTCCGTCCATGATGAGTTGCGGGTTCATGGCGTCGGTACCTCGCCGCTGCGCCGCGCGCCAAGATAGAGTTCGGCGACGATCGGGTCGTTGGCCAGGGTTGCGGCAGGACCTTCGTGGCGCAGTTGTCCCTCCACCAGTATGACTGCTCGGTCGGCAATGGCGAGAGCCGCTTTCACATTCTGTTCGACCAGGATGATGGTGACACCCGCTTCGTTGATCGCCTTGAGCTGCGCGAAGACCTCTTGCACGATCTTCGGCGAAAGACCGGCCGACGGTTCGTCGAGGATCAGCACGGCGGGTTCCACAATCAGCGCGCGCGCCACCGCCAGCATCTGGCGCTGGCCGCCCGAAAGCTGGCCGGCGCGCAAGGAGGGGCGTCCGGCGAGGTCAGGGAACATTGCATAGAGATCGGCGATACGGCGGCTGCGCTTTTCCTTCGGCAGCACGTTCGCGGCCAGAAGCAAGTTGTCGTGGATCGACATCGTTGCGAAGATGTTTTCGGTTTGCGGCACGAAAGCCAGGCCGTGGCGGATTTTCTCGTGCGTCGGAACGGCGGTGCTGTCGAAATCGCCAAGAAGGACGGTCCCGGAATGGATCGGCACCAGCCCGGCGATCGCCTTGACGAAGGTAGATTTGCCCGCGCCATTGGGGCCGAGCACGATGACAAGTTCGCCAGCGCGGATCGAAAAATCGACACCGCGCACGATGGGCAGGTCGCGCTCGTACCCGGCGACCAAGGAACGGGTCGATAGAGCAACTGGAGGCTGTTGGCCACTCATACTGTAACCTCGCCGAGATAGGCTTCGATCACGGTTCGGTCACGCGAAACTTTGGCGGGCGAGCCTTCGGTCAGGAACTTTCCCGCCGCCATGACAACAACGCGGCCACACAGCCGAGCCACCATGTCCATGTTGTGTTCGATGAGCAGGATCGACTTGCCCTGACCGTTCAGTTCGAGCACGCGATCGATGATCAGTTCGAGCAGCGTCGGGTTGACGCCGGCCGCCGGTTCGTCAAGCAGGATGGTCTCGGGATCGGCCATCAGCATACGCGCCAGTTCCAGAAGCTTGCGCTGGCCGCCGGACAACACCCGCGCCGGTTCGGCTTCGAGACTGGATAGATTGACGAAGTCGAGCAGCGAACGCGCCTTTTCGACAGCCTGGCGTTCTTGGACGGCGACACGACCGGACCGCAGGAAATTCGACCAGATATGCTCGCCAGCCTGGTTCTGACTGCCGACCAGTACATTTTCCAACACGGTCATTTCCGCAAACGGACGAGGGATCTGGAAGGTACGGCCGATGCCACGGGCGATGCGCCGTTCCGGGCGTTCCTGCGCAACCTCGACGCCGCCGATCCTGATCGAACCGGATGTCGGCGTGAGACTGCCGGCCAAAAGGTTGAAGAGGGTGGTCTTGCCAGCGCCGTTTGGGCCGATCAGCCCAACCATTTCGCCGCGATGCAGCGCGATCGACATATGATCAACCGCGCGCAGGCCGCCGAACTGTTTCACCAGGTCCTGAGCTTTGACGAGCTCCGCGCGCCTGTCGGCGTGCGGAAGAGCGGAAGGTGTGTCTGCGACAGGCTGCATTGTGGTCAATCGAAGAATTTTGATCGATGATGTTTGATCAAACTTTACATCGCAGCGAAATGCAACTAGAAAAATCGAACTGGCATCCGGTTTCGAATGGTGGACAAAATGCCTGATCGCAAGAACCGTCGCGCGCCGATTTCCGTCCGCTCCTTGGTCGCAGGTGCGGCGTGAGCAGGCGTGGTGCTCTTTCGCCCGTAGGCCGCGAAACCCTGCATGATCGCGTCTACGCCGAGATGCGCCGCTCGCTGATCCACGGTATGTTCGACGCGGGCCAAATGATGCGCATCGTGGATCTCGCCGAGACCCTGGAGACCAGCACGATGCCCGTGCGCGAGGCTCTGGGCCGTCTGGTCTCGGAACAGGCACTGGAAGCCTTGCCCAATCGATCCGTTAGGGTGCCGCTGATCACGCGCGAAAGGCTGGAAGATCTGGCCCGCGCGCGTTGCCTGATCGAAGGGCAGGTCACCGCGCTGGCTTCGTCCAATCTTGCCGCTTCCGATTTCGAAGAGCTGCGTCGGTTGACGGCGGCGTGCGAGGCCGCCTTCGCCAGCAGCGATCGCGACAAGGCGCATAAGACTTCCGAACTCAACCACGCCTTCCATTTCTACATTTATCGCGCCGCCGGTTCGGCGGTGCTGATCCCGATCGTGGAAAGCCTCTGGTTGCAATCCGGCCCCTATGTGCGCGCCGCCGCCCAGATCCATGACGGGAACCGTGACATCCCGGCCACCCATCACCACTGGGCGCTGATCGACGCCCTGGAGCGCCGCGACGTTGCGGGCTCGGTAAAGGCGCTGACCGACGACATCACGCGCTCCTTCAACTTGATCCGAGGGCGTCTCGATGCCGAGGATGCGGACAAGCAGAAGCTGCGGCATGGTTGAGCGGCACGACGATTCCTTCGAGCTTTACGACCTGCGCGTCGAGGTGACGGCGCCGGAAGGCGGGCCCATCTATTGTGGCGCCAAGGTTGGCGACTATTTCGAGATGCGCGGGGAGATGCTGCATCTTCCGCCTGGGCAAGGCTTCTCGATCTATTCGTTGGCGGCGTTGCTGCCGCTTCTGCCGGCCAAGCAGAGGCCAACCCACAAGAACGACTGGATGACGACGGACGCGGAAGTCGCCTGTCCGGATCCCAATTGCAGCTCGCGGTTTCGCATTACCCGAACCGGCCTGCGCCGCTTCAGCCACGCTGAAACCACCGCGGTGCCGCTGAAGGACCACTGAGACGAACAGCATGCAGAGAACAAGACTGGCGCCGGACTACGAGATTTCGCGGGTTATCCGCGGCGGCTGGCAGATGGCCAGCGGCCATGGAGCCGCGCGCAGCGACGATCCCGTGGCAGACATGATCGCATTCGTCGATGCCGGCATCACCACCTTCGACTGTGCTGACATCTACACTGGGGTGGAAGAGCTGATCGGTCGCTTCCGGTTGCGCTACCGGGATATGCGCGGGCAGACCGCGCTCGACCGCATCAAGGTTCACACCAAGTTCGTGCCCGACCTCGACGTGCTGCCGCGCATCACCAAAGCCTACGTTGAAGGCGTCATCGATCAGTCGCTGAAGCGCCTCAACCTCGATCGGCTCGACCTCGTGCAGTTCCACTGGTGGGATTATGAAGCGTCGCGCTGGCTGGAGACGGCGGGCTGGCTGGAAGAGCTGAGGCGCGCCGGCAAGATCGACAAGATCGGCGGCACCAATTTCGACACCGGCCATGTCGAGGAGATCGTAGCTTCAGGCGTGCCCTTGACCTCCATGCAGGTGCAATATTCCTTGCTCGACGCCAGACCGGCCAAACGAATGGCGGCGCTGGCCGCCGAAAAAGGCTTCTCGCTGCTCTGCTATGGCACCGTCGCCGGCGGTTTTCTGGGTGACCGTTGGCTCGGTGCGCCGGAGCCGGTCGAACCCTACGAGAACCGTTCACTCGTCAAATACAAGCTGATCATCGACGATTTCGGCGGCTGGGACTTGTTCCAGCGCCTGTTGCGGACCTTGCGAACCATAGCCGATCGCCATGACGTCGATATAGCCACGATTGCCAGCGCGGCGATGCTCCTGCGTCCGGCGGTGGCTGGCGTCATCGTCGGCGCTCGTAGCCGCGCGCATCTGGCTTCCAACCTCGCGATTGCCGACATCGTTCTGACCGCCGAGGATCAGCAACAGATAGCTGCCGTGCTTGCCGAGGCGCATGAACTTGAAGGCGATGTCTACGCGCTCGAGCGCGATCGTGAAGGCCGCCACGGATCGATCATGAAATACAACCTGAACAAGGGAGCGGCCTGACGCCAGCTTGCCAGCTAAATCCGTCTTTGCAGACCAAAACAAGGCCGTGTCGGCAGCAGGGCCACAACAAAGGGGAATGACATGAAGAACTATCTTTTCGCCACCACCGTGCTGACTGCACTTGCCGCTTCTTCCCTTCCAACGCTTGCCGCCGATTGCGACATCACCGTCGGCCTCGTCATGGAGCTCACGGGTCCTGCTGGCGAATACGGACAGGCCGGTGCGAAATCGGTCGAGATGGCTTTCCGCGATTTCAACGAAGCCGGTGGTGTTGGCGGCTGCAAATTGATCACCGATACGCGTGATAGCCAGAGCCAGGGTAATGTCGCGGTCGATCAGGCGACCCAGCTCGTCAACATCAAGAAAGTGCCGGTGATCATCGGCGGCATCATCTCGTCGGTGTCGATCCCGATCCTGACCTCGGTAACCGCGCCGGCCGGTGTCGTGCAGGTGTCGCCGGCCTCGTCCTCCCCAACGCTGACGACGCTTGGAAAGGACGGCAAGACCAATGGTGTGTTCTTCCGCACCATCACCTCCGATGCCCTGCAGGGCACCGCCGCAGCGAAATATGCGATCGACCAGGGCCTGAAGAAGCTCGCCATCATCCATGTCAACAACGACTTCGGCGTCAACATGGTCAAGGAATTCGCCGACGCCTACAAGAAGCTCGGCGGCACCATCACCTCGACGACACCCTACAACGAGAAGCAGGCGAGCTATTCCGCGGAAGCCAGCGCAGCCATGGCGGGCGAGCCGGAAGCGCTCTATCTGGTCAGCTACCCGGTCGATGGTGCGACAATCGCCCGCGCCTGGATTTCCGGCGGCGGAGCCCAGAAATTCCTGCTCAATGACGGCATGAATTCGGCCGAGTTCATCGACGCGGTCGGCGCGCAGTATCTGAAAGAGGCCTATGGGACGTCGTCCGGCACCAGCAAGACGGCGTCGACCGATTATTTCTACGGCGCTTATGAGGCCTTCTCAGGCGGTATCAAGCCGGACGCCCCTGCCGCCGACCGTTCCTACGATGCGGGCGCGATCGTGGCGCTGGCGATAGCCAAGGCCGGCAGGGGCGATGCCGCCGCGATCAAGGCGGCCATTCCGGAAGTTGTCGCGGCAGGTGGCGCACCGATCCATGCCGGCAAGGCGGAATTCACCAAGGCGCTGGCGCTGATCAAGGAGGGCAAGCCGGTGAAGTATGAGGGGGTCATCGGCCCGGTCTCCTTCGACCAGTATGGCGACATCACCGGCCCGTTCCGCCTGTGGAAGATAAAGGACGGCAAGGTCGAGACTGTTGGCGAGATGAGCGCCGACGCGGTCGCCAAGACCAAGGCGGAAATGCAAAAATAGCAGATCGCCGGCCACCCCTGCTGAAACAGGTTTTCGGCAGGGGTGGCTCAGTGACCTGCTGGTTTGCCTTGCGGTGCGAAGCCGCAGCGAGGCATTTGGTCCCTGGACATCCGGCATAGCCGGCGATGTCGCAATTCCCCCATCGCAACACAGCTGCCCTCTAACGGCTGCCGCGGATCGGCATGCGCCTTCCGCCTTCGGCGCTAGCCTGGCGTCGCACAACGTCGGGTGCGACCGACACGCGGTTACGACCGTCGGATTTGGCCTGGTACAGCGCCCTGTCTGCGCGTTCGACCAGGTGGCGCCAGTCGCGGGGGCTGCGCTGGCCGCAGGCGACGCCGAAGCTGGCGGTGATGGCGAGCTGAGCACCGCCGGGAATGGTGAAGCGATGTCCCTGCAGCGTCATGCGGATGCCCTCGGCGAGGTGGGCGGCATGGTCGATGTCGGGACAGGCAAACAAGAGCGCGAACTCCTCGCCACCGAAGCGGGCGACGACGCCGCCGGCTGGCGTCTCACGCTTCAGCAATGTCGCGGTGTCGACCAGCACCCGGTCGCCGGCGAGATGGCCATGGCTGTCGTTGATGTTCTTGAAATGGTCGATGTCGACCATCACCAGACACAGCGTTTCGTCAGCGGGCAGCCTGCCGCCGCCATTCTGGGCGATATGGTCCAGCGTGCGTCGGTTCAACACGCCGGTCAGGCCGTCGGTCTCGGCCTGCACCCTGAGCTCGCTGGTCAGCGAGGCGCGCTCGCGCATCCTATCCTGCAACACGTCGATGGCATTGAACAGGCGCACGATCTCGCCGGCACCGCCGAGATCGGCGCGCGCGGCTGGCGGGCGATCCTCGGCCAGGCCAATCACCTCCTCATGCGCCTGCAGCAGCGGGCGGAAGACGTCGCGGCGCACAGCCAAAAGCACGCCGATCAAGACCGCGAGAATGACCGCCGTTGCCAATGCCACGGCAAGGAAGAGGCGCAAAGCGCCGTCACGCTCCATCGAGAAGCGCGACACCATTTCGTCGAGGAAGGCCATGCGGTAGTCCTCGATCGGCTTCATGGTCGGCACGAAGCGCGTGGTCAGATCGGTCGCGGTGATCGAGTAGTTGGTGGAATCCTTGCCTTCCTTGATGACCTTGTCGATGAGGTCCATGCCGACGCCAAAGAACAGCGCGTCGATGGCGGCCTGGTTCTTGGCGAGGTCGGGCACGGCGTTGAGCGCGGTCTGGCTGTGCAGCATCTGCCAGATTTCGTAGATGCGACCCTGGCTCTGGCGCGCGTCGATGATGTTGGGCAGTGGGATACGCTGGTGCGAGGCAAGCGGCGCGATCACCTCGGAGGCCGCCCGGCCGCCATATTCGCGCAGATCCGCGAGCATCTGGCCGATGAGCGCCGGCGCCGCCAGTCCGCTGTCGTGGCTGATCAACTCGTTTGAGCGCCACGTCACTACGGAGCGAAAGCGGTCCGAAACGTCGAACATCGCCTCAATCGCCTGCTGCATCGCCCGAAGCTTGGCCTCGTCGCCCTTGGAGGCCTGGACTTGGTCGACCTTGTCCCTTGCCTCGGCCAGCGCCGCCGTGACAGCCGCGAGAAGCGCGGACGGCACCGGATGGTCATGGAGCAGGAAAGGCACCTCCGGCGCAGCGGCCAGACCAGCGAGAGCGGCGTCGCTGCGGGCGCGGAAATCCGCCAGGCGCTTCAGGGAGGCATCGCTGGGCGAGGGGCTCTCCGACATGACGTTGTTGGCTGGTCCGCGCTCGGCTGAAAGGAAATTCGCGGCATCGAGAATTTGGCGATAATACTGGATGTCGTAGAGGTTCTGCCTGGCCTCGGCGAAATCATTCCACGCCCGCGACAGGATCATGGTGGCCAGCACTGTTGCGCAGAGCACAGCCAGGCCAATGCTGAACGACAGTTTCGGATAGAGGCTCTGGTCGCGGTTCAACCGGCGCAGGCGCAGCCGTAGCGCGTCGAGCGACCACCGGGTTTCGGCGCGGCGCCGGCGCGAGCCGAAAGGCGTGGCCGCGGCGTTGGCGGACGCTGCCTCTGGGCTCTGGGAGTTGGTCTGCATCATTGAAGGATCGGCCTGAAACGGTACGCTGTCTTACTGCACGTTCTAACGACCCCCACCTTTCGTTTGGTGAAGACGGTTGGTTAAATCGGAGTTAGCGGGTCTCTGCGCCTTTTCAGTGACAGTATGATATTGCATCGGGCGCCGCTTGTCAGCGGCGGCGGTGTTTCGCTCCGGGCGCCAACGTTCGGCTGCGTCGCCACTCAATGGCGCTCACCAAACCGAAGGAACGGCCCGTCGCCGGGTCGACGGCGGGCCGAAACGATTATTGCGGTCTGGCTTCGTAGACCTTCTTGCCTCCATACATGGTCCAGACAACCTTGGTGTCGCCGATCTCCTTGGCGGAGACTGACAGCACGTCGCGATCGACCAGCGCGAAGTCCGCGGCCTTGCCGGGCTCGATCGACCCGATGCGGTCGGCGCGACGCAACGCCTTGGCCGCGTTGATCGTGTAGGCGTAGAGCATCGCCTCCGCGCTCACCGCCTCCTTGTCGAGCAACACCCCCTTAGGCCCCTCGCGGTTCATCGCCGTGCGGATGGCCAGGAAGGGATTGGGCGAGGACACCGGCCAGTCGCTAGCGCCGGCGATGGTGGCACCGGCCTTGAGCAGCGAATTGGCCGGATAGATCCACTGCATGAAGGCCGGGTCGAGATAAGGCTCCAGCATGTCGGTGGTGAACTCGTCCTTCAGCGCCCAGATCAACTGCATGGCGGCGATGACGCCCAGTTGCTTGAAGCGGGGGACGTCCTGCGGCTGTACGATTTCGAGATGGGTGATAGTGTGCGGAATGCCGCTGTCGCCATTCGTCTTGCGTGCCGCCTCGATGCCATCCAGTGCCTCGGTCACCGCGCGATCGCCGATCGCGTGAATGTGGACGAGGGCGCCGCGCTTGTCGGCTTCCGTCACCAGCGCCTTGAACTTGTCGGTGCCGATCACCTCCGGTCCTGGCGTGCCGAGGTTCTTGTAAGGCTTGGACAGCGACGCGGTCTGAGCCGGATATTCGATGACGCCGTCGGCGAAGATCTTGATGCCGCCTACCATCAAACGGTCGCTCTTGGGGTATTTGGTGGCCAGCGTGTCATAGACCTCCATGGCTTGCGGACCGCTGGCCGCGTTGAGCAGCGCCATGCCGGTGACATGCGCGGTCAACTCGCCATTGTCGGCCAAAGCCTTGTAGGCCGGCAGGATGCCTTCCTGTTCCTTCGTCGGCGAGGCGCTGAAGATGGCGCCCGTGGGCTCCACATTGACGATCGGGTCGAGCCAGGCGGTGATGCCGTCGCCGTTCATCTCCTTGACGGCGGCGCGTAGGGCTTCCTTCTGAGCCTCGAGCGGAACCGGTGGCAGCGCCGTCAGCACCTTGTCCCAGCCAGCATCGGCGACAAAACCGTTCGGCGCGCCATCCGCGCCTAGCGTGTAGAATTTGCGGTCGGCCTCGGCGAGACCGTCGACGAAGTCCTTGGTGACTCCGGCGCGGGTCAGCAGTGCCTTGTTGGCCCAGCCGGTATGCCCGTCTGAGCCGACCAGCACGACCGGCATCTTGTCGTAAGGGGCCGCGTTGAACAGCCCGTCGAGTTCCGCCGGTTGCCAGTAAGCGGCGGTGATGACGCCGAGGCGCAGGACATCGCCCACCAAACCGCGTTTGTTGTCGATCGATTCCGTTGCGAACTTGCCGAGCTCCGCGATGGCGCGGCTTTCCTCGGGCAGGATCGCCGAGACCGAATTGAACCCGGCGAACAACGCGTGGACGTGGGCGTCGATCAGGCCGGGCAGCAGCATGCCGCCGCCGAGGTCGATCTTTTCCGCGTCCGCCGAGGCCGCCTTTTCGACATCGGCGAGCTTGCCGACGGCAAGGATGTTGCCATCGCGGATTGCCACCGCTTCGGCGCTCGGCGCCGCGGTGTTGGCGGTGAATACCTTGCCGTTGGTCAGGATCATGTCGGCCGCGAGGGCCAGGCTGGGCATCGACAGACCAGCCAGAAGTGCGCCTATGAAGCCGGCGCCGGCTTTGCTTAGTGTCAAGACACGTTCACTCCCTTTCGTTTCGGTTGCCTTCCACGGACCGAACCAGGGCCGTGCGCCCTAGTGCAGTCCGCCCACTCCCAGCAGCCGCTCGACCGTCGAGTGGTCCGCTGCAAGTTCCTGCGGCGTGCCCCGCCAGGCGATGCGTCCCCGTTCGAGCACGATCACCTGGTCGGCGAAGTCGAGCGCGCTCTGGATACGCTGCTCGACAAGCACGATCGTCATGTCTCCCTGTTTGGCGAGGGTGGCGAAAGCCGCCATCAGTTCGTCGCAGATTACCGGGGCGAGGCCCTCGAGCGGCTCGTCCAGCAACAGCAGCGTCGGTTGTCCGAGGATAGAGCGTGCCGTCGACAGCATCTGCTGCTCGCCACCCGACAGCTGCGAGCCGAGATTGCGCCGCCGTTCCGCCAAGCGCGGGAACATCCGGTAGGCTTCCGCGATTGCCTCCCTGGGCCTTCCCTTGAGGCCGACGAACAGATTTTCCTCGACAGTGAGGGTTGGGAAGACCCAGCGCGCCTGTGGCACATAGCCCACGCCACTCAGCGCGCGTTGCGCGGTGGCGAGGCCGGTGATGTCGGCGCCGCCGACGAGGATCGAGCCACCTATGTGACGGGTCAGGCCTGCCAGTGTCGCCAGCAGGGTGGTCTTGCCCATGCCGTTGCGGCCAAGCACCGCCAGGCGCGCGCCGGCGGGCACGGAAAGCGAGACATCTTCCAGCACCCGTGTCGGGCCATAGCCGGCCGACAGGCCGGTGACCTCAAGCGGCGCG
Organism: Mesorhizobium sp. 2RAF21; assembly: GCF_052115345.1. Lineage (NCBI taxonomy): Bacteria > Pseudomonadati > Pseudomonadota > Alphaproteobacteria > Hyphomicrobiales > Phyllobacteriaceae > Mesorhizobium > Mesorhizobium sp. 2RAF21. The sequence goes on along the minus strand of NZ_JBFRGM010000011.1, from coordinate 167,583 downwards.
GCCGGCATCGGCATAGCTCCCAAGATAGGCTTCGCGCACGCGCTGGTCGTGTGTCACATCCGAAGGCGATCCGTCGAAGATGATGGTGCCGGCGGCGAGAACGACCACGCGCCTGGCGAAGCGGAAGACGAGGTCCATGTCATGTTCGATCATCAGGACGGCAAGATCGGTGGGCAGGCCGGCAAGGGCTGCGTCGATGCGACCAGTGTCGCTCTGCGGCACGCCGGCGGCCGGTTCGTCGAGCAGTAGCACCTTCGGCTTCAGCGCTAGCGCCATCGCGATCTCCAAGAGCCGCTGCTGGCCATAGGCGATCTCGCGCACCTTGCGGTGCGCCTGCGTCTCCAGGCCGAGCGCAGCCAGAAGCGTATTGGTCTCCGCCATCACTTCCGGACGATCCAGATAGCTGCCGGTCATGTTGTTGGCGCGACCGTTGCGCTGGAGGATGGCCAGCGCGATATGTTCGGCCGGGCTCATGTCCTGGAACAGCCGCGTCACCTGGAAGGAGCGGACCAGCCCACGCCTGACGCGCTCGGCGGGACCGGCGCGGGTCAGGGTTTCGCCAGCCATCAGCACCTCGCCGGCGTCGGGCTTCAGATTGCCGGTCACTAGATTGACGAAGGTGGTTTTGCCGGCGCCATTAGGCCCGATCAGGGCGACACGGTCGCCGGGATGGAGCGACAGCGAGACATTGTCGGTGACGGCGAGGCCGCCGAAGGATTTCTTCAGGTTGCGGACTTCGAAGACCGGGGTCATGGCTGTTTCTCGCCTGGGCGCGAGAAACGGTCGGCGAGGGTGCCGTAGAGACCTTTCGGCGCGAACAGTACGACGGCGACGAGCAGCGCGCCGACGATGGTCAGCCAGTGGAACGGGTTGGCCGCGGCGACGAAATCCTCGAACAGCATGAAGATCACCGTGCCGGCCAGCGCGCCGAACAGCGAACCGGTGCCGCCGAGAACGAGCATGACGAGGGCCTCGGCCGACTGCGTGAACGACAGGCTGTCCAGCCCGACCACCTGCGTCGAGATTGCGCTGAGCGCTCCGCCGACGCCGGCGACGCCACCGGAGAGGACGAACATCCTCAACAGGGTCGCATTGGGCGATGCGCCCATCGCACGGATGCGCACCGGGTCTTCCTTGGCTCCGCGGCACAACATGCCGAAGGGGGAACGCACGATGATGCGCAGGACAATGAAGACGATCACCAGTAGCGCCACGCCATAGGCATAGGCCGTGCGGCTCCACAGGTCGAAGGCGAACAGGCCGAACAATGGAGCCGGCATGATGCCGGACAACCCGTCGCTGCCGCCGCTCCACGACGTCGTCTTGTTGGCGAATTCGTGGAACAGATGGACGAGCGCGATCGACAGCACCAGTTGCGGCAGGCCGTGGGCGCGCAGCATGACGAGCCCGCAGACGAAACCTGCGACCATGCCGCCGACGAGGCCGGCCAGCGTCATCAAAAGCGGGTCGGTGATGCCGAAATGGACGGCGCCAATGCCGGCCGCATAAGCGCCGGCGCCGAACAGCGCCGCCTGTCCGAGCGTTGCGATGCCGCCATAGCCGGTGACGAGATCGAGCGACAGCACCAGCAGGGCGATGGCGATAATGCGGGTCAGGAGGGCGAGGTTGTTGGGAAACAGCAGATAGCCGATTGCGGCAATCAGGAGGATGGCGCCGATGCCGACGAGGTCGCCAGCGATGGGTCGCCTTCGTTTCGGCACGGTCCCGGCATCGGTGCTGGTGGCAGCCGACATCAGCCACGCCTCCCGGCCAGGCCGTGCGGGAACAGGCAGACGATGGCGATGACGGCCAGATAGAAGAAGAATTCGCCGAATTCGGGCATCCAGTAACGACCGGCCGTATCGATGCCGCCGAGGAGCAGGCAGGCGGCGAGTGCACCGGGGATGGAGCCGGCGCCGCCGACCGAGACCACGACCAGGAACGTCACCATGTAGCGCAGCGCGTAATAGGGCTCGACCGGCAGCAGCTCGGCGCCGAGGACGCCGCCGAGTGCGGCGAGGCCAACGGCGATGGCAAAGGAGACTGCATAGACAATCTCAGTACGCACGCCGAGTGCGGCCGCCATCGATGCGTTGTCGACGGAGGCGCGCAGCTTGATGCCGAAACCGGTTCGCTCGATGGCGAACCAGAGGGCCGCCGCCACCGTCAATCCGGCGACAATGGCGAATATCTTGTGCGCGGCGATGGAGCGGAAGCCGAGGTCGACCGAGCCTTGCAGCGCATGGGGCAAGGGGATGGTCTTCAGCGTCGGGCCGAAGATGTAGTTGGCGATGCCGATGATCATGAAGGTGATGCCGATGGTCATCAGCACCTGGGTGAGTTCCGGCGCGCTATAGATACGCCGGTAGAGCAATCGCTCGATCGGCGCCGCGATGACGATGGTGCCGAAAACGGCGAGCAGGATGGCCACGGCGTAACCGAGACCGAGCGACTGCGCCGCATAGGAGGCGATGTAGCCGCCGATCATGGCGAAGGCGCCATGGGCAAGGTTGACCACGCGCATCAGCCCCATCGTCACCGACAGGCCGATGGAAATGACGAACAGCACCATGCCGTAGGCAAGCGCGTCGACGGCGACGCTGAAGACAGTCTGCATTACGCACCTCCCTTCGCGCATCCTGCGCCAGGATCATGTCGGCGTCGATGGATGGTCAAGCCACGGGGATCGGCGGCCCGCCGCGCGTTGGGACGGCAGCGGCGGGACGGCTAGGCTCGAACAGGCTTATTTCTTGGCGGCGAGGCCAGGATCGCCCTGCTTTTCGAAAGCGCGGATTTCCTTGTTGTAGTAGGTTCCATCCGCTGCCTTGGTGACTTCGCGCAGATAGATGTTCTCGACGATGTGCCGGCTTTCCGGATCGATGGAGACCGGGCCGCGCGGGCTCGTCCAGGACAGGCCCTTGACGGCGCCGACCGCCTTCTCGGCATCCTGCTTGCCGCCGGTCGCCTCGATCATCTTGTAGATGACATGCATGCCGTCATAGGCGCCTACCGCCGGGAAGGAGAGTTCGGCCGCATTGCCGATCACCTTGCTGGCCGCCGCGACGAAGGCCTTGTTCTCGGGCGAGTCATGCGAAACGGCATAATGGAACGTCGTCTGCAGGCCGAGCGCGCTTTCGCCGAGCGCTGGCAGGTCGGATTCCTGGGTCAGGTCACCCGGCGCGAAGAACTTGATGCCGGCCGCCTTCAGGCCGTTCTCGTTGTAAGCCTTGACGAAACCGAGCGTGGGCGGGCCTGAGGGCAGGAACACGAACAGCCCATCGGCGCCGGAATCCTTGATGCGCTGCATGATCGGGGAGAAGTCGGCGGTCGACATCGGCATGCGCAATTGTTCGACCACAGAGCCGCCAGCCTTCTCGAAGCCGGCCTTGAAGGCCGCTTCCGCGTCATGGCCGGGCGCATAGTCGGCGACGACGGTGACGACCTTCCTGGCGCCGTCGTCGAAAGCCACCTGAGCCATCGGCGACACGGTCTGCCAGATGGTGAAGGAGGTGCGCACCACATAGGGGCTCTTGGTTACGATCGCCGAGGCGGCGGCGTTCATCACCACCATCGGCACATTGGCCTGCTGGAGCAGCGGAGTGGCCGCCATCGCGTCCGGCGTGAAATAGAAACCGCCCAGATACTGTACGCCCTCCTTGACGATCAGCTCCTGCGCCAGCGCCTTCGATTGCGCCGGATCAGCCTGCGGTACGTCGCGATAAATGATCTCGACCTCGTGGTTGCCGACCTTGCGGCCATTTATGGCCATATAGGCGTCGATGCCTGCCTTGAAGTTCTTGCCTTGTAGGGCGAAGGGGCCGGAAAACGGGCCAACGATGCCGACCTTGATCGTGTCGGCATAAGCGGCACTGCTCATGGCCGCGGCCAGAAGCGCTGCCGAAAGCAAGCGTTTCATGATTCCTCCCTCATCGACGACCTTCGGGTCTTTCCAGAAATTTTGACAGACGATTCAGTAATGTAAAATGAAATGATCGGCCTTTCTCATATTCCCCAGGTTATTGTTCGGCGCCAAGCCGGGTGATGTTGGCTGCAAGCGCGGCGGCAAGCCGGGTTGATGCAGCGACGGCCGAGATCATCTGCGGGAAGATCATCCATTCCAGCGTCCAGGCCACGCCGGAGCGTTCCTGTTCGTGCACCAGCGCGCCGTGCATGCCGGGGAGTTGCGTGGCGTTGAAGCGGGCGAGCGTAACTAAAACCTCGGCGGCGACCGGGTTCTGCTTATGCGGCATGGCTGAGGATACGCCGCCGCCGGCCAGCTCGATCTCGTCGCCAGCCTGCGCCATCAGCGCGACATCCTGGCCGAACTTGCCGAGCCCGCCGGTGACCAACGACAGGATGGACGCGAGATCGGCGAGCCGGTCACGCTGGCTGTGCCATTGCGGGGCATCGGTGAGGCAGAGTTCGATGGCCAAAGTGGCGCGGACCATTGCCGCCTTGTCGCCGAGCTGGTCCAGCGTGCCGGCGGCGCCGCCGAACTGCAGCGCCAGGCCATCCTTCGACCAGTCGCGCAGGCGTTCCAGATTGCGCTCGGCAGGCCGCCGCCAGGCATCGAGGCGATCACGCACATTTATGGGGATCGCCGCCTGCATACGGGTCCGCGCGATTAGCACACGATGCCCATCGCGCTTGTCGATGTCAGTGATGGCGTCGACGAAGGCTTCCAGTCGCTTTTCGATCGTCGCCAGTGCCGGCTTCAGGCGCAGCATCAGGCTGGTGTCGATGACATCCTGGCTGGTGGCACCGAAATGAACGTGGCGCGCCGCCTCGCCGCCGACGGCCTCCCGCAACTGGCGTACAAGTTCGGGCACGACGACGCCGTCGACGGCAACGGCGGCGCGCAAGCGGTTGAGATCGGGGCTGAATGACGCGACCGCGCGGGCGATCTCGGCTGCTGCTTGCCCGGAAATGATGTCGGCCTTCGTCTCGACCCTGGCAAGGGCTGCCTCGAAGGCCAGCATCGCCTTGAGGTCGGCGGCCACGGAGAACCAGTTCGAAACCTCCTCGTCGCCGAGTAGGCCGCCGAGGATGGGATGGTCGAAAGGGCTGACGCTCATCTTCGCCGCGTCAGATGTCGAGGAAGACGGTTTCCCGCTCGCCCTGCAGATGGATGTCGAACACATAGTTGTTGCTGGCCTCTTCGCGGGCGATCAGCGTCGCCACGCGGGAGCGATGCTCGATGCGCGCCAGAACCGGGTCCTCGGGATTGGCCTCGGCCTCGTCTGGAAAATACATGCGCGTGTGCAGGCCGAGATTGATGCCGCGCGCGACGATCCAGAAGGTGATGTGCGGCGCCATTAGCCTGCCGTCCTTGTAGGGGACGCGGCCGGGTTTGATGGTGGCGAAAGCAAAGCGGCCGGTCTCGCCGTCGCAGGCGCAGCGCCCCCAGCCGGTAAAATTCGGATCGGCGGTGCCGCGCAGCTCGGCCGGGCTGTTGTGGAGCCCTGCCGCGTCGGCCTGCCAGATCTCGACGAGCCCGTCGCGCAACGGTGCACCGGCGCCGTCGATGACACGGCCACTAACGGAAATGCGCGTCCCGCGCGTCTTGTCGCTAACCATGCCGGCGCCGAGGTCGGCGGCATAAACGCCGCCGATGCCGGAAGCATTGGGCGTCAGCCCGATATGCACATAGGGGCCGGCGGTCTGCGATGCCGTTTCCTTCAGATAGCCGAGAGCCTGGGTCATCAAGGTCGTGAACTCTTCGCCATTTCAGGTGACTTTTCGATCATCTTCTCGGGGCCGCGACCTAGTTACCGTCCAGCCGGTTCTCGAACAGGGTCGAGCGCCTGCCGCGCAGCACGATATCAAACTTGTAGGCGCGCGCATCCATGGGGATGGTGTTTTCCATGTCGAGCGGGGCGACGAGCAGCTCGACGGCGCGCCGCTCGGGAATGGTGCGCACGATCGGGCAGCGCCAGATGAGTGGATCGCCCTCGAAATACATCTGAGTGATCAGCCGTTGCACGAAGCCGTGGCCGAACACCGAAAAATGGATATGCGCCGGCCGCCAGTCGTTGGGGCCGTTCGGCCAGGGGTAGGGGCCGGGCTTGATGGTGCGGAAACGGTAATTGCCATTCTCGTCGCTGATGCAGCGGCCGCAGCCGCCGAAATTGGGATCGAGCGGCGCGAGGTAAATTTCTCGTCTGTGCCGGTAGCGGCCGCCGGCATTGGCCTGCCAGAATTCGAGCAGGGCGCCCGGCACGCCGTGGCCGCGTTCGTCCAGAACCTGACCGTGAACGATGATGCGTTCGCCGATCGCGGATTCTCCCGGCCGCGCGAAATTGTGGATGAGGTCGTTGTCGAGTTCGCCGATGATCGAGTGGCCGAAGACCGGGCCGGTGATTTCCGAGATTGTGTTGTCGAGCGCCAGCAAGGCCTTTTGCGGCGAACGCAGCACGGACGTCTTGTAGTCAGGCGTGTAGGCCGGCGGATGCCAGGTGCGGTCGCGCGGGAAGAACGCTCCCGTCTCGGGCTTGCGATTGGGCAGGTCGCTCATGATCAGGCCACCTCCTTTGCGTCGAGCGCGTCGAACACCTGCTTGGCGGTGCGGATCGCCCGGTTGGCGGCCGGTACGCCGGCATAGATGGCGACATGCAGCAACGCCTCGGTGATGTCCTCGCGCGTCGCGCCGGTGTTGACGGTGGCGCGCACATGCATGGCGACTTCCTCGTCATGGCCGAGTGCTGCCAGCAGCGCGATCGTCACGATCGAGCGCTCGCGCTTGGTCCAATTGGGTCGCGACCAAACCGCGCCCCAGGCCGCTTCGGTGATCAGGTCCTGGAACGGACGGTCGAAATCGGTGGATGCCATCTCCGCCCGGTCGACATGGGCATCGCCCAGGACCTTGCGGCGGGTCTCGATCCCCAGCAGATGGCGTTCCGATACCGTTTCGTTCGCGGCCATGTCAGCCCCTCTTGGATGAAGACACAATGAAGGCACCAAGCAGCGCGGCAAAGGCATCCGGCTGTTCGACGCAAGGGATGTGGCCGGCATCGGCGACAATCTCGCAGCGTGCACCCGGCACGAGATCGGCCAGTGCGCGGACGAGGGCCGGCGGTGTCGAGCCGTCCTGGTCGCCGACGACACAGATTGTCGGGACGGAGACGCGCCTGGCCTGTTCGGTCATGTCGGCGCTGCGGAGTGCCTCGCAGGCCGCGACGTAACCATCGACGGGCTGGCGCACCAGCATGGTGCGGTAGGCGGTTAGTTCGTCCGGCCGAGCAGCGTGGAAGGCCGGCGTGAACCATTTTTCCATGATGCCATAGGCGAAACCGGCGATGCCAACGGTTTTGGCAATTTCGATACGCTCGTTCCAGGACTGCGGCGTTCCGATTTTGTGCGCGGTGTCCGAGAGAACCAGCGCGCCGACGAGGTCGGGGCGCGTTGCGTGCAGATCGAGTGCGATCAGGCCGCCGATCGACAGGCCGCAGATGACGGCCTGGCTGATGGCGAGGTGGTCGAGCAGGGCGGCGAGGTCGGCGGCGTGGGTGGCGATGCTCGCCGGCGCGTCGCCGAGGCCGGACAGGCCATGGCCGCGCTTGTCATAGACCAGCGTCGCGCAGTCACCGGCGAGGCGGCTGACGACATCGTCCCAGATGCGGAAGTCGGTGCCCAGCGAATTGATTAAGACGACGACCGGGCCGGAGCTTGGCGCCCCGGTCAAACGGTGGTGCAGGACTATGCCGTTGATCGTCGCCAGTTGCACGCAAGCTCTCCTTGCCTTCCTTGTTGTCCTTTCGTTTGGTTAAGTAAAATAATAAATTCCGCCAAACGATTAACTGACGGGTTATGGCCGCGATGATCGATCAGCGCATCAAGTTCCGCCATCTGCAGACATTCGTCGAGGTGTCGCGGCAGAAAAGCGTGATGAAGGCCGCCGAGACGCTGAATGTGAGCCAGCCTGCGGTGACCAAGACCATCCGCGAGCTGGAGGAGGCGCTGGGGGTGCGGGTGCTGGAACGCGACGGGCGCGGCATTCGCGTGACGCGGCTGGGGGAGGTTTTCCTGCGCCATGCGGGCGCCGCGATCTCGGCGCTGCGGCAAGGGGTGGATTCGATCGCCGCCGACAGCCTCGGCAACGCGCCGCCGGTGCGGGTGGGTGCGCTGCCCACGGTCTCGACCCGCATCATGCCGCACGCGATGCGGTTGTTCCTTGGCGAAAACACTAGCAGCCGTGTCAAGATCGTGACCGGCGAGAACGCGGTGCTGCTCAATCAATTGCGCGTCGGTGACCTCGACATCGTGGTAGGCCGGCTGGCGGCGCCGGAGCAGATGGCGGGATTTTCCTTCGAACATCTTTATTCGGAGGAGGTGCGTTTCGTGGTGCGTGCCGGTCATCCTTTGCTCACGGGCGGCGCCTTCGTCTTCTCCGACCTGGTCGACTATGTGGTGCTGATGCCGACGCGGACCTCGATCATCAGGCCGTTCGTGGAACGTCTTTTGATCGCCAACGGCATGCCGAACTGGCCGAACCAGATAGAAACGGTCTCCCACGCTTTCGGCCGTGCCTTCGTGCGCTCCACGGACGCCGTCTGGGTGATCTCGGAGGGTGTGGTGGCAGCTGATGTCGCCGAGGGGTTTCTCGTCACCCTGCCGATCGACACCAGCGAGACCAAGGGGCCGGTCGGGCTCACCATCCGCACGGATTCGGTGCCGACGCTCGCACTCGGGCTTTTGATGCAGACCCTTCGCGAGGCGGCCGGCGCGATACCCCAGTAGGGAGGTTCGGGCAATCTTCCGGCGCCAGCCTTTCCGGGGCTTGGTATCGGCGCCTTGCATATCCGCAACCCGTCACCTAGCTAATACGGACCTTTGATGGACCGGAGTTTCCCCAACATGGATTTGACCCTCGCTGCCTTCACCCGTCCGGTTTCGCTGCGAGAAGTCCTGTCCCATGCCTGCATTCATCACCCTGTCCAATCTGTGCTGGTCAACGCCTGACGGCACACCGCTTTTCACCGATCTCAATTTAAGTTTCGGCGCGGAGCGCGCCGGCGTCGTAGGGCGCAACGGCACCGGCAAGACGACGCTTCTGCGTCTGATCCAAGCCGAGTTGCAGCCGCAATCGGGCGCCATTCAGGTTTCCGGCACGCTCGGTCTGATGCGCCAGGATATCGGCGCGCGCGACGGTGAAACCATCGCCGACCTGTTCGACGCGCGGCGCGCGCTGGCTTTGCTCGATCGCGCCGAGGCCGGCCTGGCGAGCGCCGACGAGCTGGCCGACGCAGACTGGACGCTGCATGCGCGGCTCGACGCAGCGCTGTCGCGCTGCGGCCTCGATACTGATCCGCGGACGCCGCTGGCATCACTTTCCGGCGGTCAACGCACCCGTGCCGGCCTTGCAGCGCTCATCTTCGCCGGGGCGGATATGCTGCTTCTCGACGAGCCGACGAACAATCTGGACAGAGCCGGACGGGGGGCCGTTCTGGAAATTATCAGAGGGTGGCGCGGCGGAGCCCTGATCGTCAGCCATGACCGCGAACTCCTCGAGGAAATGGACGCCATAGTCGAGCTGAGCACGCTTGGCGCGACGCGATATGGCGGCAACTACAGCGCTTACCGGGCGCGCAAGGCCGAGGAGCTCGAGGCGGCCCGTCACGATCTCGCCCACGCCGAACGAACGCGGGTCGAAATCGATCGCCGGGCTCAGCAGGTGGCCGAGCGCAAGGCGCGCAAGGACAGCGCCGGCCAAAAGGCGCGCGCCAAGGGAGACCAGCCCAAGATCCTGATGGATGCCGCGAAGGGAAGGGCCGAATCCTCCGGCGGCGCCAATGCCCGCTTGCGCGAGGCGCGGCATGAGGTTGCGCTGGAGGCTCTTACCGCAGCGCGCGAAAAGCTCGAGGTCCAACAGCCGCTGCGCATGGACATACCCTCGACTGACCTGCCGCCGAACAAACTGGTTCTGCGGCTCGACGGTTTGACGGGAGGGTACGATCCGGTGCAACCCGCCATCCGCGATCTGTCCCTTGCGATCACCGGGCCGGAGCGCATTGCGATCGCCGGACCGAACGGCAGCGGCAAGACCACGCTTCTTGCGTTGATTGCCGGCCAGCTCGAACCGTGTAGCGGCAAGGTGGATCTGCATGTGAGGCACGCATTGCTGGACCAGCATGTGGGCATTCTCGATCCCGCCCTCTCATTGCGGGACAATTTCCGGCGGCTGAACCCCGGCTCAAGCGAGAACCAGTGCCGGTCGGCTCTGGCCCGTTTCCGGTTCCGCGCTGATGACGCGTTGCGAATGGCCGGCAGCCTGAGCGGCGGCGAAAGGCTGCGCGCAGGTTTGGCCTGCACGCTGGGTCGCGCCGAGCCGCCTCAGCTTCTCATGCTGGACGAGCCGACCAATCACCTCGATCTGGACGCAGTCGAAGCCTTGGAAGCAGCGCTCGCAGCCTATGATGGCGCGCTGCTAGTGGTGAGCCACGACGAGGCATTCATGGAGGGGCTTGTCCTCGATCGCAGGGTCGACCTTGCCGGGAGATCGGGAGGCTGAACGGCGGTAACCCATCGTCCTCGCAGGATCGGTCATAGATTTGCCGGATACGTCCTGGCGCCATGCCAGCCATGGAACCTACGGTTTTCATCGAACCCGTCGCGCCTGAAACGCGCGAGGAATTCGCCTCCGTTCTGCGGGATGCGAGCGCATGGCAGAGATCGATCGGTTCTGAAAGTTGGATCTCGCCCTTCGATGATGCATGGATGCTGCCACGGATCGCGAGGCGCGAACTGTTTCTCGCACGCGTCCAAGGCGAAACCGCCGGAGCATTTCGACTGCTTCGCGAAGACCGCGACTTCTGGGGCGACGGCGAAGTCGGCGACAGCCTTTACCTGCACACGTTCGCGGTGCTCCGGACATATGCCGGAGCGGGGGTAGGAAAGGCGATCATAGACTATGTTGTCGACCAGGGGCGGGCGCTCGGCCGGGAATACATCAAGCTCGATTGCTTCTCGTCGAGCCCGCGATTGGTGTACTATTACGAGAGGCATGGGTTCATATTGGCCGGAACCGTTACCGTGCGCGGCAAGTCCATGAAGCTGATGCAGCGCGCGCTTCGCGGCGTGCCCGGTACCCGCTAGCTGTCGTTCGTAGGTGTTCCGTTGGTGCCCGCCTCAGTAAGGCAGGCCGACATAGTTTTCGGCGAGCGCCGCCGCCGCCGCGCGCGAATGGGTGAGATAGTCGAGTTCGGCTTCCTGGATCCTGCGTTCGAAATCCGTGCTGTCGGGGAAGCGGTGGAGCATGGTGGTCATCCACCAGGAAAAGCGCACGGCCTTCCAGACCCGGGCCAGCGCGCGCCGCGAGTAGGCATCGACGCCGGCGGTGGAGTGCTCGGCGAAGAATTCGCGCAGGCCTTCGAACAAATAGTGCACGTCACTTGCCGCGAGGTTGAGACCCTTGGCGCCGGTCGGCGGCACGATGTGGGCGGCATCGCCGACGAGGAACAGGCGGCCGAAGCGCAGCGGCTCGGCAACGAAGGACCGCAGCGGTGCGATGGATTTCTCGAAGGATGGCCCGGTGACGACTGCTTGCGCGTGATGAAGCGGCAGGCGCCGACGCAACTCGTCCCAGAAGCGCTCGTCGCTCCAGGCTTCCACCTGCTCGTCCGCCGAGACCTGGACATAATAGCGGCTGCGGGTCGTCGAGCGCATCGAGCAAAGTGCGAAGCCGCGCTCGTGGTTGGCATAGACCAGTTCGTGGCTCACCGGCGGCACATCCGCTAGCAGGCCCAGCCAGCCGAACGGATAGACCCGTTCGAATGTGCGGATCGCTTCGACTGGAACGTTTTTGCGGCTGACGCCGTGAAAACCGTCGCAGCCAGCGATGATCTCGCAGTCGATCCGTCCGGCGATGCTGTCCTTCACATAGGTGACATGTGGCTTGTCGCCGGCAAAATCGTGCGGCGTGACATCGTGGGCATCGTAGAGCGTCAGCGCGCCGGTCGCTTCGCGTGCCTGGATCAGGTCGCGCGTCATCTCCGTCTGGCCGTAGATGGTGACGTGCTTGCCGTCGGTCAGGTTGGCGAGGTCAATGCGATGGTCGCGGCCGTCGAAAGCGATGGAGAACCCTTCGTGGATGAGGGCTTTCTCGCGCAGGCGCGCGGCGGCGCCGGCTTGCTCGACGAGGTCGACCGTGCCTTGTTCCAGAACGCCGGCCCGCACGCGGCCGAGGATGTATTCCTTGTCGACGCGGTCGAGAATGATGTTGTCGATGCCGGCCTTGGTGAGAAGCTGGCCAAGCAGCAGGCCCGACGGCCCCGAACCAATGATGACGACCTGCGTTCGCATTCAGTCTCCAGATTGGCGGAGGGCCAGATCAGCGGCCCGCCTGTGAGGCCGCACCATTGCCCAACCTGCCGGTTCGGTAAAATGATATCTAAGGCCGATCGTATATATGGATCGTTATGAAAGCCGGGGACGGTTGTGCGGTGGGGGGACGAAATCGCTCCCTTGCCGGGCGATCGAGGCGGCGCGATCAGGCAGGGTGATCGGACCCACCACGGCCCAGAGCAACGGTGTTGCCCGAGTCCGCCATGAGCCGCCTTTGCGATGGGCCCGATCGCTCTCGGGGCTATTCGACTCGCTCTCTGGTGGCCAAACGTTTTGATCCGCCAGCCACAGTTGCCGGCCGGATTGGTAAACCAATGCTTAACGGAATGCGGTCGCGACGCACATGTGTCTTGCGCAGAGAAGGCCGGCGGCCTCGCATATTCGCATCCAGTACCTCATCCACGGCTGTGAGGTCAAAAAAGTATCGGTTATGCTGGCCGAACGTGGTGGCGCGGTTTTGACGATGGGATTAGCGTTTTCCCAGATGTCAGAGCTGAAGCGAATTCAGCCGATAGGGAAAAGGGCCGCGACGGGAGGACCATCTCGCGCCCCGGAGGAAACGAGCATGGGACCGGACCTGGAAGTCGTCCAGATTCGACAGGGTGAATCGTTCAAGGCCTGGTCGCACGGCTATCCGTTCCGCACGGTGCGCTGGCATTTCCATCCCGAATACGAACTCCACCTCGTGGTGGCGACGGCCGGCCGTTATTTCGTCGGCGATTTCATCGGTGAATTCGAACCGGGCAACCTCGTGCTTGCGGGGCCGAACCTTCCGCACAACTGGGTCAGCGATGTTCCCGAGGGTTCGACCATTCCGTTGCGCTGCCGCATCCTGCAATTCAGCGAGGGCTTCATCGGCGACATCATGAAGGTGCTGCCGGAGCTCGCAGCGCTCGGCCCGGTGCTGGAATGGTCGCGGCGCGGCGTATTGTTCTCGACCGAGACGAGCCGCCAGGCGGCACCGATGATGGAAGAATTGATGGAGGCGCAGGGTGTGCGCCGCATCGAACTCTTCATGGCCATCGCCGGCCTGCTCAGCCGGGCGCAGGGCGCGCGCATGCTGGCCAGCCCAAGCTATATCCCGGACCCTTCCGGCTATATGTCGGCCGGCATCAACAAGGCGCTCGCCTATCTGCGCGAAAACCTGACGCAGCCTTTCGGTGAGGCCGATCTGGCGAGGATCGCCGGACAGTCGACCAGTGCGTTCTCGCGTACCTTCCGCCGCCACACCGGCATGACGCTGGTTCAATATGTGAAGCGGCTGCGGATAAACCTCGCCTGCCAGATCCTGATGAGCGAGGAGCAGGCACCGATCACCGACATCTGCTTCGAGGTCGGCTTCAACAATCTGTCGAATTTCAACCGCCAATTCCTGGCCGAGAAGGGCATGACGCCGTCGCGTTTCCGGCGACTGGTCGTCGACCATATCAACGCGGCGAAGGCCGCCTAGGAGGGAGGGCCAGGGAGGAAACCCATAAGAAAATGCATGACGCGAGCGGCTCGATCGTGGCTCGCGAGGGGAGGCCTTTGTCCGAAATTGCCTCTCGGGGAAGTTCGCGGAGCGGTCAGGAGACGCCGTGGAAACACCTGGGTGAGAGCCGCCGGACCTTTGCCGAACAGCGCAGATCAACACACTGCAACGATGTCATCTAAGGGAGAAGATGGAATGACCAAACACTCATGGAAAACGACCGGCCTGGCCATGCTGGCCCTGTCGCTCGTCAGCGGAACGGCACTCGCGCAAAGCGCCGACGGCGCTACCGTGGCCTTCCTGATGCCGGACCAAGCGTCGACCCGCTATGAGGAGCACGACTATCCGGGCTTCAAGGCCGAGATGGAAAAGCTCTGCGCCACCTGCAAGGTACTTTACCAGAACGCCGACGCCGATGCGGCGCGCCAGCAGCAGCAGTTCAACTCGATGATCACCCAAGGCGCCAAGGTGATCGTCATCGATCCCGTCGATTCCACCGCCGCCACCTCGCTGGTCAAGCAGGCGCAGGCCCAGGGCGTGAAGGTCATCGCCTATGACCGTCCGATCCCGAAGGCCAAGGCCGATTTCTACGTGTCCTTCGACAACGAGGCCATCGGCAAGTCGATCGCCGAATCGCTGGTCAAGCACCTGAAGGACAAGGGCGTGAAGGCCGGCGAGGGCACCGGCGTGCTGCAGATCAACGGTTCGCCGACCGACGCGGCGGCCGGGCTGATCAAGAAGGGCATCCACGCCGGCCTCGACAAGAGCGGTTATCCGATCCTGGCCGAATACGACACGCCAGAATGGGCGCCGCCGAAGGCCCAGCAGTGGGCCAGCGGCCAGATCACCCGCTTCGACAGGAAAATCCTGGGTGTGGTGGCCGCCAATGACGGTACCGGCGGTGGCGCAATCGCCGCGTTCAAGGCGGCGGGCTTCAATCCGGTTCCGCCGATCACCGGCAACGACGCGACACTGGCCGCGCTGCAGCTGATCGTCGCCGGCGACCAGTACAACACCATCAACAAGCCGAGCGAGATCGTCGCGGCGGCCGCCGCCAACATCGCCGTTCAGCTCCTCAAGGGCGAGACGCCGAAGGCCGAGGCGACGCTGTTCGACACACCCTCGCAGCTGTTCGTGCCGGTGGTGGTCACCGCCGAGAACCTAAAGGCGGAGATCATCGACAAGAAGATCGCCACCGCCGAACAGATCTGCGTCGACCGCTATGCCGAGGGCTGCAAGAAGCTCGGCATCACCAAGTAGCCGCAGGCGCGGCAACCGCCCCGTCAGACCGGCGGGGCGGCATTTGCCTGCCGACGAGCAAAGGAACTCTTGGAAAGGCTTGCATCATGACCGACACATCACAGAGGCCGACCCCGGCACGTGAGCTTGTGCTCAGCCTGCGCGGCATCTCCAAGCAATTCGGCGCCGTCTCGGCGCTGACCGATATCGATCTCGACGTCCATGCCGGCGAAGTCGTTGCCCTTGTCGGCGACAACGGCGCCGGCAAGTCGACGCTGGTCAAGGTTCTGGCGGGTGTGCACCAGCCGACATCCGGAACGATCACCTTCAAGGGCGAGCCCGTTGCGCTTTCGGACCCGGCGACGGCGCTGGGGCTCGGCATCGCCACCGTCTTCCAGGATCTCGCGCTGTGCGAAAACCTGGACGTCGTCGCCAACATCTTTCTCGGCAAGGAACTCAGCCCGATGCGGCTGGACGAGGTGTCAATGGAGATCAAGGCGTGGAAACTGCTCAACGAATTGTCGGCGCGCATCCCCAGCGTGCGCGAACCCATCGCCTCGCTGTCAGGCGGCCAGCGCCAGACGGTGGCAATCGCGCGGTCGCTGCTGCTCGATCCCAAGCTGATCATGCTGGATGAGCCGACCGCCGCGCTGGGCGTCGCCCAGACCGCCGAAGTGCTCGATCTGATCGAACGCGTCCGCGACCGGGGGCTGGGCGTCATCATGATCAGCCACAACATGGAAGACGTCCGCGCCGTCGCCGACCGCATCGTGGTGCTGAGGCTGGGCAAGAACAATGGCATCTTCCATCCCGACGCATCCAACCAGGAACTGGTCAGCGCGATCACCGGCGCCGAGAACAACTCGGTTTCGCGCCGGGCAAGCCGCCGTCAGGCAGGGCTTGCGCAGACGCAGGAGAACCCGTCATGAGCGACAATTCGCAACAAAGCGCGCCGCAGGCGCAGCTTCTCGACCGCGCCGACGTGCGGGTCAAACACGCCGAAGGCATCGGGGGCTCGGTCGGTGCCTTTCTCGATCGGGTCCGTTCGGGCGATCTCGGGTCGCTGCCGGTCATCGTCGGGCTGGCCATCATCTGGACGGTTTTCCAGAGCCTGAACCCAGTGTTCCTGTCGGCCAACAACCTGGTCAACCTTCTGTTCGACTGCTCGACGGTGGGCGTCATCTCGCTCGGCATCGTGTGCGTGCTCATGCTCGGCGAGATCGACCTTTCCGTCGGCTCCGTCAGCGGCCTCGCCTCGGCGCTGGTCGGTGTCTTGTGGGTCAATGAGGGCTGGCCGGTCGGCTTCGCCATCGTCACGGCCATGGCGGCGGGCGCGGTCATCGGCTCGATCTACGCGCTGCTTTTCAACCGTTTCGGCATGCCGAGCTTCGTTTCGACGTTGGCCGGCCTGCTCGCGGTGCTCGGGCTGCAGCTTTATCTGCTGGGCTCGACCGGCTCGATCAACCTGCCTTACGAATCGCCGCTGGTGAATTTCGGCCAGTTGATGGTGATGCCCGACCCGGTCTCGTACGCGCTCGCAGCGATCGCCGGTATCGCCATTTTCGTCACCGGCTACCGCGAAGCCGCGCGGCGGCGCGAGGCGGGCCTTTCAGCGCAATCGACGGCAAGCCTCGTGGTGCGCGCCGTGGTGGTGACCGTCGCCGTGGAGGCGATCGTCTTCTATCTCAACGGCGCCCGCGGCATTCCGTGGATGTTCGGTCTGTTCGTCGGCCTGGTCGTGGCGATGAACTATGCGCTGAAACGCACCAAATGGGGCCGTTCGATGCATGCCGTCGGTGGCAACCGCGAGGCCGCGCGGCGCGCCGGCATCAATGTGCGCTATATCTACACCACCGCCTTCATGCTGTGCTCGATGCTTGCCGCCACCGGCGGCATCCTGGCGGCGGCCCGCCTTGCCTCGTCCAGCCAGCAGGCCGGCACCGGCGATGTCAACCTCAACGCCATCGCGGCGGCGGTGATCGGCGGCACCAGCCTGTTCGGCGGCCGCGGCAGCGCCTATTCGGCCCTGCTTGGCATCATCGTCATCCAGTCGATCGCCAGCGGGCTGACGCTGCTCGATCTGTCGTCATCGCTTCGATACATGATCACCGGCGCCGTGCTGGCGATCGCAGTCATCGTCGACTCGCTGGCGCGCAGATCGCGGGTTTCGCACGGCCGCGCCTGAACCAACTCCCAAGCAAGACCAGCAAGAAGAGGCAGACATGGCTCAGGACCTTATCGGAAAAGTCGCGGCGATCACCGGTGCCGCATCGGGCATCGGCCTCGAATGCGCCAGGCACCTTATCGCGGCGGGCGCGCGTGTCGCGCTGGTCGACCGCGCCGAGGCGGCACTGAAGGACGTCTGCGCGGAACTCGGGCCTCAGGCGATCCCGGTGGTGGTCGACCTGATGGACCCGAAAAGCGTTGCAGGCATGATGCCGCAAATCCTGGAGAAAGCCGGCCGGCTCGACATTTTCCACGCCAATGCCGGTGCTTATGTCGGCGGCGAGGTGCTGAACGGCGATCCCGATGCCTGGGATCGCATGCTGAACCTCAACATTAATGCCGTGTTCCGCTCGGTCCATGCCGTTTTGCCGCATATGGTCGAGCGCAAGAGCGGCGACATCATCGTTACCAGCTCGATCGCCGGGCTGGTGCCAGTGGTGTGGGAGCCGATCTACACCGCCTCGAAACACGCTATCCAGGCCTTCGTGCACACGCTGCGCCGGCAGGTGGCCAAGCATGGGCTGCGGGTCGGCGCGGTGGCGCCCGGCCCGGTGGTGACGGCGCTGATCAGCGATTGGCCGAAGGAAAAGCTCGACGAGGAACTGGCCGCCGGTGGGTTGATGCAGCCGGTGGAGGTGGCCGAGGCGGTGATGTTCATGTTGACCCGTCCGCGCAACATCACCATCCGCGATCTGGTGATCCTGCCGCAGAGCAACGATCTCTGACAGAATAGCCGCCGGCGCGGCAAACGGTGCCGGCGGCACTTTCCAATTCTTTCGTTTCAAGGGTGATCGAATGACCTTAGCGAAGCATTTTCTCGGCATCGATGTCGGTACCGGCAGCGCGCGCGCCGGGGTGTTCGACGCCAAGGGAACGATGCTCGCTTCGGCCAAGCGCGACATCGCCCTCTACCGCGAGGCGGGCGATATCGTCGAACAGTCCAGCAACGACATCTGGCGCGCCGTCGCCGCCAGCGTGCGCGAGGCGGTGGCAAAGGCCGGCGTGGAAGCGGCGTCGATCACGGGCATCGGTTATGACGCCACCTGTTCGCTGGTGGTGCTGGGCGAGGGGGGACTGCCACTTCCCGTCGGGCCGACCGACGAGGCCGAGCGCAACATCATCGTGTGGATGGACCACCGCGCGACCGAACAGGCCGCCCGCATCAACCGGACAGGCGAGGCGGTGCTGAACTATGTCGGCGGCGCCATCTCACCGGAGATGGAGACGCCGAAGCTCTTGTGGTTGGCCGAGCATAAGCCGGAGACCTTTGGCCGCGCCTGGCAGTTCCTGGACCTGACCGATTTCCTGACCTGGAAGTCGACCGGCAGCCTGGCCCGCTCGGTTTGTACCGTCACCTGCAAATGGACCTATCTGGCGCATGAACAGCGCTGGGACGAACACTATTTCCGCACGGTCGGGCTTGGCGCTTTGGCCGACGAAGCATTCCGGCGCATTGGGACCGAAGTGGTGTCGGCTGGTACACCGCTCGGCGCGGGACTGACTGCCGAGGCGGCGCGCGATCTTGGGCTCGTCGAAGGCACGCCGGTGGCTGCCGGCCTGATCGACGCCCACGCCGGCGGCATCGGCACGGTCGGCGCGCGCGGCGGTGCCGGCACCGTGTCGTCGCGCATGGCCTATGTGTTCGGCACCTCGGCCTGCACCATGTCGACCACCACCGAACCGGCTTTCGTCGACGGTGTGTGGGGCCCGTATTTTTCGGCCATGGTGCCGGGCCTGTGGTTGAACGAAGGCGGCCAGTCGGCTGCCGGCGCGGCCATCGATCATCTGGTGCGCATGCATCCCGCCTCGGCGGAGGCCGCGGCCAGGGCTGGTGAGGCCGGTGCCAGCCTCGGCCAGTGGCTGGCGGATGAGGCAGGCAAGCGCGGCGGTATGGAAGCGGTTCCCGGCCTTGTCGGCAAGCTGCACGTCGTACCGGAATTCCTTGGCAACCGCGCGCCCTTCGCCGATCCCGAGGCGCTTGGCCTGATCGCCGGCATCGGCATGGACGACGGCCTGGAAGGGCTGGTCGGCCTCTATCTTGCCGGGGTCTGCGGCCTCGGCTACGGCGCACGCCAGATCGTCGGCGTGCTTGCCGACAAGGGTGTGGCGACCGACACCATCGTGGTCAGCGGCGGCGCCGGCCAGAGCCCGCTGGTGCGGCAGCTTTTGGCCGACACGACCGGGTTGACGGTCGCTGCCTCGACCTCGCCGGAACCGGTGCTGTTGGGCTCGGCCATTCTCGGCGCAGTCGCCGCCGGCCAATTCGCGGATGTGGCTGGGGCGATGGCGGCGATGTCGGAACTTGGGGAAACCTACCCGCCGAATGCCGCCCACGCCGGCTGGCACGCCAAACGGTTCCAGGCGTTTGAACTTCTCCAGAAGGCTGGGCGAGCGATCCGCGACGACGCGTAGGGGGCTTCCGCTTCACAGGAAGAGGCAGGGACCGGACCGTTGATCATTTTTGGGGTGGTTGCCCTAGTGCCGGGCAACCGATGGACTTTTTCCCGACCTCTGGCGTATGACGCAACCGGACTGGAACGCGCGTGATGATCGTGTCGCGTCCTCGACAGACGTCGGCTAGGGGGAACGAGACATGACTGCAGGCAATGGCGGTACGGCAAAGAACGCAGCGACCGAGGGCGCCGGCGGGTTGCCGCTCTTCTATGCGCAGCCGGAGGCGATGAACCCAGGCCGCCACGGTTCCCTCGGCCTTGCCGCGCGAAACGATTTCTCTTTCACCCGTGCCGCGCATGCGCTGCCCGTCGTGACGGCCGAACTGCCGGCGGCGATGCGCTCCTATCCGATCGTCTTTGTTGGACCGGCTCACGCCCCCCTCGTCATCACCGGCCTGAGGCAAGGTGAGAACCTGTTTGTCGGCAAGGACGGCCAGTGGGCGAAACCGCACTACATTCCGGCCTATGTACGGCGCTATCCCTTCATCCTCGCCGACGATGGCGGCCAGGGTAGTGACCGCCTCGCACTTTGTGTCGACCGCGCCAGCGACCGGGTGGTCGAACAGGCCGAAGCGACGGCACGGGGCGACAAGGTCGCGCCGCTTTTTGCCGGCACCGAGGCGGCGGAAGCGACCAAGCAAGCGCTCGCCTTCTGCAATCAGTACCAGATCGACTTCAACGCCACCCGCACCATGGTCGACGGAATTGCCGCGCATGGGCTGTTCGTCGAGCGGCGCAGTACCGTGACACTGGAGACCGGCGAAATCCTCAACCTCACCGATTTCCAGGTGATCGACGAGGATGCCTTCAACAAGCTGAGCGACGAAGCATTCCTCGACCTCAGGCGATCCGGTGCGCTGACGCTGGTCTATTGCCACCTCGCGTCGACCAATAGCTGGAGCTCGCTGATCCACCAGGCCGGGCTGCACAAGGCAAACGGCCAGGGCTGACAGGCCGAACAAGACGCAAAATTTTGCATCGTCGGCGCCCGTCGAGACGGGACTGGATGACGATGCCGCATCGGCCGCTGACTTGTTCCAGCGGGGTGCGCCACCGGAAAATCATGGCTGCAGCGGCATGGCTATCCACAGCCACCGCGGGCAAAACGCGTGCGTAAAACTCGCTTCGCCAAGGTGAAGGAACCTGCCAGAGAGCAGCGTCAAGCCATTCTGGACGCTGGGATTTTGACGCCAAAAATCCACATCAGTGCGCGAATGGGCGCGCCCACAAAAACCCGCAACCCCTTGTGGGTCAAGGATTTTTGCGCCATTTATTGATTGTGACCAGTTGACGCAGCCATGGTTCGCTCATACCCTTAAATCAAATTGATTTATCTTATCCGCCAACAAGAGCGGAAGGGTCAATTCCAACCCAGGGGAACCGAACTATGCGTGCCATCAGAACGAATCCGTCTTCTTTGCGCCCCGCTGTATCGCGGCGGGGTCTGTTTGCCAGCGCGGCCTTCGCCGCACTCTCGATTGCCGCCGGATTGACCGTCGGACCTGCACCCGCCTCCGCGGAAGCCGTCCTCTCCATGCACATCGAGGAGCAGACGAGCTGGGTACAGAACTTCAATCCCTTCGATCTCGGCGGACGTCGCCAGAGCACGATGGATTTCATCTACGAGCCACTGGTCATCTTCAACGACTATGACAGCGGTAAGCCGATCTACCGGCTGGCTACAGGCTACAAATTCTCCGACGACCTGAAGTCGATTACCTACACGCTACGCGACGGCGTCAAATGGTCGGACGGCAAGCCGCTGACCTCGGCCGACATGAAATTCACCCTCGACATGATGTTGAAGAACCCGGCCGTCGACACGGTCGGCGTCGGTGAGACGGTCGCTTCTGTGGAGACGCCATCGCCGACGAAGGTCAAGATCAACCTCAAGGCCGTCGACACCCATTTCCCGGAATCGCTCGCCGATTTCCCGGTGGTGCCCGAGCACATCTGGAAGGACGTTAAGGACCTGCTCGCCTTCAAGAACGAGAAGCCGGTCGGTTCGGGCCCGATGACCGAAATCCGCCGCTTCACGCCGCAGGTCTACGAACAGTGCCGCAACCCCAATTACTGGGACGCCACGTCGCTCAAGGTTGACTGCCTGAAGCTACCGCAGATTTCCGGCAACGACCAGATGCTGGCGTTGCTGCCGGAAGGCTCGATGGACTGGATCGGTTCGTTCCTGCCCCAGATCGACAAGACTTATGTGGCGCTCGATCCGAAGAACAACGGCTATTGGCAGCCGCCGGCCGAGACCGTCGCCTTTCAGATGAATTTCAAGACGACCAATCCCGGCAACGCCGAGGCCTTCGCGGACATCAAGTTCCGCCATGCGTTCTCGCTGGCCATGGACCGCACCTCGATGGTCGACATCGCCGGCTTCGGCTATCCGGTGGTGAACCTGCATGCGTCGGGCCTGCCGCCGCGCTTCGAGTCCTGGCGCAACAAGGCCGCCGAGGGCGAGAAGGATGTGTGGATGGCCTATGACGTCGACAAGGCCAACAAGCTCCTTGACGACGCCGGCTACAAGAAGGGGGCCGACGGTTTCCGCACCACGCCGAGCGGCAAGCCGATCGCCTTCTCCATCGCCGTGCCAAACGGCTGGACCGACTGGATCGATGCCGTGCAGATCGCCACCGAGGGCCTGCGCAAGATCGGCGTGAACGCCTCCGTGGCGACGCCGGAATACGAGCAGTGGCAGAAGCAGATTATCGACGGCACCCTCGATGCGGTCATGAATTCGCGCGCCGACGGCCCGACACCGTTCCGCGGCTACTACCAGTCGCTGTCGACGGCTTTCGCCGGCCGCATCACCAGCGCGCCGTCGCGTTACTCCAACCCAGAACTGGACAAGGTGTTCGACGCCTATCGCAAGGCGACCTCCGACGAAGAGCGCAAGAAGCTGTTCAACGAGGTGCAGACGATCGTCGCCACCGACTTTCCGGTGGTGCCGGTGTTCAATGGCCCGACCTGGTACCAATACTCGACCAAGCGTTTCACCGGCTGGGTGACCAAGGACGAGCCGGCGATGAACCCCGAAGACCATGACAACAACCGGTTGCGGCTGATTCATCTGCTGCGCCTGAAGCCGGTGCAATAAGCGAAGGGAGCGAGACGAGGGGAGAGCGGCAATGCGGATACCTCTTCGACGGCTTGGGGTCTATCTGGCCGCTTTCCTGTTCGCCATCGTGGTCAATTTCACGCTTCCCCGGCTGATGCCGGGGAGCCCTGTCGACGGGATGATCGCGCAGCTTGGGCCGCGCGCCACTCCTGCCGCCATCGAAGCGATCAAGGCACGCTTCGGCGCGGTCGAGCAGCCGATGTGGTTGCAATTCGTCGATTACCTGAAAGGTCTGGCGACCTTCGATCTTGGCGTTTCGGTCAAATATTATCCGCAGACCGTCACCGAAGTACTCGGCCGCTCGGCCGGCTGGACCGCCTTCCTGGTGGTGACGGCGATCGCCTTTTCCCTCTGCGTCGGTGTCTCCCTCGGCGCGGGGGCAGCCTGGAGGCGAGGCGGACGCTTCGACGCGTTCGTCTCGCCCTTTTCCGTGGTGATGATCGCGGTGCCCCCGGTCATCATCGCGCTGGCCACACTGTTCATCTTCGGCGTGACGCTGCGCTGGTTCCCAGTCGGTTACGCCTACGACCCCAGTCTTGATCCTGGCATCAATTTCACTTTCTTCGGTTCGGTGTTCTGGCACGCGATCATGCCCGTTCTGACGCTCTCGCCCTATCTCATCGGCGAATTCCAGACGACGATGCGCTCCTCAATGATCTCGGTGCTGGGCGAGGACTACGTCACCATGGGCCGCGCCAAGGGCTTGAGCGATACGGCGGTAATGTTCGGCTATGCGGCGCGCAACGCCATGCTGCCGGTGATGACCAATCTGGCGCTGATGCTGGGCGCGGTGTTCGGCGGCTCGATCGTCACGGAAATCGTCTTCAACTATCCGGGCCTCGGGCTCACCTTGTTCACCGCCAGTGTGGCACGTGACTACCCAGTTATCCAAGGGCAGCTGCTCCTGATGACCATGGCCACGCTCGGCGCCAATCTCCTGGTCGACATCCTGTACGGCGTGATCGATCCGCGACTGAGAGAGGGGCAGGTATGAGCTCGAACTTCAGGCTGTTCTGGCGCCAGAAGAAGGCGGTCGCCGGTCTTGTAATCGTCGCGACGCTCTGCCTGATGGCGCTGTTTGCGCCGCTCATCGCGCCCGGCGATCCGGCCGCGCGCGTCGGCCGCTCGCACCAGGCGCCGACGGTGGAGCATTATTTCGGCACCACCAAGATGGGCCGGGACGTCTATTCGCAGTTCGTCTGGGGCGCGCGTCCGTCACTGGCTGTCGGCTTCGTGACCGGTCTCGCGATCACCGCGCTCGGCACGGCGATAGGGCTTGTCGCCGGCTATTTCGGCGGCCGCACCGACGCGACGCTGGACCTGATCACCAACGCGGTGCTGGTCATTCCCAACATACCGCTGCTCATCCTGCTCGCTTCCTTCGCCGGAACCGTCGGGCCGTTGGCGATCATGGCGATCATCGCCCTGACCTCGTGGCCGTGGGGCGCGCGCATGACAAGGTCGCAGACACTGGCGCTCAAGAACCGCGAGTTCGTGGTCGCCGCGCACATGGTCGGCGAGCCGCCATGGCGCATCATCTTCGTGGAGATATTGCCCAATCTGGTGCCGCTGATCGGCATCAACATCGTTGGCTCGATCATCTACGCCATCGTTGCGCAGACGACACTTGAATATCTCGGCTTCGGCGACCCGCTCAACGTCACCTGGGGCACCATGCTCTACAACGCGCAGAATTCCTCGGCGATCATCATCGGCGCCTGGTGGGATATCGGCGCGCCGGCGGTCGGCATCGCGCTGGTCGGACTTGGCCTTGCGCTGCTCAATTTCACCTTCGACGAGATCGCCAACCCGCAGCTTCGCTCCGGCCCCGCGCTCAGCCGCTGGCTGCGGCTCACTCGGCTGCGGGCGCGCGAACTGGAGGCCGCCCGGTGAACGCGCCCCTTTTGCAGATACGCGACCTTTCGGTCGGCTATCTTACCGACGACGGCGCCTTTCGCGCGGTCAAGAACGTGTCCTTCGATATCGGTCGCGGCGAACTTTTCGGGCTTGCCGGCGAGTCCGGTTGCGGTAAGAGCACGATTGCCTATGCGATCACGCGCCTGTCGAAGCCGCCGGCCTGGGTGGCGGGCGGCGAGGTGCTGCTTGACGGAGAGGACCTTTTGAGGCTGCCCGAGGCGGCGCTGCAGAAAGTGCGCTGGCGGCGCATCGGCATGGTCTTTCAGAGCGCGATGAATTCGCTCAACCCGCTGATGCGGATCGAGGCGCAGTTCCACGACGTGCTTTCGCGCCACACCGGTGCCAGCAAGGCACAATCTCGGGCGCGCGCCGAGGAGATGTTCAAGCTGGTCGGCATTCCAGCGGCCCGGCTCGACAATTATCCCTATCAGTTCTCCGGCGGCATGCGGCAGCGCATCGTCATCGCGATCTGCCTGGCACTGCAGCCTGAACTCATCATCATGGACGAGCCGACGACGGCGCTCGACGTGGTGGTGCAGCGCGAGATCCTGGAGCAGGTGATCGACCTGCAGCGCAGCCACGGCTTTTCGGTGCTGTTCATCACCCACGATCTGCATCTGATGGCACAGCTCTGCCACCGTATCGGCGTCATGCTGAAGGGCGAGCTGGTCGAGGTCGGCGACGTGCGCCAGGTGAGCCGCGCACCCGTGCACGACTATACGCGCAGGCTGTGGGGCGCGATCCCGCAATTGCCCGGCCACGGAGCCGCCGCATGAACGCGCAACCGACAGTCGACGTCGAAGGCGCGGAGGCGCTGACCGAACCGGTGGTGCGCCTCGATGGCGTCACACGCCATTTCGGCGCGGTGCAGGCGCTGCGCGGCATCTCGCTGTCGCTGAAGGCCGGCAAGGCCTTGGCGCTGGTCGGCGAATCCGGCTGCGGCAAGACCACTTGTGCGCGCATCATCGCCCGCATGGATGAGCCGACCGCCGGCACCATGCATTTCCGCGGACGCGACGTCACCCATCCCGGCGACAAGGCTGGCGAGGCTGCCTATCGCCGCGCTGTGCAGATGGTGTTCCAGGACCCGTTCGCTTCGCTGAACCCGGTCTTTTCCATCCAGCACCATCTGGCCCGGCCGCTGAAACTGCACGGGCACGCGAAAGGCAAGGCGGATGAGGTGCTGCGCGTCGCCGAGCTGCTTGCCTCGGTCGGCCTCGACCCCATGCTGACGGCGCGCAAGTTTCCGCACGAGCTTTCCGGCGGCCAGCGTCAGCGCGTCAACATCGCCCGCGCGCTCGCAGTGCGGCCGGGCGTGTTGGTGGCCGACGAGCCGACCTCGATGCTCGACGTGTCGATCCGGCTGGGTATCCTGGAACTGTTATCCCGCATCAAACGCGAGCGGCGGCTTGCGCTGCTCTACATTACCCACGACATTGCCACCGCGGCGCATGTCGCGGAGGAGGTGATCGTCATGTTCGCCGGCCAGATGGTGGAATGGGGCGGCACGGAAACCGTCATCCGCGATGCGCGGCATCCCTACACAAAGCTTCTGCTCTCGGCGGTGCCCGATCCCGACCGGCCCTTCGTTCCCGGCGACAGCGCGCGTTTCCTTGGTCATGCCGAGGAGGTGCGTCGCATCAGCCGGCCGGCGTCGGATAAGATCGAGCAGATCGGTCCCAACCATTTCATCCGCGTCCCCGACGCTTCATGAACCGAAACGGCAACAAAGCATGGACTATCTCGTCAATCTGAGCACCCTCAAGCCGGAGCCTTCGCTCGACAAGCGCCTGGAGAAGGCCGGCGTGACGATCCGGCGCGCGCTGGCGCCGGAGCTCGAGCTGGTCACTGGGTGGGTGCGGCGGAAATTTCATCCGTGGTGGTCGAGCGAAACGGCGATCGCCATGTCGCGGCAGCCGCCGACCTGTTTCCTTGCCACCCGCGCCGAAAAGCTGGTCGGCTTTTCCTGCCACGAGGCGATTGCGCGTGGTTTCTTCGGGCCGACCGGTGTAGACGAGGAGGCCCGGGGCCTTGGCATCGGCCACGCGCTGCTGCTCGCCTCGCTGTTCGATCTTCGCACCATGGGCTACGGCTATGCCATCATCGGCGATGTCGGTCCGTCGGAATTTTACGAGCGCACGGTGGGTGCCACGATGATCCCCAACTCCGAGCCCGGCGTCTATGCGGGCCTGTTGAAGTCGCCGCCATCTGATGAATAATGCGCCAGCTCGTCAAAGCGACGGGCGGGACGCGAAGCCGGAAGCTTCCACCTTCCTCCATGGGAAGGGTCCGGCCGGCAAGGGAAGCACCAACGCCGAAACCTCCCACGCAACGCTTGCCGATTGAAAGTGCGCCATGACCATTCAGCCGAAATCCGCCTTGCGCCTCAAAACCAACTGGACGCCTGCAACAGACGGTGAAAGCCTCGCCTATTCGCTGACGCTGACCAATCTGTCTTCCAAGCCGATGCAAGGCTTCAAGCTGTGCGTCAGTGGCCCAGCGCGCATCGATCCCGCCGCGGTGGTCG
Source organism: Mesorhizobium sp. 2RAF21 (assembly GCF_052115345.1). Classification (NCBI taxonomy): domain Bacteria; kingdom Pseudomonadati; phylum Pseudomonadota; class Alphaproteobacteria; order Hyphomicrobiales; family Phyllobacteriaceae; genus Mesorhizobium; species Mesorhizobium sp. 2RAF21. The sequence continues at coordinate 140,287 of NZ_JBFRGM010000011.1, read as the reverse complement.
AGGGCGGCAGCCTGACCGCGCGCCTGTCCAACCATTCCGAATTGTCGCCGCCGGCGAGTTTCGTGCTGGAGCCCAATGCATCGTGGACCGTGACGGCTCGCGGGCTTTCCTATCCGCTGCGCCATTGGACGGACGGCGCCAACACTGCCTATGTTGCGCTGGCTGACGGCACGACGCTGCCAGTGGCGGTGGCTCCGACTCAGGCCAAGGGCGACAACGCGCCGCTGAAGCGCGGCGCCGAGATTTATCCCGTGCCGACGGTGGCGCCGGTCCCAGTTGCCATCGTGCCATGGCCGAACAACGTTTCGATATCCGGCCGGGCGCCAGTCCCGATGGGCTTCGCGCTCAAGGCCAAAGGTGCCGAGGCCGAAGCCGCCGCGGCAACCTTCGGCGAACTGGTGGACGGCTTGTTCTCGGTCGAAGGCATCGTGCGCCCGGAGGCAGAGGGCGGCCTGCCGGTGTCGTTGTCGCTTGCCGACGATTTCGGCCCCGAGGCCTATTCCATCCGCTTTGCCGCTGACCGCGTGGTGGTGTCGGGGAGGGCGCGCAACGGCCTGCTCTATGGGTTGATCACCCTTGGCCAGATGCTGCGCGGCGCGCGCCACCATCCCGAAACCTTCTTGTTTCCGGCCGAAGGTGAGATCAGGGATGAGCCGGCGCTCGGCTGGCGCGGCACGCATCTCGACGTGGCCCGGCATTTCTACGGCACGGCCGAGATCAGCCGCTTCCTCAAGATCATGGCCTGGAACAAGCTCAACCGATTCCACTGGCACCTGTCCGACGACGAGGCCTGGCGTATCGAGATTGATGCATATCCGGATCTGACCCGCATCGGCGCCTGGCGAGGCCACGGCCTGCCACTGCCACCCTTGCTCGGCTCCGGTCCGGCGCGCACCGGCGGTTATTACAACAAGGCCTCGGTCCGCGCCGTCGTCGCGCAGGCCGGACGTCTCGGCATCGAGGTGATCCCGGAAATCGACGTCCCCGGCCATTGCTATGCGATGCTGCAGGCGATCCCCGAACTGCGCGATCCCGCCGAACATGGCTTCTACCAGTCCGTGCAAGGGTTCCCCAACAATTGCCTCAACCCGGCGCGTGAAGAAACCTACCAGGTGCTGGAAACCGTCCTGGACGAGGTGATCGAACTGTTTCCGTTCAAGCGCATCCATGTCGGCGCCGACGAGGTGCCGATTGGCGCCTGGTCGGGCTCGCCGGAGGCGCTGGCGAGGCTCACGGAACTGGCCGGCCCGGAGGCTGCTGCCGCCCATGCCAGACGTCTCAACGTCATCACCAATCATCACGGCGCCGACGATATCGACGGCTCGGGTGCGGCGGTGCTGCAAGCGCAGTTTCTCGCCCGTATCCAGAGATTCCTGGCTTCGCGAGGCTGCATAACCGGTGGCTGGGAAGAAGCTGCGCATGGCGATGTCATCGAGAAAGAGAAAAGTTTCCTGAACGGCTGGCGCTCGGTTGAGGTGTCGGCGGCGCTTGCCGGTCGAGGCTACGACATCGTCGTCTGCCCGGGCCAGGTCTATTATCTCGACATGGCCAACAGCCCGGCTTGGTCGGAACCGGGCGCGGCCTGGGCCGGCTGGTCGGAACCGCAGACGCTCTACGAGTTCGATCCAGTCAAGGGATGGACGGACGAGCAGAAGAAACACTTCCTCGGCGTGCAGTGCTGTATCTGGTCAGAACCGATGTCTGACCGCGGCGTGTTCGATCGTCTCGTGTTCCCACGCATCTCGGCATTGGCCGAAACCGGCTGGACCAAGCCGGAGCGCAAATCCTGGGAACGTTTCAAGGCGCTGGCTGGCTTGATGCCCATCCTTTATGGCATTGCCGCGGTAGGGTAGGGGCGCGGCGCCACTATCAGTTGAGGAAACGGGGCGCGATCCCAGCGCGGTGAACTTCCGGCCTTACTGGCGGCTGGGATTTACACTGCTCGAAACCCGAAAAGCCGGGTACCTGGCTTTTCGTCCGCCAAGTGGATCGCCGCTTACCCGAACGGCTTCTGCAGCACGTCGAATTGCGGGTTGGTCTCCGAAAAGATCGGCAGCGCGGCGGCGCCGAGTACCGGCGTGTCCTTGCCGGTGGCGCCCACCATCACGCGCGGCACGCTGCGCGCGAGCGAGGACGAGACCGACAGGTGCAATGGCTCGAGCCGGCTGGCCAGAAGCTCGATGACCGACAGCGGCATGAAGCCGCCAAGCACCACCGTCTCCGGATCGAAGGCCAGTTCGAGCACGTCGATCGCCTGTCGCAGCGGACCGGCCGCCTGGTCGACCCAGGCGAGAAGACGTTCGTCGCCAGCGGCCAGGAGTTGTTCCAGCTGGTCGGGTGATGCGTGGTCGGGGTCCGGCAGTTCCAGGCAATCATAGGCCGCACGCAACGACACATAGCGCTCCAGGCAGCCGCGCTTGCCGCAGAAGCAGCCAAGCCCGTCCGGCTGCACGATCATGTGGCCGATCTCACCGGCATTGTGGCGGCTGCCTTTGTAGAGATGGCCATCAAGGAACAGTCCGGCGCCGAGCCCGGTGCCGATAAACAGATAGACGAAGCTGTTGAGGTTCCTCGCTACGCCGTAGAGGCGTTCGCCGATCGCGGCGGCGGTGGCGTCGTTCTCGAAGGTCACCGGCATGCCGGTCAGCCGCTCCAGTTCGGCGGCCACCGGGAAACCCTGCCAGCCGGGCAGGGCGGTAGGCCCGACCGAGGTCATGCCCTCGACGTCGAAGGGACCGGGCATCGCCATGCCGATGCCGAGCAGGCGCGAGCGGAAGGCGTGGGCGAGTTCTTCGGTCATCGATGCCAGCAGCGGCATTGCTTCGGTCGGGATCGGCCGGTCGACGCCGCGTTCCAGCCTGGCGCGCACCGTGCCGGACAGGTCGGTGACGACGCCAACTGCAAGCTGATGGTCGAGCTGCAAGCCGATCGAATAGCCGCCATTGGGGTCGATGGAATAGGGCACAGCCGGTTGCCCGCGTGCACCTTTCTGCGTGGCTTCGGCGCGTAGCAGGCCGGCGCGTTCGAGCTCGTCGACGATATTGGAAATGGTCTGCGAACTCAAAGCGGTAAGCCGCGCGATCTGCGCGCGCGACAACGCGCCGTTGGTCCTGATCGCCTCGATCACGACGCGGCGATTGTGGGATTTGGCTTGCTCGAGATTGGTACCGGCGACGGGTCTTTTGAGGGTCATGAAAAGTCTCTACGCGACTTCCGCCGATTATGGTCAAAATTATAAGCCAATCAACTTGATTTAATTAATTCGACATGGTGTATTCCCGCCGGGCTGCCTGGGCGCAATGCGTGGGTCAGTCAGCAAATCGGGAGGAATACCATGAACAGGTTTTTCAAGGGCGCGGCCTGCGGGCTGGCGCTCATGGTGCACCAGTCGCTGCCGGCGTCCGCCGCCGATGTGACGCTGAATGCCATCTTCATGAAGCAGGCGGCCTACAGCGAAGACGACACCAAGGCGATGGCCAAGGCCTTCGAGGACGCCAATCCAGGCACGAAGGTCAATCTGGAATTCGTGCCTTACGAGGCGCTGCACGACAAGATCGTCGCCGCCCAGGGCGCCGGCGCTTCGGGCTACGATGTCGTTCTGTTCGACGTGATCTGGCCGGCCGAGTTCGCCACCAAGGGCTTCCTGATGGATGTCACCAGCCGCGTGCAGGCCGCCGACAAGGACAAGATCTTCGACGGCGCGTGGACCACGGTGAATTATGACGGCAAGACCTGGGGCATGCCCTGGATCCTCGACACCAAATATCTCTTCTACAATGAAGACATGCTGAAGCAGGCCGGTATCGCGGCCCCGCCGAAGACCTTCGAGGAGCTGGCTGAGCAGGCCAAGATCATCAAGGACAAGGGCATCGCCAAATATCCGGTCGTGTGGAGCTGGAGCCAGGCCGAAGCGCTGATCTGCGACTACACATCGATGGTTGGCGGCGCCAAGGGTTCCTTCATCAAAGACGGTAAGCTGAACTTCGACACCGGTGGTTCGGTCGAGGCGGTCAGCTACATGAAGAAGACGCTGGACGACGGCATCACCAATCCGAACTCGCGCGAATATCTGGAAGAGGACGTGCGCAAGGTGTTCTCGGCCGGCGAGGCGGCGTTCGCGCTCAACTGGACCTACATGTACAACATGGCCAATGACCCCAAGGAGAGCAAGGTTGCCGGCAAGGTCGGCATCGTCCCGGCTCCCGGCTTCAAGGGCAAGGCCGCGGCCTCGGCCGTCAACGGCTCGATGGGCCTTGGCATCTCGGCCGGTTCCAAGCACGCCGACGAAGCCTGGAAGTTCATCACCTTCATGACCTCGCAGGCGACGCAGAACAAATACGCCAAGCTCAGCTTGCCGATCTGGAAGTCGTCCTATGAGGATGCGGCCGTGACCAAGGGGCAGGAGAAGCTGATCGACGCCGCCAAGGTGTCGCTCGACGTCATGTTCGCCCGGCCGACGACGCCGTCCTATCCCGAGCTGTCGTCGATCCTGCAGAAGAATATCCAGCAGGTGCTGCTCGGCCAGGCTCCGACGGACGATGCCTTGAAGGCGGCGACCAAGGCTGCCGGACGGCTGCGTTAAGCACCGTCCCCAAGGAGCGCAGCCGTCATGGCCCAAGCACAACAGGACCGGACGGCTTGGCTTCTGCTCACGCCCATGATCGCGATCATGGTGCTGGTGACGGCCTTCCCGCTCCTCAATACATTGTGGCTGGCGTTCACCGACGCCAGCCTCACCGGCCAGGGCTATGTGTGGCAGTGGGTCGGGTTCGAGAACTTCGCCTATATCCTCGACGATGCCGATTTCCGCGCCGCCGTCGGCCACACCGCCTATTTCACCGTGTTCTCGGTCTCGGCCGAAGTTGTGCTCGGCGTGCTGGTCGCGCTGCTGCTCAACCAGGAATTCAGGGGGCGGGCCTATGTGCGGGCGCTGCTCATCCTGCCCTGGGCTCTGCCCACCATCGTCAACGCGGTGATGTGGCGGCTGATCTACAACCCCGAATATGGCAGCCTCAACGCGCTACTCACCCAGGTCGGCCTGCTCGATGCCTACAGGTCGTGGCTCGGCGACCCGTCGATGGCGATGAACATGGTCATCCTCGCCGACGTCTGGAAGAACTATCCGCTGATCGCGCTGATCGCGCTGGCCGGTTTGCAGACAGTGCCGAAGGATCTCTACGAGGCCGCCATTATGGATGGCGCCAATGCCTGGATCCGGTTCTGGAAGATCACCATTCCCGGCATCATGGGTTCGCTGACGGTGGCGATGGTGCTGCGCGCCATCGAGGCCTTCAAGGTGTTCGACATCTTCTATGTGATGACGCGCGGCGGGCCGGCCGATTCCACCAAGACGGTGTCGTTCTTCGTCTACCAGGAATCCTTCACCTATCTGCGCGCCGGCAGCGGCGCCGCCTACGCGCTGACCGTGACGACGATGAGCGCGATGATGATTGCAGTCTATGTCGTCATGCTGATCAGGCGGGAGAAACGCTCGTGAGACGCAGCCTCTTTGCCACGGTCATGATCTATGTCGCCGTCGCGGCCTTCGTGGTGTCTGTATTGGCCCCGGTCGCATGGCTGTTCATCATGAGCATCTCGAACGCCAACGACCTCACCACCATCCCGCTGCGCTGGATACCCGCCGAGCCGGACTTCTCGCGTTATGCGCGGCTGTTCTCGCTGGAAGAGGGCTCGGCCGGCCTGGCCTTCCTGTCGGCATTGCGCAATTCCATCGTCGTGGCGGTCAGCGCCACAGTGATCGCGCTCGCTGCCGGCATACCGGCCGCCTATTCCTTCTCGCGCTTTCCCGGCCGCATGCCGCTGCTTTATGCGGTGATCGTCACCTACATGATGCCGCCGGTTGCGCTGATCCTGCCGCTCTACAAGGTGTTTTCCACGCTCGGCCTGCTCAACAACGTCACCTCGCTGATCATCGTCTATTGCACGATCCTGCTGCCCTTCGTGACCTGGCTGATGAAGTCGGGCTTCGACGGCGTGCCGGTGGAGATCGAACAGGCTGCCTCGATCGATGGCGCCAGCCTGTTCCAGATCCTGCGCTACATCACCTTGCCGGTGGCGGCCGCCTCGACGGGCGCGGCGGCACTTTTCGCGCTGCTCCTGGCCTGGGACGAGTTCTTCTACGCGCTGCTCTATACCAGCGACACCCGCGCCAAGACCCTGCCGGTGGCGATCGCCGACTTCGCGGCCGGCCGCGCCACAGACTACGGGCTGATCTCGGCGGTCGGTCTTCTGGCGGCTCTGCCGCCGGTGCTGATCGGCTTCTTCCTGCAGAAATCGCTGCTTTCCGGCCTGTCCGCCGGCAGCGTGAAAGGCTGACCATGACGAGGGGGACAATGGGCGAGGGGACCGGCCTGGCGCGTTTGCAGGCCGAGATGGCAAGGCAGGGCGCGGACGCACTCGCCTCGCTGACGGGAAATGCGGTTGTCGCCGCCGAACTGGCGGCCAGCATTGCCCGTACCGGCAGTCTGGTGCTGGTCGGCATGGGGGCTTCGCACTACGTCAATCGCATCGTCGAGCCGGCATGGCGCAAGGCGGGTGTCGACTGCCGCGCTGAAACAGCCGGCGACATTCTACAGCAGGATTTGCCGGTGCGGCCGCGCACGCTGGTGCTGGTGTCGCAGTCGGGCGAATCCGGCGAAATCCTGCAGCTGCTCGACCGGCTGCCGCACAACAGTGACCTGTTCGGCATGACGCTTGCCCCGCAAAGCACGCTCGGCCGCACGCTGCCTTGCCTCATTGGCGCCGGCGGGCAGGAAGTGGCTTTCGCGGCGACGCGGAGCCTTACCGTCACGCTCGCCCTGCATGCCGCGGCGCTCGCTGTGCACGGGGTGGGCGAAGAAGACCTCGCCGCGATGCTTGCGACACCACCACTGCCCGATGTCGATGCCGCGCTCGCGGCCTTGGCGTCGAAGACGTCGATCATCATCGCCGGGCGCGGCGAACTGCGCGGCCTTGCCGAGGCGAGCGGCCTGATCCTGATGGAACTCGCGCGCATTCCGGCCTTCGGTTTCGAGTTCGGCCAGTTCCGCCACGGTCCGCTGGAAGCATTGGCTCCCGAACTCGGCGTGCTGTTGCTGCGCGGTCCGGGTTCGCTGAGCGCGGGGACGGTGACGCTGGCAAAGGCGGCAGCCGGCGCAGGCAGCCCGCCGGTCATCTTCGATTGCAGCGGCGAGGCTACGATCGACGGTGCGGTGACTGTTTCGTTTCCGCCCCGAGAAGGGCTCGGCGCGGTGGCCGCCATGCTGCCGGCCCTGCAAAAACTCATCATTGCCATAGCCGGCCGGAAGGTGACCGGCGTCGGCGAGCCGGTGCGCTCGACGAAAATTACCGGAATAGACCATGAAGCATGAACGCCCGCAGCCATCGCAACGACCGTCCATCCACGTCATTGGCGGCGTGATGGTCGATCTGATCATGGGGCCGGTGACGCCATGGCCGCGTCCCGGCACGGAAACCTTCGTTGACCATTCCGAGTTGCGCGCCGGCGGCCCGGCCGGCAATACCGGCCTGGCGCTCAAGGCGCTGGGCGTGCCGCACCATATCGTCTGCAATGTCGGCAGCGACATGTTCGGCGAATGGCTGGTCGAGACCTTCGGCGATGCCGCCAGCGCCTGGCCCAGGGTAGCGACGCCGACGGCCTTGTCGGTCGGCGTCGAACATCCCGGCGGCGAGCGGTCCTTCCTGACAACGGCCGGCAATCTCGCGGTTCAGACCCCGCAGAGCATGCTGGCGATGCTGCCGGAAAGAGCGCGTCCCGGTGACATCGCTCTGCTGACCGGTTCCTTCCTCTATCTCGACCTGATCGATGCCTTCGACACGATGCTGGCAGCCGTTTCGGCGCGCGGTTTCGAGGTGGCACTCGACACTGGCTGGCCTTCGGATGGCTGGACGGATACGATCAAGGCGCACACCATGGCCTGCCTCGCCCATTGCGACCATGTGCTGCTCAACGAGATCGAGAGCCTGTCGCTGTCGGGCGAGAAGACGGTGGAGGCCGCGGCCTGCTGGCTTGCCGACCATGCCAAGCCCGGTGCCATCGTCGTCATCAAGCGTGGCGGCGAGGGCGCATCGGCCTGGCGCGACGGTGCGCTCGTGCATGTGCCGGCACCGGCTGTTGCGGTGGTGGACACCACCGGCGCGGGCGACACGTTCAATGCCGGCTATCTTGGCGCCTTGCTGGACGGAGTGCCGCTGGAAGACGCGTTGCGCGCCGGCGTTGCTGTGGCCTCGGCGGCGATCGCATCCTCGCCGCGCCGATACGTCTCGCTGGAAGTCGCGCTGAGCTAGGCTGCGGTCCATGCTTCCCATGGCTGGCGCCTTGACATGGTGGCCAAGCCCGGACTTCTTGGTCGATGCGTGTGGTCATGGTTCGGGCCGGCGCCGACAAGGGGAAGCATGCGAGCGGCTAGGCGGAAAATAGAAGACACTGGTACTATAAATATCGAGCCCATCGACGGCGCCACCGCGCGCCGTGCCGGCTCGAGCGTGCACGCTTCCGTCGCGCACGAAATCGGCCTCAGGATCGTGCGCGGTGACTATCCGCCCGGCACCATCCTACCCAATGAGGCGAAGTGGGCCGAGACGTTCAATGTCAGTCGTTCGGCGGTTCGCGAAGCCATCAAGATGCTGATGGCCAAGAGCCTGCTTGCCTCGCGGCCGAAGGTCGGCAGCCGGGTCGAGCCGCGCGAGCGCTGGAACCTGCTCGACCGCGATGTGCTTGGCTGGTACGCCACTTCGCCCAACCGTGGCCCCTTCCTGCGTACGGTGCAGGAATTCCGCCACCTGATCGAACCGGAGGCGAGCGCCTTTGCCGCCATGCGCCGTACCGACGCGCAGATGGAGGAGATCAGCCGCGCATGCCGCGATATGAAGGATGCAATAACGCTGGAAGAGCGCACGCGCGCCGACACGCGCTTCCATCTCGCCATCCTGCGCGCTTCCGGCAACGATCTGCTGGTGCCGCTCGGAGTGCTGATCGAACAGGCCTTCGACCACCTGTTCGTGCATGTGACGCGAGAGGGGGACGACCTCGAGACCGCGCAGAAACTGCACGAACTGGTCGAGAAGAACATCCGTCTGCAGCGGCCGGATGCCGCGCGCGCCGCAGTGCGCAAGCTGCTCGCCAACACCGACAAGGTGGTGGGCCGCGAGCCCGAATGACCTTCCAACGGACAGACTCGACCTAGAATGACGACGAAGCCGCAGCGCCCGAACGTGCTCTTCATTTGCGCCGACCAGTGGCGTGGCGACTGCCTGTCGGCGCTAGGCCATCCTAATGTGCGCACGCCGAACCTCGATGCGCTCGCCGCCGACGGCGTATTGTTTCGCCAGCATTTCGGCCAGTGCACGCCGTGCGGGCCGTCGCGCACCAGCCTCCTGACCGGCCTTTATCTGATGAACCACCGCTCCGGCCGCAACGGCACGCCGCTCGATGCGCGGCACAGCAACATCGCGCTGGAGGCGCGCAAGGCGGGCTACGAGCCGGCCCTGTTCGGCTATACCGACACCAGCCTCGATCCGCGCGGGCGCCACCCCAACGATCCGGCGCTGACCGGCTACGACAAGGGCGTGATGCCGGGTTTCGTGACACCGCTGCATCTGCCCGACGACATGGCACCGTGGGTGGCTGATCTCGTGGCGCGCGGCTACCGGCTGCCGCACGGCCGCGGCGATGTTTTCCGGCCGCGACCGGACTTCGAGAAGCCGGCGGATCGCGGCTTTCGTTACATCCCCACCATCTTCCCGGCCGAACAGAGCGAGACGGCCTATCTTGCTGACCGTTTCCTGGAATGGCTGGCGGTGCGCGACGAAAAACCGTGGTTCGCGCATCTGGTCTTCTACCGGCCGCATCCACCGTTGATCGCGCCGGAACCCTACAATCGAATTGTCGATCCCGCCGACGTGACGCTGCCTGCGCGGGCGGCAAGCCTAACGCAGGAAAAGCGCCAGCATCCGCTGCTTGCCTATGAGCTCGACAGGCTGAGCGAACCCGGCCTTTATGACGAGCACAGCCCGCTTGATCCGGTCTCTGCGGAGGAATTGGAAATCCGCCAGATGCGAGCGACCTATTACGGGCTCATCGCCGAGGTCGACCACCATATCGGCCGCATCGTCGCGCATCTGAAACGGACCGGCGAATATGACCGCACGCTGATCATCGTCACCAGCGACCATGCGGAGATGCTGGGCGAGCACCATGCCTGGGGCAAGGAGATCTATTTCGACGGCGCCTTCCACCTGCCGCTGGTGATCCGCGACCCTCGTGCCGAGGCCGATGCGGGCCGTGGATCGACCGTAGATGCGCTGACCGAGGCCGTTGACATCATGCCGACCATCCTCGATTGGCTGGGGCTCGAAAAGCCGCGGGCCTGCGACGGCCGTTCGCTGATGCCGCTGTTGCATGGCGCCACGCCAACCGATTGGCGCGACGCCGTGTTCTTCGAGCACGACTTCCGCACCGTGGCGACGCAGAAGGTGGAAATGGCACTCGGCATCGCCTCCGACCAGTGCAGCTATGCGGTGGTGCGCGACCGGCACTACAAGTATGTGCATTTCGCGGCCCTACCGCCACTGCTGTTCGATCTGGCTCAAGACCCGCATGAGATGACGAACCTGGCCGACCGACCCGAAATGGCGCCGATCGTTCTGCGCTATGCACAGAAGATGCTCGACTGGCGGCTGACCCATGCCGAGCGCACGCTGACCAACATGGTGCTGACCGAGGGCGGTGTCGTTTCCCTTCCTTGAAGTGCGTTGCCCGATATCTGGTATCATTTCTTGGGCCAGATTGGTGCTGCCGGGCGAGTGCGGAAAGGCGCATGAGTTCCGAGCCTACCGCAAGGAGCCCGGGCCCAGACATGAACCAGCATCCCGTCCGGCCGGTGGACGCGGCCTCCGTCATCGATGGCCGCAAGGCTTGGATACGCCTCGCCATCTCGGTGGCGCTTGGCACGATCGGCGCGGTCGGCATGTGGGCGGTGGTGGTGGTGTTGCCAGCGGTGCAGGCCGAATTCGGCGTCGACCGTGCCGATGCTTCGTTGCCCTATACGGCGACAATGATCGGTTTTGCCGCCGGCAACGTGCTGGTCGGCCGGGCCGTCGACCGCATGGGTTACTGGCTGCCGGCGCTCTTGTCGGCGCTGACCCTTGGCGCCGGCATGGTGCTGGCATCCTTTGCCGGCTCGATCCTGCAATTCACGCTGGCGCAGGGCATCCTCGTCGGCTTCGGCACGGCGGCGATCTTCGGTCCGCTGGTTGCAGACATCTCGCATTGGTTCAACCGGCGCCGTGGCGTGGCCGTCGCCTTTGCCGCCTGCGGCAACTATCTGGCGGGCGCCCTGTGGCCGGTGGTGATACCGCCGCTGATGCATGCCGAAGGCTGGCGCACCACTTATCTCGGCATCGGCATATTCTGCGTCGTCACCTTGGTGCCGCTGACGCTGATGCTGCGCGAAGGCGCCCCGCGCGAGGCGGCTGCCAACACCCCCGGCGGGCGGCGCGTGCAGCCGATCCCACTGTCGCCGGCGACGCTGCAAGGCCTGCTCATCGTTGCCGGTTTCGGCTGCTGCATGGCCATGGCGATGCCGCAGGTGCATATCGTCGCCTATTGCATGGACCTCGGCTATGGCGTGGCGCGCGGCGCCGAGATGCTGTCGATCATGCTCGCCGGCGGCGTGGTCAGCCGCATCGCCTCGGGTTTCGTCGCCGACCGCATCGGCGGCGTGAAGACGCTGCTGATCGGCTCGGCGCTGCAGTGCCTGGCGCTGCTGTTCTACATCCCCTTCGACGGGCTGGCCTCGCTCTACATCGTCTCACTGGTCTTCGGCCTGTCGCAGGGCGGCATCGTGCCGTGCTACGCCATCATCGTGCGCGAATATATGCCGGCGGCCGAAGCCGGCCAACGCGTCGGCCTGGTGATGATGGCAACGATCTTCGGCATGGCGGCGGGCGGCTGGATGTCGGGCTGGATCTATGACCTCTACGGCTCTTACAGCGCTGCCTTCCTGAACGGCATCGCCTGGAACCTGGTCAATCTCGCGGCGATGCTGCTGTTGCTGTGGTTGGTGGGACGGGTGAAGGCGGCGACCGTGTGACGCTCATCGCGGCGGGGAGCCGGTAACTCGTTCCACCGCAGGCCGTTTCGAACAGGGTGGAACGTGAGCTAGTTGGACTGCGTCGACAGTTCCGCCGGATAATCGTCATTGTCGGCGTCGCGCATGGCGGCCAGGCTGCGGTTGTCGAGCACGTCGGCGATGGCCTGACGCACTTCCAGCATCATATGGCGCACTTCGCAGGTCGCCTCGTTGCAGTCCTCGCAGCGCTGATACTGCGTGCGACTGGCGCAAGGGATCGGCGCCAGCGGCCCGTCGAGCACGCGCACAACATGACCGATCTTGATCTCGGCGGCGGGCCTGGCCAGCCGATAGCCGCCATCCTTGCCCTTGCGGCTCTGCACGAAGCCGGCATTGCGCAGTTCGCCGAGGATGGCGTCGAGGAATTTCTTCGGGATGTTGTTGGCAACGGCGATGTCGTTGACGAAGGCCAGTTGCCCGACCGGCATGCGCGACAGATGCACGAGAGCCTTGAGCCCGTATTTGCCTTTTTTGGTGAGCATGCCCGACACTGCTTGATCCGCGATCCGACCAGCCATTTGCCGGCTGTTTGTGCGCAAATCATGGCAGGATCGGCAGCCTGAACGCGCATTGGGAGAATAGAGTTCAGTGTTTTGATATACAATAAGAAGAGCGTTGATTTTTCGTGACTTTTCGAAATCTTCGAGTGAATTGGTCGACCCCGCGGCCATAAATGAAAAAGCCGGCTTGCGCCGGCTTTTTGCGTGGAGCGTCGTGCCGCCTCAGCGGTTGCCGTAGATCTGGTCGAGCAGCGCGCCTTCGCCGAAGTGGTCTTTCTGGACCTTCGCCCAGCCGCCGAATACGTCCTCGACGGTGACGAGGCGCACGGCGGGGAACTTGTCCTTGAACTCGGCCGCGACCTTTTCGTCACGCACGCGCACGCCGTTCTCGGCCTCGATCTTCTGGCCTTCGGGAGTGTAGAGGAAGTCGAGATAGGTCTTGGCCAGGTCGCGGGTGCCGTGCTCGTCGGCAACCTTGTCGACGATGGCAACCGGGAACTCGGCCAAAAGGCTGACCGACGGTGTCACCTGCTGGTATTTGTCGGCACCATATTCGCGGGCAATGCCCTGGGTTTCGGACTCGAAGGTGATCAGCACATCGCCGATGCCGCGTTCAGCGAAGGTGGTGGTGGCGGCGCGGCCACCGGTGTCGAACACCGGCACGTTGTTGAAGATCTTGGTGAGGAACTCCTTCACCTTGGCTTCGTCGCCATTAAACTTCTCTTTGGCGTAGGCCGCCGCCGCCAGATAGGTGTAGCGTGCATTGCCCGAGGTCTTGGGGTTCGGGAAGATCACCTGAACGCCTTCGCGGGCGAGATCATCCCAATCCTTGATGTTCTTCGGATTGCCGGCCCTGACCAGGAAAGAGGGCAGTGAATAGAAGGGCGAGGCGTTGTTGGCGAAATCTTTCTGCCAGTCGGCCGAGACAAAACCCTGCTTGACCAGGAAATCGACGTCCGGAACCTGGTTGAAGGTCACCACGTCGGCGCCGAGGCCTTCGACGATGGAGCGCGCCAGCTTCGAGGTGCCGGCGTGCGACTGGTCGATGGTGGTGCCCGGATGCTTTTCGACGAAGGCCTTGTTGATCTGCACGAACAGTTCGCGGCCAACGTCATAGGAAGCGTTGAGCAGCTTGTCGGCGGCCAAAGCGGGCGCGGCAGCGAGGATCAGACCGGCCAGGGCGGCACCGGCAAGCAAAAGGCGTCTCATGAAAAGGCTCCGTTCAAAAAAACATCAGGAGCCTCGCACCATAAAGCCCGCGCCGCGCAACACGAGGCATGCGGGCTTCAACAGCCGTCGTGGAATTGGAAAAACCGTCTCCCGGATCGACAATTCCGGGTCGTTCATTCCATGATTGGCCGGAAAACTCCGTCTCCGACTACTTCTGCCCGTCCTGTTGCGGAAACAGCTTCCAGCGGCGTGGGCGGAAAGCGACGCGGCTCTTCTGCGCGGCGGGATGGTCGACCGGCAGTTCGATCTCGACGCGCTGGCGCTCGCCGCCGATTTCCAGTTCGACGCGGCGGGTGCCGGCAACGCGGCGGCTGGCGATTACCGTGCCGGCGATGCAGCCGCTGCAACCGTCGAGCAGCTCGACATCGTGCGGGCGGAAATAGAGCAGGGCGTCGCCGGGCGAATGATTCGGCGCGGACAGGCCGATCGGACGGTCGGCAATCCAGAGCTGGCCGTCGTCGATCTTGACCGGCAGCGAACTCGACTCGCCGATGAAACCGAAGACGAAGGGCGAGTTGGGCGTGTCGTAAACCTCGTCGGCGGTGCCTATCTGCTCGATCTGCCCCTGGCTCATCACCACCACGCGGTCGGCCAGTTCCAGCGCTTCCTCTTGGTCGTGGGTGACGAAGACGGTGGTGTGGCCAGTGGTGTCGTGGATGTCGCGCAGCCAGCGCCGCAATTCGCGCCGCACCTGCGCGTCGAGCGCGCCGAAGGGTTCGTCGAGCAGCAGCACCTTGGGTTCGATCGCCATGGCGCGGGCGAGCGCGACGCGCTGGCGCTGGCCGCCTGACAGCTGCGCCGGATAGCGCTTCTCAAGTCCCGAAAGTTGAACGAGGTCGAGCAGTTCGGAGGCGCGGCGGCGAATTTCGTCTTTGGGCGGCCGGTTGGTGCCGTGCCGCACCTTCAGCCCGAAGCCGATATTGTCGGCCACGGTCATGTGGCGGAACAGGGCATAGTGCTGGAACACGAAGCCGACATTGCGCTCCTGGATGGTCTTGCTCGAAGCGTCCTCGTCGCCGAAGAAGATCTTGCCGGCGGTCGGCTGCTCCAGCCCGGCGATCAGCCTGAGCAATGTGGTCTTGCCGGAACCGGACGGACCGAGCAGCGCGATCAGCTCGCCCGAGCGAATGTCGAGCGAGACGTCACGGAGCGCCGGGAACCGGTCGAACTCCTTGCGTACATTGGCAACGCGAACTTCCATGCGGGTGTCCCTGTCAGTGTCCGCGTGTGGCGGCGAGCTCGGCGCCGTAGCGCATCTCGAGAGCGGTTTTCAAGACCAGCGTGACGAGCGCGAGCCCGGCCAGCAGCGAAGCCACGGCAAAGGCGCCGACGGCGTTGTATTCGTTGTAGAGGATCTCGATGTGCAGCGGCATGGTGTTGGTCATGCCGCGGATATGACCCGAGACCACCGACACCGCGCCGAACTCGCCCATGGCGCGGGCGTTGCACAGCAGCACGCCGTAGAGCAGACCCCATTTGATGTTGGGCAGGGTGACATACCAGAAAACCTGCCAGCCGTTGGCGCCGAGCGACAGGGCCGCTTCCTCGTCGCCATTGCCCTGTTCCTGCATCAGCGGGATCAACTCGCGGGCCACGAAGGGAAAGGTGACGAAGATGGTGGCAAGCACGATGCCCGGCACCGCGAACAGGATGACGATGCCATTGGCCTTCAGCCAGGCGCCAAGCAAGCCTTGTGCGCCGAACAAAAGCACATAGACCAGGCCGGAAATGACAGGTGAGACCGAGAAGGGCAGGTCGATCAGCGTGATGAGGAATGCCTTGCCCTTGAACTCGAACTTGGCGATCGCCCAGGATGCGGCGATGCCGAAGACGACGTTGAGCGGTACCGAGATCGCCGCCACCAGCAAGGTGAGGTGGATCGCGGCGAGCGTGTCGCGGTCGTTCAGCGAGGTGAAATAGGCGCCGATGCCTTTCGCGAAGGCCTGCTCGAACACGATGATCAGCGGCAGGACAAGGAACAGGCCGAGAAACACGAAGGCGATCGTCATGAAGACGCCGCGCGCGGCGCGGCTCTCGGTAATTGCCGACGAGGGATTGTTGTGCACCGGCTCGTAGGACTTGATTTCCGGATCAGCCATAGCGCTTGCGGCTCCATGACTGGAGGAGGTTGATGACGAGCAGCAGGGCGAAGGAGAGACCGAGCATGGTGGCGGCAATCGCGGTGGCGGCGGCGTAGTTGAATTCCTCCAACCGGATGACGATGAGCAGCGGCGCGATTTCGGTGACGTTGGGTAGGTTGCCGGCGATGAAGATGACCGAGCCGAACTCGCCGACGCCACGCGCGAAGGCGAGTGCGAAACCGGTGATGATGGCAGGTGCGAGGCCGGGAAAGAGCACCTTGGTGATGGTCTGGAAACGACTGGCGCCGAGCGTCGCGGCGGCTTCCTCGACCTCCTTGTCGATCTCTTCGATGATCGGCTCGACGGTGCGCACCACGAAGGGCAGGCTGACGAAAACAAGGGCGATGACGATGCCGAGCGGCGTGTAGGCGACCTTGATGCCGGCCTGCATCAGCGGCGCACCCAGCCAGCCATTCGGCGCGTAGAGCGTGGTCAGCGCGATACCAGCAACGGCGGTCGGCAAGGCGAAAGGCAAGTCGACCATCGCGTCGACGATGCGGCGGCCGGGGAATTTGTAGCGCACCAGCACCCAGGCGACGAGTGTGCCGAAGACGACGTTGATGGCGGCGGCGATCAGCGCGGTGCCGAAGCTGATCTGCAGTGCCTTCAGCGTGCGCGGCGCTGTCACGATATGCCAGAAATCGGTCCAGCCCAGGGCAGCCGAACGCCAGACCAGCCCGGTCAGCGGGATGAGGATGATGAGGGTGAGGTAGACAAGCGAGAAGCCGAGCGTCAGTCCGAAACCCGGAATGACACTCGGCTGCCTGAACCGCCACCCCGCCTGCGCGGGTGCCATGGTCATGTTTCTAGAAATCCGTCCCTTTTGTTCGCCCTGGCTTTCGCCCGCTCCGAAGGTGCCGAAGCGGATATGCCGTTCTTGTCACTGCGCCGGCTTGTAGACCTGGTCGAATATACCACCGTCGGCGAAATGATAAGGCTGCGCTTTCTTCCAGCCGCCGAATTGCGGATCGTCGATGGTGACCAGCTTGATCTGCGGCAGCTTGGCGAGATCTTCCGCCGGCACCAGGTCGGGCTTGGCCGGACGATAGTGGTTCTTGGCGATCAGCGTCTGGCCTTCCTTGGAATAAAGGTATTTCAGATAGGCTTCTGCGACCTTGCGGGTGCCCTTGGCGTCGACATTGGCGTCGACCACGGCGACCGGCGGTTCGGCGAGGATCGAGGTCGGCGGATAGACGACGTCGAATTTGTCGGCGCCGAATTCGTCGAGCGCCAGGTAAGCCTCGTTTTCCCAGGCCAGAAGCACGTCGCCCAGACCCTTCTGCGCGAAGGTGACGGTAGAGCCGCGCGCTCCGGTGTCGAGCACGGGAACATGCGAATAGAGGTTGGAGATGAATTCCTTGGTCTTGGCCTCGTTGTTGCCGTCCTTGGCATTGGCATAGGCCCAAGCGGCCAGATAGTTCCAGCGCGCGCCTCCGGATGTCTTCGGGTTCGGCGTGATGACCTGCACGCCTTCTTTGACCAGATCGTCCCAGTCCTTGATGCCCTTCGGGTTGCCCTTGCGCACCAGGAAGATGATGGTGGAGGTGTAAGGGGCCGAATTGTTCTCGAACTTGGTGCGCCAGTCTGGGTTGATCTTCTTCGATTTCGAGGAGATCGCGTTGATGTCGCCTTCCAGGGCAAGCGTGACGACATCGGCATCGAGACCGTCGATGACGGCGCGGGCCTGCGCGCCGGAGCCGCCATGCGATTGCTGTATGGTCACGGTCTCGCCGGTCTCCTTCTTCCAGTGGACGGCGAAGGCTTCGTCGAACTGTTTGTAGAGTTCGCGGGTCGGGTCATAGGATACATTCAGGATGGTCGTGTCGGCGAATGCGAAACCGAGCGCGCCGAATTGGACAGAACCGGCGATGAGCGCGCCGAGCAGCTTCTTGAAATGAGGGTTGGTCATTTCAGCCTCCGTTGAACACAATTCTACTCTATCGAAATTGTAGAAATTGGGTGCGGCGAAAGTTGCATTTTTCAGGCGTAGGGAGAAAAGTTGCAGCGTGTGAGCCGCAGGGCAAGAAAATTCTTCCTTGCCTGGTGACGGTTTCGGGTGCACGCAGCGGCGCCGACGCGTTTGAGGCCGCCTTGGCCGTACGCGATTCAAGCCGGGCCGGCCGGCGGCGAACCCAACGATTTCTTCGGTATGGCGGCGGCGCCTTGGGGAACCGCGCGACAGGCTATTCGACGAACACCTTGACGCTGGTGGCGCGACCGGCGGCGTCGATGACGGTCAGCGTCGAATAGCCAGCGCCGTCCGGCAGCCAGGTCGCGGTGCGCCGGCGATCGATCCCGACCAGCGGCTTGCCGTTGGCCAACCAGCGGAACGGTGCGCGGCCGCCCTGCAGCTTCAGTACTAGCGGCGTGGCGCCAGGCCCCGACGTGCCGAGATCGACACGGGCACCGTCGGGTGGAAAGACGATGCGCGGCGCGGGTTCGGTCGGCGCGGCGACAACCGAGACGTCGGAGGCGGTGCCGAAGCGGGCGAGCGTCACCGGCAAGTCCTCGCGCCGTGGCCGCAGCACGCCCGCGGGCTGGCTTGGCAAAGCGACGGCGGCGATGCCGGAGCGCGCGAAACCTTCGAACAGGATCGGTGCGGCGGAAATGTAACCCGACAGCCCGGGCACCGCGCTGGCGTCGGGCCGGCCGACCCAGACCCCCAGCACATGGCGGCCGTCGAAGCCGATCGCCCAGGCATCGCGATAGCCATAGGAGGTGCCGGTCTTGTAGGCGATGCCGCGTTGCTGCGCGCCCTCGGGTGGGCGCACGCCGGCGAGGATGTCGGTGATCTGCCAGTTGGCGCGCTCGTCGAGGATGGTTGTTGCGGCACCCGTCACGGGCACAGCCTCGGTGCCGTCGCGCAGCGGATGCGCTTTTCCGCCATTGGCGAGCCCTGTGTAAAGCTGGACGAGGTCGCGCAGGCTGACGCCGACGCCGCCGAGGCCGATGGCAAGGCCGGGGGCTTCGTTGACCGGCAGCAACGGCGAGACGCCAGCCTGGCGGAAGCGCGCCATCAGCCTCGCCGGCCCGACCGTGTCGAGGATGCGGATAGCCGGCACATTAAGCGACAATTGCAGCGCCTGCCGGATCGAGACATCGCCCTGGTAGCCCATGTCGAAATTCTTCGGCCGGTAGCCGGAGAAGTCGGCGGGGCTGTCCTCGATGATGGTTTCCTGGGCGACCACGCCTTGTTCGAAGGCGAGGCCGTAGATGAAGGGTTTCAGCGTCGAGCCGGGCGAGCGCAGGATGCGGGTCATATCGATCCAGCCGGAGCGGCTGGAATCGAAGAAGGAAGCCGAGCCGACCTCGCCCAGAATGTCGCCGGTGCGGGAATCGGCGAGCACCATAGCGACCGACAGTTTGGGCCCGAGCTTGGCGGCGGCCTCGCGGGCGACCGCTTCAAGGCCTTCCTGCACGCTCTTGCGGATCGTCAGCTTCAGCGGCGCGCCGGCCTCGGCCTTGCGCACCAGCGTGTTGGCAGCATGCGCGGCAAAAGCGGGCAGCGGGCGACGCAGGCCGGAGACATCGTCGAGCGCGGCACGGCGGGCCTCGCGGTCGCCGATCAGGCCAGCCGAGACCATGCGCGTGAGCACACGATCGCGCGCCGCCTGGGCTATGGCGAGGTTCCTGTCCGGACGGCGGCGCTCAGGCAATTGCGGCAGCGCCACCAGGAGTGCCGCTTCCGAGACGGTGAGGCGGCGCGGCTCCTTGCCGAAATAGGCCAGCGAGGCCGCCCGCACGCCCTCAAGGTTGCCGCCATAGGGTGCAAGCGTGAGATATTGCTCCAGGATCTGGCGCTTGGTTAGCCGCCGCTCGATCTGCACGGCGCGCAGCATCTGCTTGAGCTTGGAACCTAGGGAACGGCTTTCGCGCGGTTCGATCAGGCGGGCGAGCTGCATCGACAGCGTCGAGCCGCCGGAGACGATGCGGCGGTTGGTGGCGAACTGGGTTGCCGCGCGGCCGAGGGCAAGGAAATCGATGCCCTCGTGATCCCAGAAGCGCTTGTCCTCATAGGCGACCAGCATCTCGACGAAGCTCTTGTCGACCTGATCGATGGCAACAGGCAGGCGCCAATAGCCATCCGGCGTAGCGAAGGCGCGCAGCAAGGTCCCGTCGCGATCGACGACCTCGGCGGAAACGGCCAGTTTCTCCGGCAGAGGCGGCGGGAAGGCACGGTCGAGCGCCCAGAGGCCGCCGACCGCGATCGACGCCAAGGCGATGGCGGCGGTCGCGAGGATGGCGAGGCGCCGCAACCGGCTCCTGCCAGGCGAGGGAGGGGACGCTTCGATCGTCATGATCGCCTCATCGGCCGCCTTACGGCGCCTTCACCTCCATCATGCCGGTAGCGGTGCGGGCCGAATATTGCGGCCGGTACATGTCCTCGACCGAGGCCGCCGGATGCACATAGACACCTGGTGTCACGGCGCGCACGACATAGGCCATCGTCTTGGTGCGGTCGCCGTCGTCCTCCGACGGGTCGAAGGCCGCGACGAAACGGTCGTTGCGGAATTCGAGATGCGCGGCATTGGTCTGCGCCAGCCACGGAAAGCCAGTGAGCTGCGCGCTGGAGACGAGACCGGGATTGTCGATCTCGAAACCGGCGGGCAAGAGGTCGGTGACCAGCATGCGCTGCGGCCAGTCGTTCTGCGACGCGACTTTGAGCACGACCACATAACGCTCGTTCTGCTTGGCTTCGGTGACGTTCGCTTCCTTGCCGTCGAGCGTGTAGTAGGTGCGCTCGATGGTGTAGCCGTCGCCGCTTGCCGGCAGCGGTTGCGAGGGCGAGGCCACGCTGGTGACGACCGCCTGCAGCGGAGCCTTGCCGTCATTGGCGACGGTGAGCGGGGTGTCGAGCAGGGTCTCGCCGGTCATGTCGGCCGAATAGGCGCCGGTATGGGGCTGGCCGTTGACCTCAAGCTTTATGGTGTCGTTGCCTTCCTTCAGCGCGCGGGCCGCCAGCAGCATCCAGGCGTTGTCCTGCGTGCTCGTCCAGCGGGCTTTCGCGCGTTCCCTTTCCACCAGCTTGACGAGTTCCGGCAACACGGCCGGCGCTGGCTTGGATTCCGCGGCAAGCGCCAGCATGGCGGCACCGTCGCGCAGCGCCGAGCCGTAGTCGGTGCGGTACCAGTCATAGTCATTCATGGATTTGGCCAGCCGCAGCGCTGTGGAGAAGGTAGCGTCGGAGCGCTGCGCGTCGCCGTAGAGCGCGAGTGAGGCGGCCAGTTGCGCCACCGCCATCGGGCTCGAGAAGGCTTCGAGCTTGGTGTCGACATAATAACGCAGGTCGCCGACGGAGGCTTTCTTGTTGCGGGCCAGCACATAGAGCGCATAGGCGATATCGGTGCCGCGATCCTGAACGTCCTGATCGTAGCCGATCGAATTCTGCAGGTTGCTCAACGCCTGCGAGATTGCCTGCGCCGGTACGTCGTATTTCGCTTCGCGGGCGCGGGTCAGGAAATCGCTGACATAGGAATCCAGCCACAAATCGCCGGAGCCGGGGCCCCACAGGCCGAAGCTGCCGGCGGAAGCCTGGTAGCTCAACACCCGGTAGATCGCCTGCTGCACACGGTCGTGCAGGCCCGGATCGTCGGGGATGCCGTAACCCTTCGACATCTCGCTCATATAGAGCAGTGGCATGGCGCGGCTCGTCGTCTGCTCGGCGCAGCCATAAGGATAGCGGTCGAGCGACAACAGCAGTGACGGCACGTCGAGGGCCGCCGATTGCGAGACGCCGACGCTGACGGAGGCGCCTTGCAGGATGCTGGCGGCGAGCAGTTCCTTGTCGACGCGCAGCGCGCCGCCGCCGCTCTTGAGGTCGACGACCATGCGCGACGTCACCGGCAGCTGCGACGGCCGTATCGGCAGGAACAGCGTCTGCTCGACCTCAGGACCGCCTTCATGGGCGAGTTTGACGGTGAGAGTGGCATCGCTGGGCGAGACCGCGATCAGCGGCACGGTCAGCGACTGGCGCTTGCCCTGGGCGAGCGTCAGCTTGGCCGGCACCGCTTCCTCGCCGATCGTCAGGTCGCCGGTGGTCTGGATGCTCAGCGCGTAGTCTCCGGCCGGGCCGTCGGTGTTGGCGAAGTCGAGCCGCATGGTGGCCGAGTCGCCCGGCGCCATGAAGCGCGGCAAGCCGGCCGTGACCACGATCGGATCGCGCACGATGACGTCGGTGGAGGCGTGGCCGACGGCTTCCTTCGTCCAGGCCACGGCCATGACACGCGCCGTGCCGTTGAATTGCGGCAGGTCGAAATCGATCGTCGCTTTGCCTTCGGCGTCAAGCTTGACGATGCCGGAGAAGAAGGCGACCAGCTTTTCGGTGGGCGGGCTGCCCTGGCTTTGCATGGCATTGCCGTCGCCGCCGGTGCGCAGCTTGCCGGTGGTGCCGAGCGAGCCGTCGATCAAACGACCGTAGAGATCGCGCAGCTCCAGTCCCATCATGCGTTGGCCGAAGAACCAGTTCTCGGGGTCCGGCGCCTTGTAGTTGGTCAGGTTGAGGATGCCGACATCGACGGCCGCCACCATGACATAGGCCTGCGAGCCCGGCTGCATGCCGGTGACAGCGACTGGGATCGACAGCGACTGGCGCGGTTCGGTCTTGGCCGGTGGCGTCAGCGCGACGCCAAGTTTCTTGGCGCCGGGATCGATCTTCAACCATTTCACGCCGATGGCGCGGGCCGGCATGCGGCTTTCCTGCGCGTTGCCCGGCCGGAACAGCGTGGCGGTGACATAGGCGCCGGCGCCCCAATTGTCGGGAACCGGAATGTCGACGGTGCCGCCATCGGCGGGTATCGATACGTCGATGGTCTTCATCAGCCGGTCGGCGCCGATCGTCACCAGAAGTTCACCGGCGTAGTGCGGCGAGACCTTCAGCTTGGCGACATCGCCGGCGGCATAGCCGTCCTTGTCCAGCGCGATTTCGAGGCCGTCGGGCGTCTCGGTCGAGGTGGCGCTGACATACCAGCCGCCGTCGAACTCGTAGCTCGTTGCCGGGCCGTCCGCGCTTGATGTCTCCACCTCCAGCCTGTAGCGGCCCCAGTCGACCGGCAGCGACAGGCTGGCTTCGCCGTCGGTGGCGATGTCGACCGCGCCGTTGGCGACCGATTTGGTGAAGGTCACCGGCTCGTAGTTCCACGAGCTGCCATTGCGGTACCATTGGTAGTTGCGTTCGACTTTGACCAGCGACCATTGTGCGCCGGCCATCGCCTTGCGCTTGCCGTCGCGGTCGACGGCGATCAGGCTGAACTTGGCGGTGCCACCCTGCGGTACCTCGTCATTCTCGAAATCGGGACGGATGCCGATCATGTCACCCTGCGGGCGGATGGCGAGATTGAGCGAGCGCTCGACGGCGCGGCCGCCGGTCTCGCGCATGCGCACCGTCACCTTGGCGTTGACCAGCTTGGTGGTGGATGGCAGCTGGGCGATGGTGACCGGGAAGGTCGCCTTGCCGTTGTCGCCGACCACCGGCAGGTCGGCCAGCGGCGTCGAGGAAGGCTGGGCGGCCTGCTCGTCGGCAAGGCCGAAGACAAAGTCCTTGAAGCGATCCCAGTCGCGTGTCACCGCCAGCGTGGTTTCGCCTTCCAGCGCCAGGCCGGCCGCCGGCGCGCCGTAGAGGAAGCGGCCGTCGACGGTGACATTGGCCGTCTCGCCCTGCGCGATCTCGGTCTTGTCGGCGGTGAGGTCGAATTCGATGCGGTCCGGTACGAAGTCTTCGACCAGGAACATCTGGCTCGCCACCGCCGGCTGCTTGGGATCGGTGTGGATCGACACCGTCCAGCTGCCGCGCATGGCGTTCGGCTCCAGCGACAGGTCGACGGAATGGCCGCCTGCCGAGGTGCCGTCGCTGACGATACGGCGCGCCTCGACGCCGTCGGGGCGCGTGAAGATGAAGGTCAGCGGCAGGTTGTCGACCGCCTTGGAGGTGTCGTCGCGGGCCAGCGCCTGCACATGCACGTCCTCGCCGACGCGGTAGATGCCGCGCTCGGTCCAGGCGTAGACGTCGAGCGCGCCCGTCGCGGCGCGGCCAGCGACGCCGCGATCCGACAGGTCGAAGCCGGCCTTGGCCATGTCGAGGAAGACGAAGTCCTGGTCGCCCTGCTTGGCCATCAGCACGGCCGGCACCATGCCGCCCTCGCCACGGGTGAGGCCAGGATTGAAGACGGCGCGGCCTTCGGCGTCTGTCGTCGCGGTGCCGAGGATTTCGTTGTTGCGGGCAAGAAGGGTGAGTTCGGCGCCCTGGATCGGCTTCGCGGTGCCGAGCGAGCGGGCAAAGACGTTCAGGCCGTCCTGTCCGGTGTAGGTGGAAAGGCCGATGTCGGAGACCACGAACCATTGCGTGGCACGCGAATTGTAGGTGTCGCTGTGGTCATCCACCGGTTGGGCGGTCAGGATATAGACGCCGGGCTTGCGCTGCGGCAGCGCCTCGTCGACCGGGAAGGAGGTGGTGACCTCTTTGTTGAGGTCGCCGGCGATCTCCATCCGGCCTTCCCAGATCGGCTGACCCATCTGGTCCCTGATGTTGGTCATGTCGTAGCCGTCGAGCTGGCGCAAGAACTGGTAGCCGGACAGAAGCTGGGCCAAGGACCGGTCGCCTATGCGGAAGAGCTTCATGTCGGCGGCGTTCATGTTGACGGTAACGACCGGAATGCCGCGGCGCACGCCGGCCGGCAGCACGAAGCTGTCGCCGGTGAAGCGGGCGGACGGCGCGCGGTCCTGTACGTAGATCGACAGTGCAACCGGGGCGGCTGTCACCTCGCCGATGGCCGAAGGCAGGCCGGCGCGGAAGGTGATGTTGTAATGCTGTCCGTGCTCCAGGCCCTCGACGCAGATCTGCTTGCCCTTGGCCTCGACGCCCTTGGGTGCGGCGCCGTCGATGGTGACGAATTGCGCATAGTCGACGCCGGTCTTGACCAGCTCTTCCGAGAACTGCGCGCAGATGCGCGGCGCGGTGGTGTCGGCATCGACGCTGTGCTCGACGACGCGGAAACCCTTGCGGGCCTTCAGGTCCTGGTATTCGGAAAGCACCGCCGGTGAATTGACCAGCGCAAGGCTGGCCTCATAGGCCTGCAACGCCGGGCGGTAGAGTTCGCGCTTGTCGAGACCGGCGGCAAGCAGGGCCAGCACCTCGGCGCGGTTGGTCGTGGTGCGCGACAGCTGGTAGGCATTGAAGGTGGCCGAGGTCGCATTAGCCTGCAATGTCGACTGGTCGTTGCTGGATGCCGTCGTCAGCGTCGCCAGGGTCTCGTGGGCGAGCTTGGTCCACAGTGTGCCGTCGTCCGGCATCATCGACAGTGCCGCTTCATATTTCTGCATTGCTGCGCGGTGGTCGCCGGTCAGGGCCGCCTGTTCAGCGGCCTGTTCCAGCGTCGTCAGCCCGTCGGTCGGCTTGGAATAGCCGGGGCCGACCAGGCGCTTGCGATACTGCAGCGCCTGGTCGGCCATCCAGGCCGGGAAATAGGTCAGTTCCTTGGGCGCGCCGATGTCGGGTTCGCTGGCGACGTTAACCACCTTGCCGCCGACCGCGCCGGCAAAGGGCTTCAGCGTGTTGTAGTCGGATTTGAGGAAACACCACTTGGCCTTGGTGTTGTAGGTGAAGGCGCGGCAGGCATTGTCGCCGAGGCAGTCGGTCTTGCACTGATCCAGCGTGACATTCTGCTCCGAGCGGAGGTCGAAGCCGAAATAATCGACATTGTCGGTGGTGACGATTCGCTTGGTCTCCGCCGCTTGCGCGAGGCCGTGGAAGACCGAGAGGAGCAGGAGAACAACCGGCAGTATCCTGACCGCACGCAAAACCATCGCATCCTCCTCTCACTTTCCAGCACAGCCGCGTTGCCAAGCGACAACGGTGCCCGATTTTTCCGGCTGTCGTGGCATGTTCCGCCTTAGCCGAGGCTTGTCAACACGCGCAAACGGCCATAACCGGCCCACGAAGGTCCATTGCAAACCGTGCCTTAGGGGCATTCAGTGTGCATTCATATGAAAAGCTTCACACAATTTTGCGACGGAACAAAAGGTGTGAACTCAAAGGTGCAAGCAATTCAGACATTTCATGGTTCGTGCCCTATAGGAATTTACGAGGACTTCAGAAGTTCACTCCAATTTTAGCAATCAGGGAGCATGGGAGGGACACGGTTCGGGTCTTGGAGGACAGGTGCGGCTGATGCCGACGAGGGAAAAGCGCGATTGGCAGGGCAGCGCGTGCAGGCGCAGCCTTTCGCGCGCCTTGCTCGCTGTCACGCTTGGCGCCGCCACGATGATAGCCGAAAGCCGTAGCGTTTCCGCCTTCGAACTCTTCGGCATCAAGCTGTGGGGGTCCGACGACAAGGCGGACACCGAGATTGCCGACCCGCTGCGTTATGCTGTGACCATTGACGTCAAGGATGACGACGCGGATCTGAAGAAAAGGATCGAGGCGGTCTCCGGCCTGAAAGCCGACGAGGACCATCCTGTTTCCGGTTCTCTCGGCCTGATGACCAAGGCGCGCAGCGATCGCGAGCAGCTGGTGGCGGCGCTTTACGAGGACGCCCGCTACGAAGGCGTGGTCGACATCTCAATTGCCGGCCAGTCGATCGACGAATTGCCGCCGGATGCCGAATTCAAGGGCCAGCAACCGATACCGGTGACGATCACCGTCACCCCAGGCCAGAAGTTCACGCTGGGCGACATCCGTCTCAAGGGCGATGCCGCGGGGCTCGCCAGCGCCGATTTCGGTCTGATCTCCGGCGGCGATGCCGGCTCGGGCGCGGTGCTGAAGGCTGAGGCGAGACTGGTCAAGGCGCTCAAGGACGAGGGCAGGCCGCTCGCCAAGGTCACCGATCGCGAGGTCGTCGCCGACCATGCCAACGGCCGGCTCGACGTGACGTTGACCGTCGAGGCCGGTCCGGTCGCGGGCTACGGCGAGACCACGGTGAAGGGCACCGAGACGGTGGATCGCGATTTCACCGAATACATGACCGGGCTGAAGCGCGGCGCGCGCTATTCGCCCAAGGAAATCGATACGGCGCGGGACCGGCTGCTCGGCCTCGAAGTCTTCAACAGCGTGACGCTGAAGGAAGCCGACAAGCTGGACGCCGACGGCAACATCCCCATCGGTGTTGAGGTGAGCGAGCGCAAGCCGCGCTATTTCGGCGTTGGCGGCACTTTGTCCAACACCGAAGGGCTGGGACTGGAAGGTTATTGGGGCCATCGCAACCTGTTCGGCAAGGCGGAGAAGCTGCGCATCGACGGCTCGATCAGCGGCATCGGCTCCAATGCTATTGGCCAGCTCAACTACAATGCCGGCATCATGTTCGAGAAACCGGGCGTGGTCGGTCCCGCTTCCAAGTTCTTTGCCAATCTGAAGACCGTCTACGAGCATCCGGACGCCTATGACCGCTTCTCGGTCAAGGGCGGCGCTGGGCTCTCCTACGAGATCGACAAGAGGCAGACCGTTTCGGCGGAACTGTCGCTCGACTATTCCAAGATCACCGACAGCTTCGGCAAGCACGACTACCTGATTGCCAGCGTGCCGCTGCAATATGTCTTTGACAACCGCGACAACAAGCTGAACCCGAAGAGCGGCTTCAGGGCACTGGCCTATGTCGAGCCGAGCTACGATCTCCTGAATGGCGCCACTTTCGTGAAGCTCAGGGGCGAGGGTTCGGCTTATCAGGCACTCGACACCGGCGGCCGGTTTGTGCTGGCCGGCCGCGTGGCGCTGGGCTCGATCGTCGGCGCATCTCTGGGAGACGTTCCCGCAGACCGCCGCTTCTATTCGGGCGGCGGCGGCTCGGTGCGCGGCTACGCCTATCAAGGCATCGGCCCGAAGGACATCAACAACAAGCCGACCGGCGGGCTTTCCTACTTCGAGACCTCGGCCGAAATGCGCATCGGCATCACCGACACGATCGGCATCGTTCCGTTCGTCGATGCCGGTACTGTGTCCACCAAGCAGTTCCCGGACTTCTCCGATGTGAAGGTCGGCGCCGGCGTCGGCCTGCGTTATGTGACGCCGTTCGGTCCGCTGCGCATCGACGGCGCCATTCCGCTCAACCGCGGTCCAGGCGATCCACGCTTCGGCATATATGCCGGCATCGGTCAGGCGTTCTGACGAGATGGCTGGCTTGCTCAGGCGCGCGGCGCGAATCTTCCTCTACCTGGTGGCGATCGTCGTCGCCGGTGCTATCGGCGCGCTCGTCGTTTTCACCACCACGGAACGCGGCCGCGACAATCTCGCCGGGCTGATCTCGTCGATGGCCTCCTCGCCGGATACCAAGGTGACGGTCGCCGGCATCGATGGCATCTGGTCGGGCGCCCTGACGGTCGATCATGTCGTGCTCGAAGACAAGCAAGGGCCATGGCTGGTGCTGCGCAAGGTTGCGGTCGACTGGTCGCCGCTGGCGTTGCTGTCGAAGACTTTTAGCGCCGAGCGCGTCGCGGTCGAGCGCATCGAGGTGGCCCGCCCGCCGGTTGGTGGCGAGCAGAAGCGCGACAATGCCGGTGGCGTGAATCTGCCTGTGTCCCTCGACATCAAGGCGATCGATCTGCCTGATATCGCGCTCGGCCAGGCCCTGGCCGGCGTCGGCATCGCTGAGCTTGCCGCCAAGGGCTCGGTCAAGGCCGATGCCTCGCCACTCGCGGTGGCGGCCAAGCTCAATGTCGCCCGCAACGACGGCAAGCAAGGCACCGTCGACGCCAATGTCGATTTCGCGCCGGCCGCCGACAGGCTGGACCTCGACGTCAAGGCGTCGGAACCGTCGGGCGGCATCCTGGCCAATCTGCTGCAGCTGCCCGGCGCGCCGCCAGTGGAAATATCGATTGCCGGCAAGGGTGCGCTAGCCGACTGGAACGGCACCGGCACATTCAGCGTCGACGGCCAGGTAATCACCCAGCTTGTCGGCCGTCATCAGCTCACCGACAAGGGCAACCGCTTCGAGGCCAAGGGCGACGGCGATTTCGCCCGCTTCCTGCCGGAGCGGTTCAAGCCGCTTCTGGCCGGAAGCACGACATTCGATCTCGCGGGCACCGCCACCAAGGTCGGCGGCGTCGAGGTCGAGCGTGCCAACATCGCCAGCGACGCGGTGCGCGGCGAGGCGAAGGGCACCATCAACCCCCAAGGCACCACCGATTTCGGCTTGCAATTCAACTCGGTCGGCCCGGTGCTGCCGCTCGCGCTCGGCAGCAAGGAAAGCCCGATCGATCTCGACCTGAAATCGGCTTCGGTGCACGCCTTCGGCGAGGGCAGCAAGCCGATGCTGGACATCGGCGCGTCGCTCGCCAAGGTGACGACCACAGTCACCAAGTTCGAGAATATCGACCTGACCATCCATTCCGACAGCTTCGATATCGCAAACCGCGTCGGGCCGATCACTGGCGCCGTCACCGTCGACAAGATCGGCCTCGACAACCCGACCATCGCGCCGCTGATCGCCGGCAAGATCAAGGCAGACGTCACCGGCAGTATCGAGAAAGAGACGATCAACGTCGACAAGGGGTCGATCCGCTCGGACACGCTCGCCGGCGATTTCAACGGCAAGATGGCGCTTGCCGACGGT
Organism: Mesorhizobium sp. 2RAF21; assembly: GCF_052115345.1. Taxonomy (NCBI): domain Bacteria; kingdom Pseudomonadati; phylum Pseudomonadota; class Alphaproteobacteria; order Hyphomicrobiales; family Phyllobacteriaceae; genus Mesorhizobium; species Mesorhizobium sp. 2RAF21. The sequence continues at coordinate 110,729 of NZ_JBFRGM010000011.1, read as the reverse complement.
TCGATCGAGTTGAACGTCAAGGCCGATGCCGCTTCGTCGGCACTGCCGGCTGCGGCACGCCCGGTGCTCGGCGAGCGCGCCGTACTGTCGGCTGCGATCAAGCGCAACGCCAAGGGCCTGGTCTCGGCCGATTCCATCAAGCTCGTCTCCGGCGCGGTTTCCGCTGACGGCAGCGCCAGCCTCCATGACGGCCAGATCGTTGCCGAGCTCAAGGGTGCGCTGGCCGACCTGTCCTTGCTGTCGAAGGAAGCCAAAGGCGCGATCGGCCTCTCGGTCACGGCCAAGGGTGTCATGGTCGCACCGGACGTTACGCTTTCGGTGAGCGGCGACAAGCTCGAGGTAGCCGGCCGCGAGATCCAGGGATTGAACCTCACGGCATCCGGCAGGGCCGACGCGGCCAATCCCGCCGCCGACATTTCGTTGTCCGGCACCGTTGCCGGTCAGCCGCTGCAGGGCAAGGCGGTGCTGAAGACCGCGAATGGCCAGCGCCGCATCGACGGCCTGTCGCTGGCGCTCGGCCAGAACGGGGTTTCCGGCGATCTCGTGCTGGACCAGGCCTTTCTGCCGGAAGGGTTGGTGAAGATCGATCTGCCGGATATCGGGCCGCTGGCGGCGCTGGCGCTGGAAAAGGCCGAAGGCAATGTGCGCGGCATGGTCCGCTTCAGCAAGCAGGACGGCGTGCCGCAACTGGCGCTGCAGGCCAAGGCAGGTCTCAAGCGCGGCGACCTGACGGCCAATAATGTCGCGATCGACGCGCAGGTGGCGAATTACGCGGCGGCGCCCGTCGTGGCTGGCACGGTTCGTGCGGATGCCGTGACTTCCGGAACCATGACCGTGACCGGCATCGCCATCGACCTGAAGCGCGACGGCGAATGGACTGGCTTTTCCGGCGGCGCCACGGTCAAGGACATTCCGGCGAAGGCGGCGGGACGGGTCAAGGTCGCCGGCGGTACGACGACGCTCGAACTCGCTTCCGGCCAGGCTACGATCCGCGGCCTCAGGGCAGCGATCGCCGAGCCGTCCACCATCGCTGTCGCCAACGGCACCACGACGATCCAGAAGCTGGTGGTGGGCGTCGAGGGCGGCCGCGCCACGGTCAGCGGCACTGCCGGCAACGCGCTGGACCTCAACGTCGCGCTGGCCAATTTGCCGATCGCCGCCGCCAATGCTTTCTCGCCGGGCCTCGGTGCCGCCGGTACCGTTTCGGGCACTGCGAAGGTGACTGGCCCCGCGTCGGCGCCGTCGGTGGCCTATGACATCAAGGCGAATGGCGTCGCGCTGGCGGCTATGCGGGATGCCGGCATCGACGCCCTCAACATCACATCGGGCGGCACCTTCGCAGCCAACAAGCTGAACTTCAACGCCGATATCGGTGGCGGGACGGGACTTGCGCTGAAGGCTGGCGGCTCTGTGACGACGGCAGGCGCACCCAACCTTTCGGTCGACGTCAATGGCAACGTGCCGTTCGAATTCCTGGCGCGCAAGCTGGCGGCGCAGGGCCTGTCGCTCACCGGCACCGCCAATGTCGCCGTGCAGGTGCGCGGACCGGCCAGCCAGCCGGTCATTTCCGGCACGGTGCGCTCGTCGGGCGCGCGCTTCCTCGACGCCGGTTCTGGCCTCGCGGTCAAGGACATTGCGCTCGATGTCGGCCTCGGCAACGGCGTCGCGACCATCAACCGACTGACTGGCACTTTGTCGACGCGCGGCACGCTGAGCGCCGGCGGTACGGTCGGCATCGACCCGGCCAAGGGGTTTCCGGCCGACCTGTCGATCAAGTTGGTTGACGGCCGCTACACCGACGGCCGTATCGTCACGGCCAATCTCGGCGGCGACCTGACCGTGAAGGGGCCGTTGGCGACGGCGCCGGCGATCGCCGGCACCATCAATCTGGGCAAGGTCGTCGTCACCGTGCCGGAGCGGCTGCCGACATCGCTGTCGACCCTCAACGTCAAGCGCAAGGACGCACCGGCGGCGGTGCGCGCGCAGGACAAGGCGCTGCGCCCGGCCGGCGCCACCAGCAGCGGTGGTGGGGGCGGCGGGTTGACGCTCGACATCACCGTCAACGCGCCGAACCAGATCTTCGTGCAGGGCAGGGGCGTGGATGCCGAGCTCGGCGGCAATTTGCGCTTGGCGGGGCCGGCGTCGGCACCGCAGGCGGTCGGTCAGTTCACGCTGCAGCGCGGGCGGCTCTCCATCCTTGGCAAGCGCCTGACTTTCACCGAAGGCACGCTGACCTTCTCGGGCTCGCTGGTGCCGTATCTGAACCTGGTCGCGGAATCGACAGCCACCGACGCGACGGTGACGATCACCGTGTCGGGCGAGGCGACCAATCCGAAATTCGCCTTCTCCTCGGTGCCGGCACTGCCGGAGGACGAGGTTCTTGCCCGCCTGATCTTCGGCCGCTCTATGTCCAACCTGTCGCCGCTGCAAATCGCCCAGCTCGCCGAGGCGGCAGCCCAGCTCAGCGGCGTTGGCGGCTCGACCTCGCTGCTGGAAAAACTGCGCAGCAAGCTCGGCGTCGACGATCTCGACGTGACCACCGACGATCAGGGCGGAACGGCGGTATCGGCCGGCAAGTATCTCAATGACCGCACCTATCTCAACATCCAGAAGGGCGAGAAGCCGGGCTCGGGCAAGGCGCGCATCGACTTCAATGTCGGCAAGGGCGTCAAGCTGCGTGGCGAAGCGTCGGACGCCGGCGAAGCCAAGGGCGGCATCTTCTACGAGCGCGAGTACTGAGGCAGCCAATCGCACGCCTGCCGGTAGAGTGTATTGGACCGACGGCGTCGCGCAACTGGTGCTTTCAGAAAAAGGTGTGTTGCCGCAAGTCTAGCTTGCGCGCGGTTTGGACAAAACCGCCGTGGTCATTTTGTTGCCATCGATAGCAAATTTCCGTCAAGATTGTCGCATTCACGCGAACTGCTCCCTTTTCAAAGTTGCACTCTCCTTTTTGAGTTCCAAAGTCGAACGATCTTTGACATCGTCGGTCGAGTGCGGAATGTTAAAAGGCAAAAAGCCAACAATGGGAGTTAGTCATGAAATTCTATCGGAGTAACAGCGACCGCGTTCCCGATCACATCCTGGCAATGGCCGAGCAGGTCAAGACCGGGGAAGTCGATCGCCGTGAGTTCCTGGCGATGGCAAGCATCTTTGGCGCATCTGCAGCCATGGCCTATGGCCTGCTGGGCGTTGCCATGCCGACGCCAGCCATGGCCGAAGAGCAGCCCAAGAAGGGCGGCGTCCTCAAAGTGGCCATGTCGGTCAAGGATCCGAAGGACCCGCGTACCGCCGACTGGTCGGAAATCTCCAATGCCGAGCGCCAGGCGCTCGAGCCGCTGGTGAAGTACACCAAGCAGTACACTTTCGAGCCCTACCTCCTCGAAAAATGGCAGGTCAACGACGACGCCACCGAATACACTTTGCATGTGCGTCCGGGCGTCGAATGGAACAATGGCGACAAGTTCACCGCCGATGACGTGATCCACAATTTCACGCGCTGGGCCGACAAGTCTGTGGAAGGCAACTCGATGCCCGGCCGTCTGGGCAGCCTCGTCGACGAGACCACCAAGAAGCTGCGCGAAGGCTCGATCGTCAAGGTCGATGACATGACGGTCAAGCTGAAGCTGACCAAGCCCGACATCGCCGTTATCGCTAACCTGGCCGACTATCCGGCGCTCGTCGTGCACAAGACCTTTGACGAGAAGGGCGCCAACTTCAAGAATTGCCCGATCGGCACCGGTCCGTTTGAGCTCGTTTCCTACGATGTCGGCCAGAAGGTGGTCTACAAGCGCCGCGAAACCGGCAAGTGGTGGAACGGCGAGGCCTATCTCGATGGAGTCGAATTCATCGACTACGGCACCGATCCGGCTGCCACGGTTGCGGCTTTCGAATCCGGCGAAGTGCAGACCAATCACGAGACCACCGCCGACTACGTCAAGATCATCGCGGGCGTCGGCGCCCCGGTCTCTGAAGTGGTGACGGCGGCTACCGTCGTCTCGCGCTTCAACGTCAAGGCCAAGCCCTATGACAACCAGAAGGTTCGTCAGGCCATGTGCCTTGCCGTGGACAACGCCACCGTGCTGCAGCTCGGTTACGGCAATGCCGGCACCGCCGCTGAAAACCACCACGTCGCGCCGATCCATCCGGAATATGTCGAGCTGCCCAAGATCAAGCGCGACCCGGCCAAGGCCAAGCAGATGCTGCAGGAGGCAGGCGCGCTCGATTTCGAGCACGAGCTGATCTCGAACGACGAGGACTACCATAAGAACACCACCGACGCGATCGCGGCGCAACTGCGTGAGGCCGGCATCAAGGTGAAGCGCACGGTGCTGCCGAGCTCCACCTTTTGGAACGACTGGACGAAGTATCCGTTCTCGGAAACCAACTGGAACATGCGCCCGCTCGGCATCCAAGTCATCGCTATCGCCTACCGCTCGGGCGAAGCCTGGAACGAAACGGCTTATGCCAATCCGGACTTTGACAAGAAGGTCAACGAAGCCCTCGGCATCGCGGATGCGGAGAAGCGCAAGGTTGTGATGAAGGATATCGAGCAGACGCTGCAGGATTCCGGCATCATCATCCAGCCCTACTGGCGCAAGCTCTACATCAACATCAAGCCCGAGGTGAAGAACCACTCGATGCACCCGACCTACGAGCACGATTTCGGCAAGGTCTGGATCGACAAGGCTTAACCGGTCCTTCGGCAGGGATGAGGGCGCACGCCCTCATCCCGTTCATGGCCTCGCGGCGTCGCACGCCGCGGCGGCATGATTCCGCACCAGGTTTTTGGACGCAGGGTTGACAGCATCTGACCCCAACCCGGCCGGCAGGGGGGCGCAATGTTCTCATTCATAGCCAGACGCATCGGCACGATCCTGCTGACCATGCTGTGTCTGACGCTTGTCGTCTTCTTCCTGGTCAATCTCGAACCCAATCTGAAGAAGCTGGCGATCAGCCAGACAGAAATGCACACGCCGCCCGAGCAGCTCGAAAGCTGGCTCGTCAATCACGGCTACAGGCAGAATTTCTTCGTCCGCTACGGACAGTGGCTCGGCGTGGTCAAGAAGGAGCCGATCGTCGATGCGGCGACCGGCAAGGCCTCGCAGCGCTTCACCTTCTGCAATGACCCGATGGAGCCCGCCTATAATGGTGTGCTGCAGGGCGATTTCGGCTGCTCCACCAAATTCAAGGCCACCGTTGCGGCCAAGCTGTTCCCAGCACTGCGTGCCACCGGCATCCTGATGTTCTGGGTGCTTGCAGTGATGGTGCCGGTGTCGCTGCTCATCGGCATCCTGGCCGGCATGCGGGAGGGCTCGCGAACGGATCGAACCCTGTCGGTTGCCTCGATCATCACCACGGCGACGCCGGAATATGTCTCGGGCGTTATTTTCACCGTCATATTCGCGTCGTGGCTCGGTTGGCTGAACGGCTCGGCTGCCTCGGCAAGCCAGGGCATCACCTTCTACAATTTCACGCTGCCGGTCATCACGCTGGCCATATACGGCATCGGATACATCGCGCGCATGACACGCGCCTCAATGGTCGAGGTGATGACGCAGCAATATATCCGCACGGCGCGGCTGAAAGGCCTGTCGTTCTCCAACGTCGTCATCAAGCACGCGCTGCGCAATGCGCTGATCGCGCCGTTCACCGTCATCATGCTGCAGTTCCCCTGGCTGCTCACCGGCGTCGTCATCGTCGAGACGATGTTCCGTTACCAGGGCTTTGGCTACACGCTGGTCGAGGCTGCCGGCAACAACGACATCGATCTTCTGCTTGGCTGCTCGATGGTCTCGGTGTTCATCGTCTTGATCACCCAGCTGATCTCGGATGTCGGCTACGCATATCTCAATCCGCGCATTCGCGTGCAGTAGGGGAGGCCGGCGATGCAGATCGAATATATCGGAGCCGTCGGTATCATCCTGGGCGTGCTGGCGCGGTTCTGGCCGGTTTGGCTGGCGCTCGCCGTCGTGCTCGGCACAAGCTTCACCTATAAGAAGAAACTCGGCCTCTACGGCCAGCTGTTCGACAGCGGCGTCGGCATCGCCGGCGTCATCATCTGCCTGTTCTGGCTGTTCACCGCGATCTTTGCCTCGCATGTGGCGCCGTTTGACCCGCTGGGGCAGTTGCCGGTGATGAAGGACGCGCTGCCCGGCGCGGTCGAGCCGGCCTCCAAGGGCGTCTACCTGTTCGGCGGCGACAAGCTGGCGCGCGATATCTTCTCGCGTATGGTGTTCGGCTCTCAGATCGTGCTGATCATCGCCCCGGCCGCTACCGGCTTCGCGCTGATGGTCGGCATCACGCTTGGCCTGCCCGCCGGCTACTATGGCGGCAAGATCGACACCGTGCTGTCGTTCCTCGCCAATCTGGTTCTCGCCTTCCCGGTGATCCTGCTGTTCTACCTGCTGGTTACGCCCGGCATCATGGACACGCCGATCCCCTATGCGATGGCGGGGCTGTTCTTCCTGTTCCCGATTATCTTCTTCTGCGTCCTGTTCTGGACCCGCTACAAGAAGCGGCCGGACCGGCTGTATGTGCTGATGGGGTTGACTTTGCTGATCGGCGGCTGGGTTTATCTCGGCCTTGTATTCGACGCCGATCCGCTGAAGATCGTGCATATCGATCCCAATCAGCTCAACATCTTCGTGGCGGTGGTCTTTGCCTCGTCACCTGGCGTGTTCCGCATCGTGCGCGGGCTGACCATGGACATCAAGACGCGCGACTATGTGGCGGCCGCCCAGACGCGTGGCGAAACGCCTTGGTACATCATGCTGTGGGAGATCCTGCCCAATGCGCGCGGCCCGCTGATCGTCGATGCCTGCCTGCGTATCGGCTACACTACCATCCTGCTCGGCACGCTGGGATATTTCGGCCTGGGTCTGGCGCCGGAAAGTCCGGACTGGGGTACCGCGATCAAGGACGCCAGCCGGTTGCTGCGCTCCTTCATCCATCCAGCATTGCCGCCGACGATCGCGCTGATGTCCTTCGTGCTGGGGCTCAACCTGCTCGCCGACGCACTGCGCGAACAATCGATGAAAGACTAGAGTGGAGGGCGACGCCATGAACGAAGCCGTTAAAGCCACGAACACAGCCAACGCCCAGCCGATCATCGAGATCGAGAACCTGTCGATCTCCTTCTTCACCCGCAAGGGCGAAATACCGGCGGTGATGGACTTTTCCTGCACAGTGATGCCCGGCGAAGCGATGGGCATCGTCGGCGAGAGCGGTTGCGGCAAGTCGACCGTGTCGCTCGGCATCATGCGCGACCTGTCCAACATCGGCAGGATCGTCGGTGGCCGCATCAAGTTCCAGGGCAAGGATATGGGCGACATGTCGGAGGAGGAGCTGCGCTCCATCCGCGGCAACAAGATCGCCATGATCTACCAGGAGCCGATGGCCAGCCTGAACCCGGCCATGAAGATCGGCCAGCAATTGATGGAAGTGCCGCTGCTGCACGATAAGGTCTCCAAGGAAGAGGCCTACAAACGTGCGCTCGACATGGTGCGCTCGGTCAAGCTGCCCGACCCCGAGCGCATGATGCGCTCCTATCCGCACCAGCTTTCCGGCGGCCAACAACAGCGCATCGTCATCGCCATGGCGCTGTTGTCCAATCCGGCGCTGCTTTTGCTCGACGAGCCGACCACAGCGCTCGACGTGACGGTGGAGGCCGGCATCGTCGAACTGGTGAAGGGGCTGGGCAAGCAGTTCGGCACTTCGATGATCTTCGTGTCGCACAATCTGGGCCTGATCCTGGAGACCTGCGACAGGATCACGGTGATGTATTCGGGCGAAGCGGTGGAAACCGGCAAGATCACCGACGTCTTCGACCGCATGCGGCACCCCTATACGCAAGGGCTGTTCCGCTCCATTCCGCTGCCCGGCGCCGACAAGAACGAGCGGCCGCTGGTGGCGATCCCTGGTCAATTGCCGTTGCCGCAGGAGCGGCCACGAGGCTGCAATTTCGGTCCTCGCTGCCACCACTTCGTCGAGGGCGTGTGCAACGCAGCCGAGATTCCGATGATCCCGGTGCAGGGGCATGACGGCCATTTCTCGCGCTGCGTGCGCTTCAACGAGATCGACTGGGCAGCGCTGCCGCCCGGCGCCAAGAAGGCCGGCGAACCGGTCAAGCCCGGCGCACCGGTACTCAAGGTCGACGACCTGAAAAAATACTACCATGTCGGCGCCGGCGGTGTGTTCGGCGGTAGCGAGGGGCGCACCGTCAAGGCCAACGAGACGATCAGCTTCGAGGCGCGCGAGAGCGAGACCGTCGCCATCGTCGGCGAAAGCGGTTGCGGAAAGTCGACACTGGCGAAAGTGCTGCTCGGCCTAGAAACGGCAAGCGCCGGCAAGGTCACGCTTGCCAACACCGAAATCCAGGCGACGGGCATCGAGAAGCGCAGCGTCGATACGGTCTCGGCCATCCAAATGGTGTTTCAGAACCCGTTCGATACGCTGAATCCCAGCCACACCGTCGGCTCGCAGATCATCCGCACGCTTGAGAAGTTCAACGTCGGCAAGACGGTGGCGGACCGTCGGCAGCGCATGCTGGAGCTTCTGGATCTTGTGAAGCTTCCACGCGCTTTCGCCGAACGCAAGCCGCGCCAGCTTTCCGGCGGGCAGAAGCAGCGCATCGGCGTGGCCCGCGCCTTTGCCGGCTCGGCCAAGGTGGTGGTGGCCGACGAGCCGGTCTCGGCGCTCGATGTCTCCGTCCAGGCGGCGGTGACCGAGCTCTTGATGGACATCCAGCGCCAGTCCGGGATGACGATGCTGTTCATTAGCCACGATCTGTCGGTGGTGCGCTACATCGCCGACCGCGTGGTGGTCATGTATCTCGGCTACATCGTCGAGCAGGGCACAACCGATCAGATCTTTTCGCCGCCCTATCACCCCTATACCGAGGCGCTGCTTTCAGCGATCCCAATCGCCGACACCAGCGTGGTCAAGAAACACATCGTGCTCGAAGGCGACATTCCCTCGGCGATGAACCCGCCGAGCGGCTGCCCGTTCCAGACCCGCTGCCGCTACAAACATCTGGTGCCGGACGGCCGTTGCGAGAAGGAGGTGCCGCCGCTGAAGGATCTCGGTGGCGGCCACCGCAGCCTGTGCTGGCTTTCCGACGAGGTGCTGGCCGGCATGGAGCCGGTGATCAGCTTCGACAAGGCGCATGCGGCGCTGGAGGGCGTGCCCGACGATGCAGTCGAGATTGCTGACGCGCCGGTTGCGGCGGCCAAGGCGAAGGTTGCCCGCAAGGCATCCACTGTCGCCAGGGGCTCCAAGGTGTCCGCGAAGGTGGCCATGGTCGCGCCGGAACCGGCGACACAGCCAGCGCCGGCAGCGAAAAATGTACCTGCCGCCAAAAAGTCTACGGCAGCCTCCAAGAAGACTGCGCCAGCCGTGAAATCGGAGCCTGCGGCGAAGACTGCTGCAGCCGGGAAGACGGCCGCCACTGCCGGCAAGGCGGTTGCTGCAACGCAAGCGAAGAAGGCAACGGTCACTAAGAGTCACAAGCCGAAGGCGGCAACCGGCTCCAGGACCAAGGCGGTGCCGGCTACTCCAGCCGTGAAGGCGGCCGTGCCGAGCCCTGCTCCTGAACCGGTCGATCCCGCGGATCGCGGCCGGCCGGCCGGCATAGCGAGACCCGCTGAGCCCGACGACCTTAAGCTGATCGTCGGCATCGGTCCGCAGATCGAGATCGCGCTCAATGAGCTCGGCATCTATCGTTTCGCGCAGGTCGCCGGCTGGACCGAGATCGAACGCGAATGGATGGACACGCGGCTGACGCTGCTTGGGCGCATCGAGCGCGACGATTGGGGCCGGCAGGCCAAGGCGTTGGCCGATGGCGGCGTGGAAGAATACATCCGGGTTTTCGGCCGCAAGCCGCACTAGGCCGGCTGAACGTATCCAGATTGGCGGCTTCCGGAAAATGGAGGCCGCGCCGGCCACAACGTCGCATCGATGCAGATGAGGCTATCGCCAAGTCTCGGGTCAGCGGCAGTTCTGCAACTGCCCGCGGTAGCGGTCTGCCATTGCGGCGGTGTCGCGCGCATAACGCTGCACGCCGGCATTGGAGCGCCATTCGCCGCGCTTGTAGCTGCCCCAGCCGAGATAATAGGCGAGGTAGAGATTGTAGGTGTCGTCGCGACCGACGCCGAAAGTGTCGATCGTCTTTGAGTGGTACCAACCGACGAAATCGACAGCGTCGCCGAAATTGGTGCGGCTGGCGGTGAAGTTGCCGGTCTCGCGCCGGTATTGGCTCCAGGTGCCGTCCAGCGCCTGCGAAAAGCCATAGGCGCTGGAAATGCGGCCCCAGGGAATGAAGCCGAGCAGCTTGCGGCGCGGCGGCCGGGCATAGCTGTTGAAACCGGATTCCTTGCGCACCGTTGCCATCAGCACATGCACCGGCACGCCATATTTGCGCTGCGTGCGCTCGGCCGACGACTGCCAGTCGTTGAACCAGCCGTCGCGTTGGTCGAAGACGGCACAGACGTCGTTGATGCGGTTGGGCGTGCTCGCGCAGGCGGCCAGCGCCAGCGGAACACCGATCACTAAAACTCGACTAAAACTATACGCACGCATGCGCCAGCATTAGCCGCAAATCATAAAGGGAGTCTTTCGTGGCTCCTTAACCTGTTTGGCGGTTACAAGGCGGAACGTTAGAAATAATGATAATTCGACGCGTAAATGTCGTATTATTTATATTATGTAGCAAATACGACGCTTCAGATAAAATCTCGTCCATATGTGTCGCATTCCTGATAGTTCAGGCGGCCAAACCGCGTTCTGATACGAAGCATGACCGCTCTTCGCACCAGACGCAGTGCCGAGCGCACCCATGCCAAAGGCGGGGCGCCCATTCCGCAGTTGCCGGCGCGCCGGGTCGAAAATCCCTACCCACCGATGGCGCTACTTTCGCCGGACCAGGTCGAGGCGATCCATCTGGCCTCGCTGCACATCCTGGAAAATCTCGGCATGGAGGTGATGAACAGGCGTGCGCTGGCGCTGTTCGAGCGCGCTGGTGCCGATGTCGACCACAGCGCCATGACGGTGCGGCTCGATCGCGGGCTGGTCGCCGAGGCGTTGAAGACGGCACCTGCGGCCTACACCCTGTCGTCGCGCAACCCAGCCCGGCAGATGGCGATTGGCGGCAACGTCATCAACTTCACGCTGGTGGCGGGACCGCCCAATGTGCATGACCGTGAACGCGGCCGCCGCGCTGGTAACATGCGCGACTATCGTGAGCTGGTCAGCCTGGCGCAACATTTCAACTGCATCCACATGCTGGGCAACCAGGTTTGCGCGCCGATCGAACTGGCGGCCAACACGCGTCATCTCGACACCTATCTTGCCAATCTGACGCTGACCGACAAGCCGTTCCACGTATCGGCCATCGGCAGGGGCAGGGCGCTGGATGGGATCAACATGATGGCGATCGCGCGCGGCCTCAGCCTGGAGGAGGTCGCTGCCGACCCGGGTGTCGGCACCATCATTTCCGTCAATTCGCCGCGCCGCTTCGACGAGATGATGCTGGAAGGGCTGATGGCCATGGCCGAGTACGGCCAGTCGGTCTGCATCACGCCGTTCACGCTGATGGGGGCGATGAGCCCGGTGACGCTTGCGGGTGCGCTGGCGCAGCAGAATGCAGAGGCGCTGTGTGGCATCGTGCTGACCCAGCTGGTGCGGCCTGGCTGCCCGGTTATGTATGGTGCCTTCACTTCCAACGTCGACATGCGCTCGGGCGCGCCGGCCTTCGGCACGCCGGAAAACACCAAGGCTAACATCGCTTCCGGGCAGATGGCGCGACGCTACAACCTGCCTTACCGCACCACGCCGGGGTCTGCCTCCAACGCGGCCGACGCGCAAGGAACCTACGAGACGCTGATGGCGCTGTGGGGTGCGGTGCTCGGCCACGGCAATCTGGTCTACCATGCCGCCGGTTGGCAGGAGGGTGGGCTGACGGCGTCGTTCGAGAAGTTCATCATCGATGTCGAGATGGTGCAGCACATAATGGAGTTCCTGCGTCCGATCGTTGTCGATGATGGCGAACTGGCGCTCGATGCTTTGGCGGGTGTGCCGACCGGCGGTCATTTCTTCGGCGAGCCGCACACGTTGGAACGCTACGCGACGGCCTTCTACCAGCCGCTGCTTTCCAACTGGCAGAACTACGAGGCGTGGACAGAGGCCGGCGCGATGGACGCGACACAGCGCGCCACCGGAGTGTGGAAGAAGGCGCTGGCCGACTATGTCCAGCCGCCGATGGACGAAGGCGTGCGCGAGGAGCTCGAAGCCTATGTGGCCAGGCGCAGGCAAGAAATCGGCGCGGACGAACCATGACGGCCACCGCAGCGCTACCTTTCCCGCGAGGGAAGGCGGAGCGCGGTGCAGCTGATATCTTGATTCAACACGTTCCAACCCAGATTCACGCAACTTTCCCAACTCTTTGAAGCAGAAGAGAAAATCATGAAATCGCATGCAAGGGTCGTTGTCATCGGCGGCGGTGTCGTCGGCTGTTCGGTGCTGTTCCATCTGGCGCGCGCCGGCTGGATGGACGTCGTTCTGCTGGAGCGCGACGAACTAACCTCCGGCTCGACCTGGCATGCCGCTGGCGGCATGCACACGATCAATGGCGACCCCAACGTCGCCAAGCTGCAGAAATACACGATCAGCCTCTACAAGGAGATCGAGGAACTTTCCGGGCAAGCGACCGGCGTGCATCTGACCGGCGGTGTGTTCCTTGCGGCCACCGAAGCGCGCATGGACTGGCTGCGCAACATGGTGGCCAAGGGCCGCTATCTCGGCATCGAACTCGAGGAGATTTCCCCGCGCGAAGCGGCGGAACTGATGCCGCTGATCGATCCCGGCCAGTTCGTCGGCGCCATCCACAACAAGGAGGACGGCCATCTCGACCCGTCCGGCGTGACCCACGCCTATGCCAAGGCCGCGCGAAAACTCGGCGCGCAGATCGAGCGATTCACCAAGGTCGAGGACATCGTGCGCCGGCCGGACGGTCTGTGGCGCGTCATCACCAACAAGGGCGAGGTGGTGGCCGAGCATGTCGTCAATGCCGGCGGCCTGTGGGCGCGCGAGGTCGGCCGCATGGTCGGGTTGGAACTGCCGGTGCTCGCCATGGAGCACATGTATCTGATCACCGAGGACATGCCCGAGGTCGCTGCCTGGAACAAGAAGACCGGCATGGAGATCATGCATGCCGTCGATTTCGACGGCGAACTTTATCTGCGCCAGGAGCGCGGCGGCATGCTGATGGGTACCTATGAGAAGGCCGGCAAACCTTGGTCGGAACAGTCGACGCCCTGGGATTTCGGCCACGAACTGCTGGAGCCCGATATCGACCGCATCGCGCCGTCGCTGGAAGTCGGCTTCCGCCATTTCCCGGCCTTCCAGAACACCGGCATCAAGCAGATCATCAATGGGCCCTTCACCTTCGCGCCGGACGGCAATCCGCTGGTCGGGCCGGTGCGCGGCCTGCCGGGTTTCTGGCTTGCCTGCGGCGTCATGGCCGGGTTCAGCCAGGGCGGCGGCGTCGGGCTGGCGCTCGCCAACTGGATGATGCATGGCGACCCCGGCGCCGATATCTGGGCGATGGACGTTGCGCGCTACGGCGGCTGGGCTTCCATGGCCTATACCAACGCCAAGGTGCGGGAGAACTATTCGCGCCGTTTCTCGATCCGTTTCCCCAACGAGGAATTGCTGGCCGGCAGGCCGCTGAGGACGACACCGGTCTACGATCTACTGGCGACGGAGGGTGCTCAATTCGGCGCGTCCTACGGGCTGGAAGTGCCGCTGTGGTATGCGCCGGAAGGCGTCCGCGACGCGTTCTCCTGGCGCCGCTCGACCGATTTCGAACATGTCGCCAATGAGGTGCGAGCCGTGCGCGAACGCGTTGGCCTGTCGGAGATTTCCTCCTTCGCTAAATATCGGGTGACCGGCGAGGGGGCCGGAACCTGGCTGGACAGATTGCTTGCCTGCAAATTGCCAGCGCCGGGGCGCATGACGCTTGCACCCATGTTGAAGGAAGACGGCAAGCTGATCGGCGATTTTTCGCTGGCCAATCTGGGGCCAGGCAACGCCGGCGACGAAGAGTGGTTCATCGCCGGTTCCGGACTTGCCGAGCAGTATCATATGCGCTGGTTCGAACGGCATTTGCCGGCCGAGGGGTCGGTGAAGGTCGAGGCGCTCGGGTTGAGCCGTGTCGGCCTGTCGATCGCCGGACCGCACGCCCGCGATCTGCTGGCAAAGGTCACCCGCGCCGACGTCTCGGCGGCGGCCTTCAAATTCATGGATATCAAGCGGACGGAGATTGGTCTTGCCCCATGCCTCGTCGGTCGCGTCAGCTATACGGGTGACCTCGGCTACGAAATCTGGATGGCGCCGGAATATCAGCGCCATGTGCTTGAAACCTTGATGGAAGCCGGCAAGGAATTCGGCGTCGGTTTGTTCGGTTCGCGGGCGCTCAACGCGCTTCGCCTTGAAAAGAACTACGGCTCCTGGGCGCGCGAATACCGGCCGATCTATGGGCCGCTGGAGGCCGGGCTCGACCGTTTCGTCGCCTATTCGAAGCCGGCCGATTTCTTCGGCAAGCAGGCGGCGGTCGTCGAACGTGCCTCCGGCGGCAAGCTGAGGCTGCGGAGCTTCGTCGTCGATGCCGTGGACGCCGACGTCATCGGCGACGAGCCGATCTGGCATGGCGGTTCGGTGCGGGGATGGGTAACGTCCGGCGGCTACGCTCATCACTCCGGCGTGTCGGTGGCGATGGGCTACGTGCCGAAGGAGATCGCCGACGAGAGCGACGGCTTCGAGATCGAATATCTGGGACGGCGCCATGCCGCCCGTATACAGCCCACGCCGCTGTTCGACGGCAATCAGGAGCGGATGAGGGGGTAGTGGTTTCTAGATAGCCGTTCCCATTGTGTTCTTGTTTTCTACAAGATACAATGATGATTGTACAAATCACTTGTGGTTGTGGACATAAATGGCTATACACGTGCAAGATGAGGAGACCGATTGGCTTGTGCGCGATTTCGCGCGGAAGCGTGGGGTGGGTATAACTGCAGCTATAAAACTCGCGATCGAAGAGGCGACCAGCCACGAGCGGCAGGGGGTCGAGGAGTTCGCCCGGCGGATCGAGCCGATTATCGAGCAAATCAGGGCGCTTAAAGCCAATGGGTTTGAGGATGAGAAAGCTTTTATGGATGATATGTGGGGGGAGAATGACTGATGTTTGTCGAGACCTCCACAATCGTGGGCATATTGCTTGAAGAGCCTGACAAAAAAGATTTGCTCGCTCGGCTGCATGCCGCGGTTGGGCCAGTGACGTCCGTGGTTAATGAGGTAGAAGCAGCGATATCCATAGGCCGACGAATCCGGGATTTTACTTTGGCCGGGAAGTTGGTTGGCGACTTCCTGGAAAAGGCCGGAATCCGCGTTTTGCCAGTAACTCCGGATATTTATGAAGACGTGGTTCGCGCTTATGCGCGTTATGGTAAGGGTACCGGCCACGCGGCGAAGTTGAATTTTGGCGACTGCTTCTCCTATGCAATTGCAAAGCAAGCCGGAATTCGGCTGCTGTGTAAAGGAAATGATTTTACGCAGACCGATATTTCACTGGCCTGAGTTGCCGTGATGTTCATCTGAGGCGGCAGGCGGGGCAGGCGAGATAGCGATCAACCTGCCCCGTGAAAATCGGGGCGTTCAGCGCCCTGGCGCGACCATGGCGAAGTAAGCGCCCTGCGGGTCCTGGCATTGCACGATCCATTGGCCGCTCGGCACTTCCATCGGCCCCATCACCACCTTGCCGCCACGGTCGGTGACCCGCTTGGCGGCGGCATCGATGGCCGGCACGTTGAAATAGAACAGCCAGGCCGGCACGGACATCTGCTCGGGCTTGTTCATCATGCCGCCGATCGGTTCGGCCCCGGCGGTGAAGAGCTGGTAGATGCCCATCGGTCCCATGTCGAAAGGATCGCCTTTCGCCCAGCCGAACTGGCCGGAATAGAAATCGAAGGCCTTTTGCCAATCGGTGGCGAACAGTTCATGCCAGCCGATATGGCCGGGCGTGCCCAAGGGCACTGGCGGCTGGTCGGGGCCGTTGGGCTGCAGGAACATGAAGCCGGCGCCCTGCGGGTCGGCGACGACGGCGAAGCGTCCGACACCGGGGATGTCGTCGGGCGCGCGGTGAACGGCGCCGCCGGCCTTGGTCAGCGAGGCCACCGAAGCTTCGATGTCCCTTGTGTAGATATAGCCGACCCAGGCGGGTGGCATGCCCATCTTGGCGGCGTCCTCGGGCAGCGTCATCAGGCCGCCGACGCCACGGTCGCCGGCATTGACGACGATGTAGCGCGGCATGCCTGGCGATTTCTCGAAGGGTTCGGGCCGCCAACCGACGACTTCGGTGTAGAAGGCCTCGGCGGCGTCGAGGTCGGTTGTCATCAATTCATACCAGAAGAAGCTTTTCGGGGCATTCGGCATGTCGGGCTCCCTTACGTTTCCTGCCGTCTTCCATAGGCGCATGGTTCGCCATGCTGCGGCAGGGCGATCATAGGACGCCGAGCCGGACGGAATTCCGACAGCAAGTCAAAATATTTCGCGTAGCGGCAAATATCCGCAATAAATCATGACTACAAAAGTCATGTTATTTTTGAGCTTTTTCAAGCACTTATCTTGAAAATTGACCAATTGATAAAAAAACAAAACGTGCTAGCCTTTCCTCAAAACCACAACAATGGGGAACCGGAATGACAACAGGTCATTTCAAGGAGGGCATAGCTGGCGGCCGGCTGTCGCCCGAGGCTTATGCCGACAATTTTTCCGATCTGCATCCACCGCTCGACCATCACGAAGCGCTGGTCGAATCCGACCGGTGCTACTTCTGCTACGACGCGCCTTGCATGCAGGCCTGCCCGACGTCGATCGATATCCCGATGTTCATCAGGCAGATCGCCACCGGCAATCCGCTAGGATCGGCCAAGACCATCTTCGACCAGAATATCCTCGGCGGTATGTGCGCCCGCGTCTGCCCGACCGAAACATTGTGCGAGGAAGCCTGCGTGCGCGAGACCGCCGAGGGCAAGCCGGTGCAGATCGGCCGCCTGCAGCGTTATGCCACCGACGTGGCGATGGACGAAGGCAAGCAATTCTACAAGCGCGCGAAATCGACCGGCAAGAAGGTTGCCGTGGTTGGCGCCGGTCCCGCCGGTCTTGCTGCCGCGCACCGGCTGGCCCGTCACGGTCACGAGGTGAAGATTCTGGAGGCTCGCCCCAAGGCCGGTGGCCTCAATGAATACGGCATCGCCGCCTATAAAAGCGTAGACGATTTCGCCCAGGCCGAGGTCGACTATGTGACCGCCATCGGCGGCATTGCGATCGAGAACGACAAGGCGCTAGGCCGCGACTTCCAGCTCTCCGAGCTGACCAAGCAATATGATGCCGTTTTCCTCGGCATGGGGCTTTCCGGTGTCAACGCGCTGCGCGCCGATGGCGAAGATGCCGATGGCGTCGCCAACGCGGTCGACTTCATTGCCGAGCTGCGTCAGACCAGCGATCTTGCCGGCCTGCCGGTCGGGCGCCGCGTCGTCGTCATCGGCGGCGGCATGACGGCGGTGGATGCTGCCGTGCAGTCCAAGCTGCTCGGCGCCGAAGAGGTGACGATCTGTTACCGCCGCGGCCAGGAGCACATGAACGCCTCCGGCTTCGAGCAGGATCTGGCCGCCGCCAACGGTGTCACCATCCGCCACTGGCTGCAGCCCAAAAAGGTCGTTTCCGATGGTGGCAAGGTCGTCGCCGTCGAGCTCGAATACACGGCCATCAAGGGCGACAAGCTCGGAGGCACCGGTGAGACGCTAAGGCTCGCCGCCGACCAGGTGTTCAAGGCCATCGGCCAGTCGTTCCAGCCCGCCGCGCTCAACGGCAGCGGGCAGGCGATGGCGCTGGAGAACGGCCGCATCCAGGTCGATGCGGAGGGTCGCACCTCGCTGGCCAAGGTGTGGGCAGGTGGCGACTGCGTGGTCGACAGCCGCGAGGACCTCACCGTCTCGGCGGTGGCGGCCGGGCGCGATGCCGCCGAAAGCATCCATCGGGCACTCACCTCGAATGGGGGGGCATGAGCATGGCGGATATTCGCAACAATTTCATCGGCATCAAGTCACCCAACCCGTTCTGGCTGGCTTCGGCGCCGCCGACCGACAAGGCCTACAATGTCGAGCGCGCCTTCAAGGCGGGCTGGGGCGGCGTGGTCTGGAAGACATTGGGCGAGGAAGGCCCACCGGTGGTCAACGTCAACGGGCCGCGCTACGGCGCGATCTGGGGTGCCGACCGTCGTCTGCTCGGCTTGAACAACATCGAGCTGATCACCGATCGCGACCTGCAGACCAACCTGCGCGAGATGAAGCAGGTGAAGAAGAATTGGCCCGACCGCGCACTGATCGCCTCGATCATGGTGCCTTGCGTGGAAGAGAGCTGGAAGGCGATCCTGCCACTGGTCGAGGAGACCGAGGCCGATGGCATCGAGCTCAATTTCGGCTGTCCGCACGGCATGAGCGAACGCGGCATGGGCGCGGCCGTCGGCCAAGTGCCGGAATATATCGAGATGGTGGTGCGCTGGTGCAAGCAGTACACGCGCATGCCTGTGATCACCAAGCTGACGCCCAACATCACCGACGTGCGCAAGCCGGCGCGCGCGGCCAAGGCCGGCGGCACCGACGCGGTGTCGCTGATCAACACGATCAATTCGATCACGTCGGTCGATCTCGACTCGTTCTCGCCGGAACCGTCGATCGACGGCAAGGGCAGCCACGGCGGCTATTGCGGCCCAGCGGTCAAGCCGATCGCGCTGAACATGGTGGCCGAGATCGCCCGTGATCCGGAAACCCGTGGCCTGCCGATTTCCGGCATCGGCGGCATCACCACCTGGCGCGACGCGGCCGAGTTCCTGGCGCTGGGTGCCGGCAACGTGCAGGTATGCACGGCGGCGATGACCTATGGCTTCAAGATCGTACAGGAAATGATCGCCGGTCTCGAGAACTGGATGGACGAGAAGGGTCATCGTTCGCTGGACGACGTCATCGGCCGCGCCACGCCCAACGTTACCGACTGGCAGTATCTGAACCTGAACTACATCGCCAAGGCGCATATCGACCAGGACGCCTGCATCAAATGCGGTCGCTGCCACATCGCCTGCGAGGACACCTCGCACCAGGCGATCACCTCCATGGTGGACGGTGCTCGCCATTTCGAAGTGATGGAAGACGAGTGCGTGGGCTGCAATCTCTGCGTCAACGTCTGCCCGGTGGAAGGCTGCATCACCATGGTGCCGCTGGGCGCCGGCGTGCTCGATCAGCGTACGGGCAAGCCGGTCGATCCTGCCTATGCCAACTGGACGACACACCCGAACAACCCGATGGCCAAAGTGGCCGCCGAATAGGGTCTGACGGAAAACGAAAAAAGCGGTGCAGTGATGCACCGCTTTTTTGCTCCCTCTATTGACGATAAAAAATATCCACGATATTAAATATCCATGATTAAGGAGAAGCAATCGTGAAGTTGAGCGAAGGCGTCGAAGCGGCGATCCACTCCACTGCCATGCTTGCCGCGATCGAGCACGGGGCAACCATGCCGGCCTCTGCCTTGGCGGAAGCGTTCGGCCTGTCGCCCAGCTACCTGCTGAAGCATCTGCAGGCGTTGACGGCTGCGCGCATTCTCGAATCCGTACCCGGTCCGACCGGTGGATACCGCCTGGCGCGTGTGCCGGAAAAGATCTCGCTGCTCGACATCGTACTGGCCGTCGACGGCGCGCGTCCGGCGTTTCGTTGCGGCGAGATTCGCCGCAACGGCCCGGCCAAGATCGACGCGTCTGCCTATGTTCAGCCATGCGGCATCAATGCCGCGATGCTGCGTGCCGAGCGCGCCTATCGCACGGCACTCGCCGCGGAGAAGCTTTCCGACATTATCGCCGAGTTCATGGCCGACGCCGACCCGCGCGTCGTCCAGACCGCCTGCGCGTTCGCAGTGAACCACGCCCGGCCGCAGAAAACCGCTCAGAACCGTAACCAGTAACTTGTGAAAGGACCGATCATGCAACCCAGGATGGATTTTTTCGCCGAGGCGCCGCAGCTGATGAAATATGTCATCAGCCTCAATCGGGCTGTGGACGAATGCGGCCTCGACAAGGGGTTGCTGCATCTCATCAAGCTGCGCGCTTCGCAGATCAACGGCTGTTCCTATTGTGTCGACATGCACAGCCGCGAGGCGCGTGACGACGGCGAGAGCGAACAGCGTGTCTACCTCGTCTCCGCTTGGAAGGAATCGCCGCTCTACAGCGAGCGTGAGCGTGCCGCTTTCGAATGGGTGGAAACCGTCACCAACATCGCCGAAGCCGGCGTGCCGGAGGCGCTTTACGACAAGGGCTCCAAGCTGTTCAGCAAGGAGGAACTGGTGAAGCTCACCGTTGCCGTCGCCATGATCAATGTCTGGAACCGGCTCTGCGTGACCTTCCACGCCGTCCATCCGGTGCCGGCCGCCAAAGCCGCATAAGAACCGAACATTTTTTGCAGAAAGGGCGCGGGTAGCCGCGCCCTGTTTTTTCAAGAGGGATCAATACGATGCATGCCAATTTTCATAACGAGATTCTGTTTGTCGGCCGTTTTCTGATGGGCGGCGCTTTTGTCTTCGCCGGGCTGCGCAACATCCAGAACATGGCATTTCTGGCGCAGATGATGGGCGCGCGCGGCGTGCCGCAGGCGGCGACCGTATTGTGGCTTGGCATCGTCGCGCAGATCGTGGCGGGCGTGCTGCTGATGGTAGGCTTCTGGACCGCACCGGCGGCGGCGCTGCTTCTTCTGTTTCTCTTGGCTGCCACGCCGATGTTCCACAATTTCTGGGACCATCAGGGCCCGGACCGCGCCGCCAAGATCAACGGTTTTGTCGGCAATATCGCGCTGGCAGGTGGCTTCCTTACCCTGCTCTCCGTCGCGCAATAAGGTTGACTAGGCGTCGGGCGAGCGCTTCAAGCACAGGAGCGCCGCTTAACGCCCCGGGGGAGACGATGATCGCGGAAACCTTGATGCTGGTCGGCCGCCTTGTTTTCGGTGGCTTCTTCCTGATTGCGGGCATCCGCAACTTTACCCATTTCAGCGAACGCAGAACGACCGCCACCACCAATTACGGCTGGTTGCTGCCGGCACCCGTGATGGCCGCCGGCTTCGCGGTCCAGTTTTTCGGCGGGCTGCTGCTCGTCCTCGGCATCTGGACGGTTCCGGCAGCGGCGGCGCTGATCGTCTTCCTGGTGCTGGCGACGGCGCTCTATCACAATCTGTTCCTGTTCCAAGGGGCCGAGCGCGACCCGCACCTCTATTTCACCCTGGTCAACATCACGCTGGCCGGCGGTCTTCTCATGGTGATCGCCGGTGCGCTGTGAGCGTTGGAGGTACCCAGCCGGTCAGGCGACCAGGCTCAGGCCGCCGTCGCAATAGAGCCGCTGACCGGTGACGAAGCTGTTGCCGATCAGGAAGGCGATGGTATCGGCGACGTCCTCGGAGGTGCCGATGCGACCGGCGGGCGCGAGCCCGGCGAAATGCGCGAAAGCTTGGCTGCGTTGTTCCGCCGGCAAGGTGTTCCACCACGGCGTGTCGATGACGCCCGGCGCCACCGCATTGACCCTCAGTGGCTTGAGTTCGGCGGCCAATGCAACGACGGGGCTGTTCATGGCGCCGTTGACGGTCGCCACTCCGGCCATGCCCGGCGAACTCATCGCTGCCGACGCGGCCGAGACAAAGGTGATCGAGCCGTCCTTGCGGATCGTCTTCAGCGCGATCTGGGCCGACAGCAATTGTGCCTGCACCTTCTCGATGAAGCCTTGCGAAAGGTCGGCCAGATCGAGTTCGGCGAAGGTGCCGAGGCCGCGCCCGCTGCTGACCGTGGTCACCAGATGGTCGAAGGGGCCGACCTTGTCGAACAAGGCGCGCAAGGCAGCCGCATCCGTGGAGTCCGCGATTATGGCTGAAGCCTTGCCGCCGAGGTGCCTGTTGGCAGCGTCAAGCTTTGCGGCATCGCGCCCGGCGATGGTGACGCGGTAGCCGCGTTCGATCAGCGTCGCTGCGGTGGCGAGGCCGATGCCGGAGGAGCCGCCAATGACGATGACATGCTGGTTCTTGCTCATTTCGATGCCTTTCTCTTGGGCCTTTTTGATGTTCGTGCCATCGCTGCCGGTCAGGCGGCGACGCCGATGGCTGCAAGATGGCGTTTGACAAAACGCCAGGCAGGACCAAAGTTATCCTGGTATCGATACTACTATTCTGAACTGGAACTGCGATGGGCGATGTCCTGGAGGCGCGCAGGCGCGAATTCGGCGCTTTCCTGCGATCGCGGCGCGAAAAGCTGACGCCGGCGGAGATCGGGCTGCCGTCAGGCGCGCGCCGGCGCACGCCAGGCCTGCGGCGTGAGGAAGTGGCGATCGCGACCGGCATCGGTACGACCTGGTATACGTGGCTGGAGCAGGGGCGCGACGTCAAACCCTCCGCCGAAGTGCTGGAGCGGCTGGCTGATACGCTGAAACTGTCGATCCCGGAAAAGCGTCACCTCTACATCATCGCCGGTCGTCCGCTGCCCACCTGCACCGTGCCGGTGCGGGAAGCGGTCAGTCCAAGACTGCTGCGGCTGATCGACGGGTTCCATCTGCAGCCAGCGCAAATCATCGGCCGCCGCTGGGATGTCCTGGCCTGGAACAGCGCGGCCACGGCCGTCTTCGGCGACTATGGCGCGCTGCCTGCGGCGGAACGCAACGTCGTCTACCAGACCTTCCTCAATCCCGAGCGCAGCCAGCGCATGGAGGACTGGGAGGACATCGCCAGATTGGTGCTCGGCCATTTCCGCATGGATAGCGCCAGATATTTCGACGACCCGGGATTTGCCGGACTGATCGAAACGTTGAACGTCGGCAGCCCGGCGTTTCGCGAATGGTGGCCGAAGCGGGATGTGGTGCGCCTGCTTTCGGGCACCAAGCATTTCCACCACCCGACGGCCGGGAGGCTGAGTTTCGAATACACGTCGCTGTCGCCGGACGACGGTTCCGACATGCGTATCTTGGTCTACCAGCCGCTGGACGAGGACGACACGGTCGGCAAGCTGGGTGACCTGCTGCAGGACATGGCAACGCGACGCGAACTTGCCGCTACAGATGCTTGAACCAGCGTCGCGGTTGAGGTCTACAACTTGCTTTCAGAAGGCAGGCTCTTGTCTTTCCTGCAGGTGACAAGCGGAAGGGTCTTACCGCCCGTTACGCTTTTCACTGTCTTGGTCGCAGGGTCGGTGGTCAGCTTCACGCACGCGCAGCCATAGCCGTAATTGCCGTTCGACTTCACATATTGCTTTGGATTGAAGTCCGGCAGTTTGTCCATGCCGGTGGCTTCGGCGCCGCCCTGCGCGGCGAGCACCCAGGTTGCGTCCTTGTCGGTCAGCCACCAGTTGCCGGGTGTCGGATTGGCCAGCCAGCCGCAACGGTTTTCGATCTGTCCGGCCGCGGCGTTTGCGTTTGAAGCTGCCGATGCGGATGCGCCAGAACAACGCTTGTAGAGCACCGGCTTGCCCATGCCGAACCCTTGCGGATTGTAGAGCATCAGGTCCTTGTCGTTGGCATATTCGAAGTTATCGACATTGCCTTCCTCCGTGTAATGGATGGCGCCGTAACCGCGCGGGCTTTCCTTCGCCGCAAAAAAGACGGCCTGGGATTTCTGCCCTTTGTATTGGAGCGTGTTGGCGGTGACGGTGACCGTTGTGCCGCTGCATTTGCCGGCCTCAGCCCACACGCCTTGCGCGGCAGTTGGAACTTTCGTGTCATCGGCGAAAGCCGGCACCGACCCGGAGCAGACTACAATCAGACTGGCGACGAACAATTTCAGGCGCATTATTTCCTCCCCCACGGCATATGCACGCCCGCTAATTCTGCACGTGTGCGGACTAGGTTCAAGGCGATTGGTATCGGTGGCTGCTTTTCTCAGGCGAGGCGCAAGCGGTCGATGACCTGCTCCGCCTCTTCGATCGGGCTCTCGCCGATGTCGATGACGGCGCCTGCTTCATCAGGTTGCAGTGGTTCCAGCGTCGCGATCTGCGAATCGAGCAGGCTCGCCGGCATGAAATGACCTTTGCGCGCGCCCATGCGCTGCATCAGCAGCTCTCGCGATCCGGCGAGGAGAGCAAAGGCCACCACGCCCTTTTGGCTCTCGCCGCGCAGGATGTCGCGATAGGACCGCTTTAGCGAGGAGCAGGTGACGAGCGCGGGCCGGCCGGTGCGGATGCGCTCGTCGATCCAGCGGGCGATGGCCCCCAGCCAGGGGCGGCGGTCGTCATCGGTAAGCGGTATGCCGTGGCTCATCTTCTCGATGTTGGCCTTGGGATGCAGCTCGTCGCCTTCGAGGAGATCCCATCGTAGCCGTTCCGCCACAAGGCCGGCAATCGTCGATTTGCCGGAACCCGAGACACCCATTACCACCACGACGACCGGCTTCACAGGAAGGCCCCGAGGATGAGGACGCCGACTAGCCCGCAGACGGAAATGATGCATTCCATCAGCGTCCAGGTCTTCAGCGTCTGGCCGATGTCCATGTTGAGATAACCCTTCACCAGCCAGAAGCCGGCGTCGTTCAGATGCGACAGGAACAGCGAGCCCGACCCGATGGCAAGCACCATCAAAGCGCCCTGGGCCGGCGGCAGGCCGGCGGCGACCGGCGCCAGGATGCCGGCGGCGGTGACGGTTGCGACGGTGGCCGAACCGGTGGCGACGCGCACGAGGACGGCGACGAACCAGGCCAGGAACATGACCGGCAGGCCGCTGCCGCTGATCGCGGTGGCGATGACGGCGCCGATGCCGGTATCGACCAGGACCTGTTTGAAGCCGCCGCCGGCGCCGACGATGAGCAGGATGCCGGCGATGGGGCCAAGCGAGCTCTCCAGGCTGTGGGCCACCGCCTTCTTCGGCATCTGGAACATCAGTGCGCCGGCGATGACGGCTATTCCAAGCGCAATCAGCGGTTCGCCCAGCACATGCAGGGCGGCCGGAACAAAGGCCTTCGAACCGGGTGCGACGACTTCCGAGATGGCGCGGGCGAGCATCAGCACCACCGGCAGCAGGATGGCGGTGACGGCGGTCGCGAAGCTCGGCTGAGCGGTAGAGGGCGCCTGATCGCTTGCGGTAGGGGCGAACAGTTGCGGGGTCGGAACCTTGACCCAGCGATCGGCGATGGTCGCGAAAATCGGACCGCTGATGATCACGCTCGGTATGGCGACGAGTACGCCGAGACCGAGGGTGAGGCCGAGATTGGCGCCGAGCGTGCTGACGGCGACGAGCGGACCGGGATGCGGCGGCACCAGGCCATGCATGGCCGACAGGCCGGCCAGCGTCGGGATTGCGATCTTGACGATGGATTGACCGGATCGCTGGCTGACCAGCAGGATCACCGGCATCAGGAGCACCAGGCCGATCTCGAAGAACATCGGCAGGCCGATGATCGCGCCGACCAGTCCCATGGTCCAGGGCAGCATCTGCGGCTTCGATCGGCCGACCAGCGTGTCGACAATGCGGTCGGCGCCACCCGAATCGGCCAGCAGCTTGCCGAACATCGCACCCAGTCCCATCAGGATGCCGACGCCGGCCATTGTCGCGCCGAAGCCCTTGGTGAAGGAGGTTATCGACCCGGCCGCGCCGAGATTGGCGGCGAGGCCGACGCCGAGCGCCCCAATGGACAGGGACAGGAAGGGATGCAGCTTCAGCCAACTGATCAGGATGACGATCGCGGCAACGCCGGCAAGCGCGGCGATGATTAGCTGGGCATCGCCGGCGGTGGCAGCCTGTTCCATGCAGTGTCCTCCATGCCCCCACATGCATTAGTTCGCACGATTGCACGGGAGGTCAATGCCGGTTTCTGGAAACTTTCCGCTGTACGGCGATAGGGGCCGGAGGAATCAGCCCGCGCCGGTTTTCGGTTGCAGTCCCTCGAGGAAGAGCTGTTCCAGGAAGCGGGCTGCGTCCTCGAAGCGGCCTTCGCCACCACGATCTGGACCAAGCACGGCGCGCACCTGGACGTCGAAATCGGCATAATGCTGGGTCGTCGCCCAGATCGAGAAGATCAGGTGCCAGGGGTCGGTGCGGGCGATCTTGCCGGCCCGCATCCAGCCCTTGATGACGGCGGCCTTTTCCTCCACCAGGTTTTTCAGCTCGCCCTCCAGCATCGGCATGATGCGCGGCGCGCCCTGCAGGATCTCGTTGGCGAACAGCCGGCTCTCGCGGGGATAGTCGCGCGCCATCTCCAGCTTGCGGCGGATGTAAGACCGCAACTCCGTCAACGGGTCGCCAATGTCGTCGAGCTCGCGCAGCGGCGCCAGCCAGGTTTGCAGCAGGCGCTGGATCAGCGTTTCGTGGATCTCTTCCTTGCGCCGGAAATAATACAGCAGGTTCGGTTTCGACATGCCCGCCGCTTCCGCGATCTGGTCGATGGTCGAGCCGCGGAAACCGTGCATGGCGAAGACTTCGAGCGCGGCTTCGAGGATCAGCTCGCGCTTTTCTTGCTGGATGCGGGTGCGGGGTGGGGCGGGGGCGTTCATGGCGCGGACCACCCGTTGAATGGCAAGGCGTTCCGGGTAATCTGGACCAATTGTCTGGACCAGTTTTTGCTGGGCTGTGGAGCGCGCTTCAAATGCGGCATTTCCGCTAGTAATCCCTTGACCGTCTTCATGGCGGTGCTAACGTTTGTCCATCCGGTCAAAAATTTGCGTAGCACGAAAACGCGCCGAAGACCAAGCGTTGGCCGCACCGAAACGAAGCAGTGAAAGGAAAGGCTTGGTCATGTCCAATCGGCTCAAGGTAACGCCGAACGATCTCAGTGCATTCTGGATGCCGTTCACGGCAAACCGGCAATTCAAACAGGCGCCGCGCATGCTGGTCGGTGCCAAGGACATGCACTACACGTCCTCGGACGGTCGTAAGATCCTGGACGGCACTGCCGGCCTGTGGTGCGTCAACGCCGGTCACTGCCGGCCGAAGATCACCGAGGCCATCCAGCAGCAGGCGGCGGAACTCGACTACGCCCCGGCCTTCCAGATGGGCCACCCGATCGTGTTCGAACTGGCGAACCGGCTGGTCGACATCGCGCCGAAAGGTATGGACCACGTCTTCTTCACCAATTCCGGCTCGGAATCGGTCGACACCGCGCTCAAGATGGCGATCGCCTATCACCGCGCCAAGGGTAACGGCTCGCGCTTCCGCCTGATCGGCCGCGAGCGCGGCTATCATGGCGTCAATTTCGGCGGTATCTCGGTCGGCGGCATCGTCAACAATCGCAAGATGTTCGGCACGCTGCTCACTGGCGTCGACCACATGCCGCACACCCATCTGCCCGAGAAGAACGCCTTCACCAAGGGCGTGCCGGAGCATGGCGCCGAACTCGCCGACGAATTGGAACGCATCGTCACGCTGCATGACGCCTCGACCATCGCCGCCGTCATCGTCGAGCCGGTCGCCGGCTCCACCGGCGTCATCCTGCCGCCGAAGGGTTATCTGCAGCGCCTGCGCGAAATCTGCACCAAGCACGGCATCCTTTTGATTTTCGATGAGGTCATCACCGGGTTCGGCCGTCTCGGCACGCCGTTCGCCGCCGACTATTTCGGCGTGACGCCCGACATCATCACCACCGCCAAGGGTGTCTCCAACGGTGTCATCCCGATGGGTGCGGTGTTCGCGACCAAGGAAATCCACGACACGTTCATGACCGGCCCGGACCACATGATCGAGTTCTTCCACGGCTACACCTATTCGGGCAATCCGATCGCCTGTGCCGCGGCACTCGGCACGCTGGACACCTACAAGGAAGAGGGCTTGCTCACCCGCGGCGAGGAGCTCGCACCCTATTGGGAGGATGCGCTGCATTCGCTGAAGGGCGAGCCGCATGTTATCGACATCCGCAACATCGGCCTGATCGGCGCCATCGAGCTTGCGCCGATTGCCGGACAGCCGACCAAGCGCGCCTTCCAGGCTTTCGTGAAGGCATATGAGCGCGGCGCGCTGATCCGCACCACCGGCGACATCATTGCGCTGTCGCCGCCGCTCATCATCACCAGCGCCGCGCCTCCCAAATGACCCCCCGCGCTCCAAAAGCCAAACGTTGCGGCTGGCGTCGGGAACCGCCGGCCGCAACGCTGACTGAACAATGAGAGGATGGTAATGGCCGCACCCGGCGAGAATCTGCGCATCAATCCCGATCGTCTTTGGGATTCCCTGATGGAGATGGCCAAGATCGGCCCGGGCGTCGCTGGCGGCAACAATCGCCAGACCTTGACCGACGCGGACGGCGAAGGGCGGCATCTGTTCAAGCGCTGGTGCGATGCGGCGGGGCTCGAAACCGGCATCGACAAGATGGGCACCATGTTTGCCCGCCGCGAAGGGACGGATCCCAACGCGTTGCCGGTCTATGTCGGCTCGCACCTCGACACCCAGCCGACCGGCGGCAAGTATGACGGCGTCCTTGGCGTCCTCGCCGGGCTGGAGGTCATCCGCACGCTGAACGACCTCGGCCTCAAGACCAAGCACCCCGTTGTCGTCACCAACTGGACGAATGAGGAAGGCGCGCGCTTCGCGCCGGCGATGCTGGCGTCCGGCGTCTTTGCCGGCGTCCATACGCTGGACTACGCCTATTCGCGCAAGGACCCGGACGGCAAGACGTTTGGCGACGAGTTGAAGCGCGTCGGCTGGCTCGGCGATGAAGAGGTGGGCGCGCGCAAGATGCACGCCTATTTCGAATACCATATCGAGCAGGGGCCGATCCTCGAGGCGCAGAACAAGCAGATCGGCGTGGTCACTCACGGCCAGGGCCTGTGGTGGCTCGAATTCACACTTGTCGGCAAGGAAGCGCATACCGGCTCGACCCCGATGAACATGCGCGTCAATGCCGGGCTCGCCATGGCCCGCATCTTCGAGATGGTACAGAAGGTGGCGATGGACAACCAGCCAGGCGCCGTCGGCGGCGTTGGCCAGGTCAAGTTCTCGCCCAATTCGCGCAACGTGCTGCCGGGCACCGTCATCTTCACCGTCGATATTCGTTCGCCCGAACAGGCCAAGCTCGACCGCATGCGCGCCGCGATCGAGACCGAAGCTGCCAGGATCGCCAAGGAACTGGGCGTCGGCTGTTCGGTCGAGGCGGTCGGCCATTTCGACCCCGTCACCTTCGACCCGACGCTGGTTGCCCGCGTGCGCGCCGCTGCGGAGAAGCTGGGCTATTCGCACATGAACATCATTTCGGGCGCCGGTCACGACGCCTGCTGGACAGCGCGCGTGGCGCCGTCGACGATGGTCATGTGCCCCTGCGTCGACGGGCTGTCGCACAACGAGGCCGAAGACATTTCCAAGGAATGGGCCGCCGCCGGTTGCGACGTGCTGTTCCACGCGGTGGCGGAGACTGCGGAGATCGTCGAATAAGGCGACTTTGGAGGACAAGCCATCGATCCCCGGCCAAAATCGATGCACTTATTGTCCAAAGTCGCCTGATCTGAATCACATACCGAACGCAGCTCACAAGAAGCGCGAACGAAACAAGGGAACAAGAACGATGACCAGAGTGATCAGGAACGGTACCGTCGTCACGGCCGACCGGACTTGGAAGGCCGACGTGCTGATCCAGCACGGCAAGATCGTCGCGATCGGCCAGAACCTGCATGGCGACCATGAGTTCGACGCCACCGGCTGCTATGTGATGCCTGGCGGCATCGACCCGCACACCCATCTCGAAATGCCGTTCATGGGCACCTATTCGGCCGACGATTTCGAAAGCGGCACCCGCGCCGCCCTTTCCGGCGGCACGACCATGGTGGTCGATTTCTGTCTGCCGGCGCCGCAGCAATCGCTGCTCGAAGCGCTGCAGATGTGGGACAACAAGACCTCCAGGGCGGCATGCGATTTTTCGTTCCACATGGCCATCACCTGGTGGGGCGAGCAGGTCTTCAACGAGATGAAGACCGTGGTCGACAAGGGCATCACCTCGTTCAAGCACTTCATGGCCTATAAGGGTGCGCTGATGGTGGACGATGACGAGATGTATGCGTCGTTCCAGCGTTGCGCCGAACTCGGCGCGCTGCCGCTTGTGCATGCCGAGAATGGCGACGTCGTCGCCGCCCTTTCGCAGAAGCTGCTTGCCGCCGGCAACAACGGGCCGGAGGCGCATGCCTATTCGCGCCCGCCGGAAGTGGAGGGCGAGGCGACCAACCGCGCCATCATGATCGCCGACATGGCGGGCGTGCCGCTTTATGTCGTGCACACCTCCTGCGAGCAGGCGCATGAGGCGATCCGGCGCGCTCGCCAGAAGGGCATGCGCGTCTATGGCGAGCCGCTGATCCAGCATCTGGTGCTCGACGAGAGCGAATATTTCAACAAGGACTGGGACCATGCCGCGCGGCGCGTGATGAGCCCGCCCTTCCGCAACAAGCTGCACCAGGATTCGCTGTGGGCAGGCCTGCAGGCGGGTTCCCTGCAAGTGGTGGCCACCGACCATTGCGCCTTCACCAGCAAACAAAAGCGTTTCGGCGTCGGCGACTTCACCAAGATCCCGAACGGCACCGGCGGCCTTGAAGACCGCATGCCGGTGCTGTGGACGGCCGGCGTCAACACCGGCCGGCTGACCATGAACGAGTTCGTGGCGGTGACCTCGACCAACATCGCCAAGATCCTGAACATGTATCCGAGGAAGGGCGCCATCGTCGAAGGCGCGGATGCCGACATCGTGGTTTGGGACCCCAAGCGCAAGAAGACGATCTCTGCCAAGGCCCAGCAGTCGGTGATCGACTACAATGTCTTCGAGGGCTACGAGGTGACCGGCCTGCCGCGCTTCGTGTTCTCGCGCGGCGAACTGACGATCCAGGAGGCCGAGGTGAAGACCAAGGCCGGCCATGGCGAGTTCGTGGCGCGCGAGCCGAATGGCGCGGTCAACCGGGCGCTGTCGGCCTGGAAGGAGATCACCGCGCCGCGCAAGGTCGAGCGCACCGGCATTCCCGCGACGGGGGTTTGAGCTTGCGTCCGCTCCTCTGGTTCGCAGCCGCTGCGGTTTTCGCGGCGGCGCCGGTCCATGCGGCCGGCATTGATGTCAGCAAGCCGTATGGCAACAAGTCCGGCTGCATCAACAAGGATGGCCAGCAGGTCTATGCCGAGGATATGCTGCTCGTCACCAAGACCGATTTTGTTACGGCGGCGAGCGCCTGCACCATCAAGGAAAGCAAGCAGAACGCCGACGGCTCTCTGCTTTTGAAAACTGAATGCGAGGCCGAGGGCGAGGAGGGCAAGGCGCCTGCCGAGTTCACGCTAAAGCCAAGTCCGAAGAACAAGAAGAAGCTCATCGTTGTCGATGACAGCGGCTTTGTCATGGGGGAAGTGTCGCAGTGCAAATGACCGCCGTAGAGCCAGCCGTCGTCGCGGCAAGCAAACTCGGTCTTACCTTCCAGACCAATGACGGGCCGGTGCAGGCGCTGAGCAATGTCGATCTCACCATCGGCAAGGGTGAATTCGTCTCCTTCATCGGGCCTTCGGGCTGCGGTAAGACGACGTTCCTGCGCGTCATCGCCGATCTGGAGAAGCCGACTTCCGGTTCCATCACCATCAACGGCATGACGCCTGAACAGGCACGCGAGAAGCGCGCCTATGGTTATGTGTTCCAGGCGGCCGCCTTGTTCCCCTGGCGCACCATCGAGCGCAATGTGGCGCTGCCGCTGGAGATCATCGGCCTGCCCAAGGCAGAGCAGGCCGAGCGCATCAAGCGCACGCTGGAACTGGTCAATCTTGCCGGCTTCGAGAAGAAATATCCCTGGCAGCTGTCGGGTGGCATGCAGCAGCGCGCCTCGATTGCCCGCGCGCTTGCCTTCGAGGCTGATCTTCTTTTGATGGACGAACCGTTCGGCGCGCTGGACGAGATCGTGCGCGATCACCTGAACGAGCAGCTGCTGCAACTATGGGCCGCGACCGACAAGACGATCTGTTTCGTCACCCACTCGATCCCGGAAGCGGTCTATCTGTCGACGCGCATCGTTGTCATGTCGCCGCGGCCCGGCCGCGTCACCGACGTGATCGAATCGACGCTGCCGAGGGAACGCCCGCTCAACATTCGTGAGACGCCGGAGTTTCTTGCCATCGCGGCCCGCGTGCGCGACGGGCTGCGCGCCGGCCATTCCTACGAGGATTGACGGAGCATGGATACCCTTCGCTCCAAGATCATCC
Source organism: Mesorhizobium sp. 2RAF21 (assembly GCF_052115345.1). Taxonomy (NCBI): domain Bacteria; kingdom Pseudomonadati; phylum Pseudomonadota; class Alphaproteobacteria; order Hyphomicrobiales; family Phyllobacteriaceae; genus Mesorhizobium; species Mesorhizobium sp. 2RAF21. The sequence goes on along the minus strand of NZ_JBFRGM010000011.1, from coordinate 78,481 downwards.
CGGTCACCACGATCCTCGCGATCATCGTGATCATTTGGTATGTCGGCGCGGTGGCGATGAACGCGCCGTTCCAGCGCGACATGGACAGCCGCAACAACGTCACGCCCGGCACGGTCGAGTTCATCGGCAAGACATTGTCGCAGCCGAAGCCGACGTTGCCGGCGCCACATCAGGTGGCTCAGAACTTTTTCGAGAACACGTTCGAACGCAAGATCACCAGCAATCGCAGCCTCGTCTACCATGCCTGGGTGACGCTCTCCTCGACGCTGCTCGGCTTCGCCTTCGGCACGGCGCTGGGCATCGCGATTGCCGTCGGTATCGTCCATGTGACGACGCTCGATCGCAGCCTGATGCCGTGGATCATCGCCTCGCAGACCATCCCCATTCTGGCGATCGCGCCAATGGTGATCGTTGTGCTGGCCGCCATCGGCATCACCGGGTTGATCCCGAAGGCACTGATTTCGACCTATCTTTCCTTCTTCCCGGTCGCGGTCGGCATGGTGAAGGGACTGCGCTCGCCGGAACTCATGCATCTCGACCTCATGCACACCTACAACGCCAGTTCCACGCAGACCTTCTGGAAGCTGCGGGTGCCGGCCTCGGTGCCGTTCCTGTTCGCCTCGATGAAGGTGGCGGTGGCGGCAAGCCTGGTCGGCGCCATTGTCGGCGAGTTGCCGACCGGCGCTGTTGCCGGCATCGGCGCAAAATTGCTTGCCGGTGCCTATTACAGCCAGACCATCGACATCTGGTCGGCGCTGGTGGCGGGCTCGATCGTGGCGGCACTTCTGGTTGCGCTGGTCGGGCTGGCGGGTCGCCTGGTTGACCGCGCCATGGGCGGGAGGCCGGCATGAAAGGCTTGAAACCGTCCTGGCAGGCTGTACTCGCAATCGTGCTCTGCCTTGTCGCGGCGGCACTCGGCGCCATAAGCGCACCGGAGGCAGTTGCCTCGGCCCAGCCCACGGCCACGATCAACTACCCTTACATGGGCACAAAAGCCCTGATGTACGGGATCGTCATCGCGGCCGGGCTCCTGTCCATGTTGGCGCTCGCGCCGGCGCTCGAAGCCTTGGCGCTGTTCGTCGGTTCGAGCATGGCTGCGTTCTTGCTGGTGCGTGGCATCGCCGGCTTCGAGGGCACGGCGCTGGCGCCATATTTCCTTGTGCTGGCCGCCGCCTGGCTGCTCGGCTGGCGTTGCGTGGCGGCGCTGTCGTCGATGAAGCCGTCGCAACGATGGATGTCGACGGCACTGAAGCTCGCCATTCCGGCGCTGTTCGGCGCCTGGATCCTGGTGTTGTGGGAGGCGATTACCCGCGGCGCCGGCATTCCGTTCATCCTGTTGCCGCCGCCAAGCTCGGTCGGCGCGCGCATCGTCAATTCGCTTCCCGTGCTGTGGGCCGACGTCAACCAGACCATCTTCCGCTCGGTGCTGATCGGTTATGTGCTGGGCTGCGGGTCGGGCTTCGTTGCGGCCATTCTCGCCGATCGTTTCGTTTTCCTGCGACGCGGGCTGATCCCGATAGGCAACATGGTGTCGGCGCTGCCGATCATCGGCGTGGCACCGATCATGGTGATGTGGTTCGGCTTCGACTGGCACTCCAAGGCGGCCGTCGTCATCATCATGACCTTCTTCCCGATGCTGGTGAACACGGTGGCGGGGTTGGCGGCGTCCGGGCACATGGAGCGCGACCTGATGCGCACCTATGCCTCGAACTACTGGCAGACGCTGGCGAAGCTCAGGCTGCCGGCGGCGGCGCCCTTCATCTTCAACGCGTTGAAGATCAATTCCACCCTGGCGCTGATCGGCGCCATCGTCGCCGAATTCTTCGGCACGCCGGTGGTCGGCATGGGCTTCAGGATATCGACCGAGGTCGGCAGGATGAATGTCGACATGGTCTGGGCCGAAATCGCGGTTGCAGCACTTGCGGGTTCGGTCTTCTATGGCGTGGTCGCGCTCATCGAACGAGCAGCCACGTTCTGGCATCCGTCTGTCCGGGGAGGCTAGGCGGAGAAGAATAAAGAGGGTTTGGGTTCAACTTCAGAGGGTAAGAACATGAAAAAACTGATGGTTTCGATGCTGGCGTCGGCAATGTCGCTGGCGGCTTTCCAGGCGATGGCCGCCGACAAGGTGACGCTGCAGCTTAAATGGGTCACGCAGGCACAGTTCGCCGGCTACTATGTCGCCAAGGACAAGGGCTTCTACAAGGAAGAAGGGCTGGACGTCGACATCAAGCCGGGCGGCCCGGACATCGCGCCCGAACAGGTGATTGCCGGCGGTGGCGCCGACGTCATCGTCGACTGGATGGGCGGCGCCCTGGCCGCGCGTGAAAAGGGCGTGGGGCTGGTGAACATCGCCCAGCCTTTCAAGAAGGCCGGCATGGAACTGGTCTGCCCGAAGAACGGGCCGATCAAGACCGAGGCCGACTTCAAGGGCCACACGCTGGGCGTCTGGTTCTTCGGCAACGAATATCCGTTCTATGCCTGGATGAACAAGCTGGGCCTCAAGACGGAAGGCGGACCGGATGGCGTCACCGTGCTCAAGCAGAGCTTCGACGTGCAGCCGCTGATCCAGAAGCAGGCTGACTGTATCTCGGTGATGACCTACAACGAATACGGACAGGTGCTCGATGCCGGTTACAAGCCGGAAGACCTGGTCGTTTTCAACTATTCGGCAATGGGCAACGATCTGCTCGAGGACGGGCTCTACACGATCGAGGACAAGCTGAAGGACGCGGCCTTCGAGGACAAGATGGTGCGTTTCGTGCGCGCCTCGATGAAGGGTTGGAAATACGCCACCGAAAACACCGACGAAGCTGCTGGAATCATCGTGGAAAATGGCGGTCAGGACGAAAACCACCAGAAGTTCATGATGAAGGAAGTGGCCAAGCTGGTCGACAACGCCGACGGCAAGCTGATCCCGGCCGCCTATGAGCGTACCGCCAAGGCATTGCTCGACCAGAAGATCATCACCAAGGCACCGACCGGCGCCTACACTACGGCGATCACCGACAAGGCGATCAAGTAAGCGCTATTGGCTTCATGCTGAATCGGAAAGGGGCGGGCAACCGCCCCTTTTTGTTTGAGCCCTAAGATGTCGTCCTCGCGGCAGAGACAGTGCGTGCTCGAACATCGACCCCGAACGGCTTGATCCGTTGGGCCGTGCCGCCTAGCTAAGTCGCGACAAACCCTCCAACGTGTTGGGCATTCCATGAAAAAGATCGGCTTTCTCTCCTTCGGCCATTGGTCGCCATCGCCGCAGTCCGGCACGCGTTCGGCGGCGGATGCCTTGCTTCAATCGATCGACCTCGCCGTGGCAGCGGAAGAGCTGGGTGCGGACGGGGCCTATTTCCGGGTGCATCATTTCGCTCGCCAGCTGGCGTCGCCGTTCCCGCTTCTGGCGGCGGTGGGAGCCCGGACCAAAAAAATCGAGATCGGCACGGCGGTCATCGACATGCGCTACGAGAACCCGCTCTACATGGCCGAGGACGCCGGGTCCGCCGACCTGATCGCCGGCGGACGCCTGCAGCTCGGCATCAGCCGGGGCTCGCCCGAGCAGGTCATCGACGGCTGGCGTTATTTTGGTTACGCGCCGCAGGACGGCAAGACCGACGCCGACATGGCCAGGCAGCACAGCGAGGTGTTCCTCGATCTGTTGCGCGGCCAGGGGTTCGCGCAGCCCAATCCGCAGCCGATGTTCCCCAACCCGCCGGGACTGCTCAGACTGGAGCCGCATGCGCCCGGTCTGCGCGACCGCATCTGGTGGGGTGCTGCCACCAACGCAACCGCTGAATGGGCGGCGAAGCTCGGCATGAACCTGCAAAGCTCGACGCTCAAGTTCGACGAGAGCGGCAAGCCTTTGCATGTCCAGCAGGCCGAGCAGATCCGCGCCTATCGGGAAGCCTGGAAGGCGGCCGGCCATGAGCGCACGCCGCGCGTTTCGGTCAGCCGTTCGATCTTCGCCTTGGTCAACGATCTCGACCGTGCGTATTTCGGCCGCAGCGGCGAAAGCACCGACCAGTTCGGCTATATCGAACCGGAGAAACGCGCCGTTTTCGGGCGCAGCTACGCGGCGGAGCCGGACGTACTGGTCGAACAGCTGCGCGGCGACGAGGCGATCGCCGAGGCTGACACCTTGCTGCTGACGGTGCCGAACCAGCTCGGCGTCGAATACAACGCCCATGTGATCGAGGCGATCGTCAAGCACGTGGCGCCAGCGCTAGGCTGGCGCTAGGTCCTGACCCAGAGGCCGGACCTGACTTACTATCGCTTCTCGCGGATATCGGTCAGCGTCTTGGCCGGGGTGATCGCCTCGGGGTCGAGACGCACCTCGATGATCGACGGCTTGCCGCTGGCTTTAGCCCGCTCGAAGGCCGAGGCGAATTCGTCGGTCTTCACCACCGTCTCGCCATGGCCGCCATAGGCGCGGGCCAGTGCAGCGAAGTCCGGGTTCTTCAGGTCGGTGCCTTCGACGCGGCCAGGATATTCGCGTTCCTGGTGCATGCGGATGGTGCCGTAGATGCCGTTGTTCACCACCACGGTGATGATCGGCAGGTCGTATTGCACGGCGGTGGCAAATTCCTGCCCATGCATCATGAAGCAGCCGTCGCCGGCGAAACAGATCACCGGGCGATCGGGGTGCAAAGCCTTTGCCGCGACCGCAGCGGGCAGGCCGTAACCCATCGAGCCGGAGGTCGGGGCTGCCTGCGTGGCGTAGCGGCGGAAGCGGTGGAAGCGGTGCACCCAGGTGGCATAGTTACCGGCGCCATTGGTGAAGATGGCATCCTGCGGCAGCACGCTTTCGAGATAGTCCATGATCGGGCCCATCTGCACCGGGCCGGGGCCGGTCTTGGGCGTCGTCGACCAGGCGAGATAGGTGTCGTGCAGCTTCGCGGTCTCGGCGCCCCAGGCGGGCGCCGCCTTGGGTTGGCGCTTGGCGAAAGCCTCGACGAAAGCAGCCGGCGAGGCGTTGATCGCCAAAGTCGGGCGATAGACGCGGCCGAGTTCGTTGGCGTCGGCATGGACATGAACCAGCGTCTGGTCCGGATAGGGGCTTTTGAGAATGGTGTAGTCGGAGGAGGGCATTTCGCCCATGCGGCCGCCGATCAGGAGCACGAGGTCGGCTTCCTTGATCGCACTGGCGAGCTTGGGGTTGATGCCGATGCCGACGTCGCCGGCATAGTTCGCATGGAGATGATCGAACAGCATCTGGCGGCGGAAGGAAACACCGACCGGCAGCGACCAGGCTTCGGAAATCTGTCTCATCCGCTCGACAGCATCGTCGGTCCAGCGGGTGCCGCCGAGGATGACGAAGGGACGCTTGGCGCCGGCAAGCAGCTTTTCGAGCTGGTCGAGTTCGGCTTCGCCCGGTCGCGTTTCAACCGGTGTGAAGGGCTGCGCCAGCGGCGCCTCGACCTCGCTGACCAGCATGTCCTCCGGCAGCGAAATGACCACCGGGCCGGGCCGGCCGGAAGTGGCCACGGCGAAGGCGCGGGTGACGAGTTCCGGGATACGTTCGGCGCGGTCGATCTCCACCACCCATTTGGCGATATCGCCGAAGAAGCGTTTGTAGTTGACCTCCTGGAAGGCCTCGCGTTCGCGAGCGTGACCGGCGATCTGGCCGATGAACAGGATCATCGGAATGGAATCCTGCATGGCGATGTGTACGCCGGCGGAAGCGTTGGTGGCACCCGGCCCGCGGGTGACGAAGCAGATGCCGGGCTTGCCGGTGAGGCGGCCATGGCAATCCGCCATCATGGCGGCGCCGCCTTCCTGGCGGCAGACGATGGTGCGGATCGGAGAATCGTGCAGCGCGTCCAGCACGGCGAGGTAGGATTCCCCCGGCACGCAGAACATGCGGTCGACGCCATTGGCTTCGAGGGCTTCGACGATCAGCTTACCACCGGTTTTCATGATCCGGGCTACTCCAGTTCGGCAAGGATTTCAGCGGTGTGCTCGCCGAGGCGCGGCGAGGGGCGATCATAGACGAGCGGCGTGGCCGACATCACCATCGGCGCGCGCACGGAAGGCAAGGTGTTGCCATGGCCATCGTCGAGATCGAGCCGCACGCCGCGGGCAATCGCCTGAGGGTCAGCGAACATCTGGCCAATGTCGTTAATGGGGCTGGCGGGCACGCCGGCGCCTTCCAGCTTGGCCAGCAGATCGTCGCGGGTGAATTTGGCGAGCGCATCGAGCATGTGTTCGCGGAGCTTCACGCGATTGGCGACACGCGCGGCGTTGGTGGCGAAGTCTGGATCGGCGGGCAGGGAGGCGAGCCCGACCACGGCGCAGAACTTGGCGAACTGGCTATCATTACCGACAGCGAGGATGAAATGCCCGTCGGCGACCGGCAGCACCTCATAGGGCGCGATGTTGGGGTGGGCGTTGCCCATGCGCTCGGGTGCCTTGCCGGAAACGAGATAGTTGAGGTTCTGGTTGGCCAGAACCGAAATCTGCGAATCGAACAGCGCCATGTCGACATGCTGGCCTTCGCCTGTCGCCTCGGCGTGGCGCAGAGCTGCCTGGATGGCGATGACCGAATAGAGGCCGGTGAAGATGTCGGTGACGGCGACACCGACCTTCTGCGGCTCGCCGCTGGCGGCCCCGGTGATCGACATCAGGCCGGACATGCCCTGGACGATGAAATCATAGCCCGCGCGCGGCGCATAGGGGCCGGACTGGCCGAAGCCGGTGATCGAGCAATAGACGAGCTTCGGGTTGATGACCTTCAGGCTGTCATAGTCGAGACCGTATTTCTTCAGGCCGCCCAGCTTGAAATTTTCGATCAAAACGTCGGCGCTGGCGACCAGCTTGCGCACTGTCTCCGCACCTTCCGGCGTCGAGAAGTCGATGGCGATGGAACGCTTGCCGCGGTTGCAGGCGTGGTAGTAGGCAGCGGAAAGGTTCTCCCCATCCTTGCCTTTCACGAAGGGCGGCCCCCATTTACGGGTGTCGTCGCCTTCCGGACTTTCGACCTTGATGACGTCGGCGCCGAGATCGGCCAGCATCTGTCCCGCCCACGGGCCGGCAAGGATGCGGGCGAGTTCAATGACGCGCACGCCTTTCAAGGGAGGATTGGCCATGAAACACCGCAGGTTCGTTTGGTCGGGCAGGCTCTAGCAACCCAAACAGGTCCTGTCACGGTTCTTGCGATGGACCAGCATCTGTAAACGGCAAAACTTAGCGCGAAGCCGTGACCTTGTCCGCCCAGGCGGCGAAGTCTTCCATGATAATGTTCCGATTCACCTCGTTCAGGCTTTCGTGCCGCGTTTCGGGGTAAACCTTTGAAACGAGATTCGAAAAGTGCATCTGGCGCATGCGCCGTGTCAGATGCTCCACGGCCTTGCCGCCACTGGTTGCGGGGTCCTTCTCGCCGCCGGTGAGGTTGACGGGCAGGTCCTTGCGGATGCCGGCGAAACGGCTATCGTCGGCGCCGGCGAAGATGAAACCGAACAGGTCGCGCCAGAGCGAGACCGAGGCATCCCAGCCGCAGAGCGGGTCGGCGATGTATTTGTCTACCTCAGCCGCATCGCGCGACAGCCAGTCGAACAGGGTGCGGTGGCCGGGAACCGCCTTGCCCCAGGCCTGGAAGGTGAGGCGGGGCAACATGCGCGAGGGTACGTCCGAGCCCAGCCTGAACCGCTCCCAGCCCAGTATGGCGAGCGCTGCATAACCGGCGATGCCGGCGCTGAAATTGGCGTTCCAGACGGCGGCGCCCGCCAGGCGCGGCGAATGTCTCTGGATGAAGTTGAGCGCGATCAGTCCGCCCATGGAGTGGCCGAAGGCGATCACCGGCAGCCCGTCATGCTCGGTTGCGATCAGTTCGTGCACGGCGAGGACATCGGTGATCACCTTACCGCCGCCGTCGGTGTCACCGAACTTGCCGGGCGGCGCGTCTGGCGCCGTGGTGTGGCCGTGGCCGCGATGATCATGCGCATAGGTGTGGTAGCCGCGGCCGGCGAGAAAATCTGCGAGGCCGGCATAACGCGCGGCATGCTCGGCAAGGCCGTGGCTGATCTGGACCACGCCACGCTCCTTGCCGTCTGCCTTGCGCGTGTAAAGATTGAGCGATGCGCCGGTGGGTGAGGCTAGGCTGCGCTGGTCATTGAACGGCATTCTCTTCTCCTCCCCCAAGGCGCGGTTGAAATCCGCGCTCCTTGCCACTGAAAGTCGCAAGGCTTTTGTTTGCGCCGGCGCCGGTTTAGCGTCAATCGGCTGCGCTATTTCCGCAGCGGAAGTTCAAACCGCGGTGACGAGTGCATCGCAATTCTGTCATATCGGTGAGGCAGATGGCGCGCTGTCCAACCAGGGGGAATTTTCGCATGCGGATTTGGCTTGTTCTCGGGTCGATGCTTGCCGGGGTCGCACTCAGCGGAGCCGCGCGTGCGGAAACGAAACTCAGCGGCAGCTTCGTCGCCGACGCCGCCTGTCCGGCGACGCAGGCGATCAAAAGCGGCAAGAACCCGGGCGATGTCAGCACGCAGGTGGGCCAGAGCTACGACGTTGTTGCCGGCAACAAGGACGCGCCGACCCACTACATGATCCGGGTGCCGGGCGCCGATCCCGAGCGTCGCTGGGTGAAGGTGAGCTGCGGCCATCTCGCCGGCGAGGCCGCCGCCGCGCCGGTTGTCCCAGCCGCACCGGTCGAACCGGGAACGGCACAGAAGAAAGCCGCGGGCGGCAAGCCCGAATACGTCTTCGCGCTTTCCTGGCAGCCGGCCTTCTGCGAGACCAAGTCAAACAAGCCGGAATGCCGGGCGATGACGGGTTCGAGTTTCGACGCGACGAATTTCACCCTGCACGGCCTGTGGCCGCAGCCGAACGGCAATTTCTATTGCCAGGTGGGCGCCTCGGACCGGGCCAATGACAAGCCGGGCCGTTGGCAGGATCTGCCACCGGTCAATCTGGACACCAAAACCCGCCAGGAACTCGATAAGGTGATGCCGGGCACGGCCTCGCAACTGGAACGGCATGAGTGGATCAAGCACGGCACCTGCTACGGCAAGGATCAGCAGGCTTACTTCGCCGACGCGCTGGCATTGATGCGACAGGTCAATGCCTCGCCGGTGCGGGAACTGTTCGAAAAGAACATCGGCAAGGACATCACCTCGGACCAGATCCGCAGCGCCTTCGACAGTGCGTTCGGCAAGGGGGCGGGCGATCGCGTGCGTGTTTCCTGCTTCAACGACCGCGGCAAGCGGTTGATCGGCGAGGTAACGCTCGGTCTCGCCGGGCCGATCGGGCCGGGCAGTTCGCTGAAGGATCTGATGCTGGCGTCGGCGCCGACCGACAATGCCGGTTGCCCAGTGGGCACTGTCGATCCGGTCGGATTGCAATAGTCGCCACAATCAATTCCACAGAGCGCGGGCTGGCGGCCGAGGCCCCGCCCGCTCTTTGGCTTGCACTGACAGCGTATTGAAAAAGCGCACCTTTTCAGGGTGTCGACAAAGAGCCTGTCGGCTGATCAGGTCGCCACGGCGAGGACGCGGCGCACCTCGGCGATAAGTTCCGGGATCGCCTCGGCCTGGTTGTCGGTGAATTTGAGCAGCGCCTTTTGAAACAGGCCATCCATCACCGCGTAGAGTACCGGCGACGACATCGTCAACGGCTTGCCGGTGAGTTCGGAAAGCCGTGAGGCGACACGCCAGATCATGTCCTCCAGGCTCTTGTCGATGGCGGTGACATCCTCGCGGAAGGCGCTTTCGAACAGCGCCTGGGCCCTGAGATCGTACCAGAGCCGATGCATGTCGGCTTCCTGGCGCAGGGTCTCGGCGAGCTTGTCGAGGAAACCATCGATCAGTTGCTCCCGCGTCCTTGCGGTGGCCGTCACCTCGTCATAGCGGGTCACGCATTTCGCCTTGTACTGGCGCACGCTGCAGCAGATCAGGTCGATCTTGTCGGTGAAGTAGTAGTGAAAGACGCCGTGCGTGAATTCCGACTTCTGGGCGATCTCGCGCAGGCTGGTGCGCGCATAACCAAGCTCGCCCAGCGTCTTGAGGACAGCCTCGGACAGTTCCGAGCGGCGCGCATTGAACTTGTCGATCGGCAATCGCCGCCCGCCCGCCCTGGCCCTCGGGACCTCGATCAGAGCCTCAGTCATTGCGTATCCCTGTTTACCCGCTCCTGCGCCGGAAGATCGTCGGCGCGGCGGGTCTCTTTAGTTTGCCGGAATAAATCACGACGCGGCGCCGCACGCAATGAACCGGTTCATTCCATCGGTTCATGATTTATACAATCGCCCAGAAATTTGCTTGGCAATTGTCAAGATTTTTTTGTTGGATGATCGCCACAAGCTCCGTGGTGTGTGGTTGGCTGTGGGGGGAGGTCGGCTCGGTGAAGACACTGAAGCAGATCGAGGTGTGGAGCGACCTGCCGCGTTCCAAGGTCGACAAGGTGCTGAAGGCGGAGATCAAGTTAAGGCTTCTCGCCAAGACGAATTGATCCACATCGGACAAGGCTTTTTGGCGCCGGGTGGCGTGGTGAAACTCATTTTGTGTCGACCGGCTTCCAAGCGCTGGTCTGCGGATGTTACCAACCGCAGGAATGTTGCCGACAGAGGCCTGGATGCAAGAACACCGCATTCACCAGATATTTCAAGTCAGTGTCCTGCTCAAAGGCGCCCATGCTCTGCTTGAATGCGCAGGCGGCATCGCGCTCTGGCTTGTCGGAACGGACACGATTTCAAATCTGGTCAACATGCTTACCCAGGAAGAGCTGGTCGAGGACCCGAAGGATTTCCTGGCCACGCACCTGCTGACCTGGGCGCAAGGCTTTTCCGTGGAAACCCGGCATTTCTATGCGTTCTATCTGTTGAGCCACGGCATCGTTAAACTGGCGCTCGTCGCCGGGCTTTTGCGAAACAAACTCTGGGCCTATCCAGCATCGCTGGTCGTGCTCGGCCTCTTCATCGCTTATCAGCTCTATCGTTTCTCCTACACGCATGGCGTCGGGCTCATCGTTTTGACCGTCTTTGACCTCGTCGTGATGTGGCTGATCTGGCACGAGTACCGCCTAGTGCGGCGGCATCTGCCAACCTCTTAGCGCTGCCGGCCGAGCCATCTCGCGGTTGCGATGGACAAAGCGCTTTCTCACGGCAATCGAAATCTGTGTTCGTCGGAAAAACAATTTGATCGTGGATTGCCCCAAATCGTGCGGATTCGAAGTGTTGATCGAGGCCAACAGCAACCGAAGGAGGGGCAAATGAAAGTCTCTGTTCTTGTTTTGGCGGGCGCGTTGTCGGCGCTTGCATTTGCCGCCCAGGCGGCGCCGACGATAAAACCCGTCGCGCCGGCTTCCGATGGCCTCGTTCAGCAGGCCAGGGTGAGCTGCGCCTACCTTACGCCCGATGGCTACTGCGTCCGGCCTCGCAAGCACTACAAGAAGCATCATCGTCAGCATTGGCGCTATCACCGCCCGGTGTACCGCACCTACGAGCCGCAGCCGGATGATTACTGGCGCTATGAGCGTCCGCGTCCGCTGATCCGTATCATGCCGAACTACGGGCCGTTCTACGGTGACGGCTGGGATAATTCGGACGACTGAGAGGTACACGCCATTCGTTGCCCCGATGGGCAATTTGAATGGGGAAGGACCAACAAACCCAGAATCTGCCTCAGATATGCCGCAAACGGATATGAACCGCTTGTTGTGGGATGGGGCCATGGAGATGAAAAATGAAACTCTCGCGCCAATTCGCGCTTCTTGCTTGCCTGGGATTGGCGGCCGGAGGCGTAGCTCTCACAAATGCCAATGGCTATGGTTTCGTCAGTGCCGCATATGCCAAGAACGGCGGTAATGGTGGCAATGGCGGCGGCAACGGACATTCCTCGTCCGAGCACGATGCTTCTGCCGACGCGCACGACAAAACCGAGCCGGAAGACGGCGGAAGCAATACCGGCAAGCTAGGCGCGCTGAACGCGGCCCATGCATCGGCGCGGGCCAGGGCACGCGCAAACCCGAACTCCGCAGTGGGCAAGATCGCCGCCTACGAGAAGAGCCGCGAGGCGGCGCTGGCTATCCAGGATCCCGTCGCCCAGGAACAGGCGCTGGATGCGGCGGAACTGAAGCTTGCCGCCGATTTCGGGCGCCCGGCATTGCCGGAAAGCGAGATCAGCAAGGTCAACGCCCTGCTCGACGCCCGCCGGTAAATTCTGCTGGTTTCATGCAGAACGCTGTTTCTGCGAGTTGGGCCTCGTTCAGCCGTGCGAGGCCCAACAGCAGGAGGTTGGTGCACCGCCAGTTCGTTCTTCTTGAATGGGCGGGCAGGGCACTGAGCCATAGGAACAGAAAACGCAGCAATCACCACTCTTCGGGCGCAAGAGGGTTCCACAACCCTTGCAGTCATAGAAGAATTGACAGGCATCGGTCGGCATTTGTTCGACAGCGGTATGGCCGCAATGCGGACACGTGATCGTCGAGTTGAGTTCGGTCATCACAGTTTGCCTTCCTCCCCCGATATAATCGGCCCGCATCCCGCAGTCACTACAGGTTCGTGGGAAAGGCGAAGTCGAGGTCTTGGCTGTCGGAGAGATAGCAAAGGCCACAGGCGTTCGCTTGGAGACGATCCGCGACGACGAGCGCATTGGTCCGATGTCGAGGCCGCGGCAGATCGAGGTGCGGGCGGCTTGCCGCATCTCAAGCCTGGCAAGGTGCTGAAGGCCGAAACCAAGCCAAGGCTTCACGCCAGGACCAATTGACGGCCGGCGTTTTCGCGGCCTTGACGATTGCCGTTTCGGTCGCCATCGCCTACATAGCGCGCAACCTCCGTTCAATTCGGCTTCCAATCCGTTCGACCAAGGAAAGCGCGCGTGGCACGCCAGTTCATTTATCACATGTCGGGTCTCTCGAAGGCCTACGGCACCAAGAAGGTGCTGGAGAATGTTCATCTGTCCTTCTATCCCGATGCCAAGATCGGCATTCTCGGCCCCAACGGCGCCGGTAAGTCGACGATCCTGAAGATCATGGCCGGGCTCGACAAGGAGTTCACCGGTGAAGCCTGGCTCGCCGAAGGCGCAACCGTCGGCTATCTGGCGCAGGAGCCGCATCTCGATCCGGCAAAGACCGTGTTCGAGAACATCATGGAGGGCGTCGCCAAGAAGACGGCCATCATCGAGCGCTACAACGAATTGATGATGAACTATTCCGACGAGACGGCCGACGAATCGGCCAAGCTCCAGGACGACATGGACCGCCTCAATCTGTGGGATCTCGAACAGCAGGTCGAGATGGCGATGGAAGCGCTGGCCTGCGCGCCCAAGGACGCCGACGTGACCAAGCTGTCGGGTGGCGAGCGCCGCCGCGTGGCGCTGTGCAAGCTGCTGCTCTCCGAGCCGGATCTGCTTCTGCTCGACGAACCGACCAACCATCTCGACGCCGAGACCACGGCCTGGCTGGAAAAGCACCTGCGCGCCTACAAGGGCGCCGTGCTGCTCATCACCCACGACCGCTACTTCCTCGACAACGTCACCGGCTGGATCCTCGAGCTCGACCGCGGTCGCAGCATTCCCTACGAGGGCAACTACACCGCCTATCTGGAAGCCAAGGCCAAGCGCCTCAAGCAGGAAGGTCGGGAAGACGACGCCCGCCAGCGCGCCATCGGCCGCGAACGCGAATGGATCCAGTCCTCGCCCAAAGCGCGTCAGACCAAGTCGAAGGCGCGTATCCAGGCCTTCGAGAACCTGCTCGAACAGGCCAATAACCGTCGCCCGACCGACACGCAGATCGTCATTCCCCATGGCGAGCGCTTGGGCAACGTCGTTATCGAAGTCGCCGATCTCGACAAGGGTTTCGGCGAACAGCTTCTGATCGAAAACCTGACCTTCAAATTGCCTCCGGGCGGCATTGTCGGCATCATCGGCCCGAACGGCGCCGGCAAGACGACGCTGTTCAAGATGATCACCGGCCAGGAAAAGCCCGATGCCGGTACGATCCGCGTCGGCGAGACGGTTAAGCTCGGTTATGTCGACCAGAGTCGCGACGCGCTCGACCCGAACAAGACCGTGTGGGAAGAAATTTCCGGCGGCGCCGAAGTGGTCAAGCTCGGCAAGTTCGAGGCCAACACCCGCGCCTATTGCTCGTCGTTCAACTTCCGTGGCGGCGACCAGCAGCAGAAGGTCGGCAACCTCTCCGGCGGTCAGCGCAACCGCGTGCACCTGGCCAAGATGTTGCGCACCGGCGGCAATGTGCTGCTGCTTGACGAACCGACCAACGATCTCGACACCGAAACGCTGGCCGCACTCGAAGACGCGCTGGAAAGCTATGCCGGCTGCGCCGTCATCATCAGCCACGATCGTATGTTCCTCGACCGCTTGGCCACGCACATCTTGGCCTTCGAGGGCGACAGTCATGTCGAGTGGTTCGAAGGCAACTTCGAGGACTATGAGAAGGACAAGATCCGGCGCCTTGGCCCGGAAGCCGTCAATCCGCACAGGATGACGTATAAGAGACTGACGCGCTGACAATACCAACGCCCCGCCCAAAAAGCGGGGCGTTTTCGTTCCACCTCCCGTTCGGAGTTTGCAAAATGAAAGACTGGTCCGCCGCGCAATATCTGAAGTTCGAGGACGAGCGGACGCGGCCGGCGCGGGATCTGCTCGCGCAGGTGCCCGTCGCCGATCCGCGCCGCGTGGTCGACATTGGCTGTGGGCCGGGCAATTCCACCGAGCTGCTGGCCGAACGCTGGCCGGATGCCGAGGTCAGCGGCTTCGATACATCGCCCGACATGATCGAGAAGGCGAGGGCGCGCCTGCCCGGGCTTTCCTTCGAGCTCGCCGACGCGGCAAGCTGGATGCCGGCCGAGCCGGTCGACGTCATCTTCGCCAATGCGGTGTTTCAGTGGCTGCCGGAACATCCGGCCGTTCTGCAACGGCTGACCGGGTTGCTTGCGCCCGGCGGCGCGCTGGCGGTGCAGATGCCCGACAACATGGCCGAGCCGTCGCACCGGCTGATGCGCGAGACTGCGGCGGCGATGCCTTTCGCGGACAAACTCGCCAAGGCGGCGCGCGCTCCGCTGCCGCCGGTGTCTTTCTATTATGACAGGCTGAAGCCGTATGCGGCGAGGCTGGATATCTGGCACACCATCTACAACCACCCGCTCGCCGACGCGGCGGCGATCGTCGAATGGGTGAAATCGACCGGGCTGAAGCCGTTCCTCGATCCGCTCGACGAGAGCGAACAGCGCCGCTTCCTGGACCACTATACGGCGCGGATCGCCGAGGCTTATCCACCGGCTTCCGACGGCAAGGTGCTGCTGCATTTCCCTCGGCTGTTCATCGTGGCGACGCGTGGCGACTAGGTGGTTTTTGCCCGCGATGACGCGGTTTCCACGCCATTCCGTGGCAAAGCCGAGGCCAGTCCGATGCGAACGTTGCGTCAACAATCCGCCACGGATGCCGGACAGGAAGGGCTCGCATCGCGGCGGAAGGTAGCGTAAACCGCAAGGGAAAAGCCGGTCACGCCGTATCCTCCCCACGGCGTAAGGATCAGCGCGGCACCCCCGCCGCCAGCAAACGAGTTGGACATGCATCGTGTCATCATCAGCGGCATCGGCGTTGAAATCCCCGAAGCGTCGATCACCAATGACGAACTGGTCGAAAGCTTCAACGCCTGGGTTGACGCGGAAAATGCCAGGCTAGCCGGCACCGGCGCGGAGCTGCTGCAGAAATCCGATTCCGACTTCATCGTGCATGCTTCCGGCATCAGGAAACGCCACGTCATCGAGCGCGCGGGCATCCTCGATCCGAAGCGCATGGCGCCGCGTCTGCCGGCAAGGCCAGACGATGCGCTGTCGGTGCAGGCCGAATTCGGCATCGCCGCCGCCCGCAAGGCGATGGCGCATGCCGGCATCGAGCCCGGCGATATCGATCTGGTGATCTGCTCGTGCTCGCATCTGCAGCGCCCCTATCCGGCGATCGCCATCGAGATGCAGCAGGCGCTGGGCACCAGGGGCGCGGCCTTCGATATGGGCCTTGGCTGCTCCTCGGCGGCCGCGGCCCTGCATATGGCGGTCAATCTGGTGCGTTCAGGTGGGCAGAAAAGAGTTCTGGTGGTCACGCCGGAAATCACCACCGGCCATCTCAATTTCCGCGACCGCCAGACGCATTTCATCTTCGGCGACGCCGCCGTTTCGATGGTGGTCGAAGCCGTGGAAGGCGACGACGTTCGCCCGGGCCGTTTCGAGGTGCTGGATACGCGCCTGTGGACGCAGCTGTCGTCCAACATCCGCACCAATCTCGGCTACCTGACCCGCACCGCGCAGGACGATCCCTATATGATCGACCTCGAAGGCAACATGATCAAGCAGGTCGGCAACAAGGTGTTCAAGGAAGTCACCGTCGCCGGCCACAAGTTCATCGTCGAGTTCCTGGCCGAGCATGGGCTGACGCCCAACGGCATCCGGCGCTTCTGGCTGCATCAGGCCAATGCGCGCATGAACGCCATGATCCTGAAGCTCGCTTTCGGCCATGAGGTCGGCCACGACCGTGCGCCGATGGTGCTGGAGCGGCTTGGCAACACGGCCGGCGCCGGCGCCATCATCGCGCTCAGCGAAAACCATGCCGACATGAAACCCGGCGATTTCGGCCTGCTCTGCGCCTTCGGTGCCGGCTATTCGATCGGCGGCGCGCTGTTGCGCATGAGCTGAGTTAGACCTGCGTGAAGGGCACCAGCATCGGCACGCGGCCGGCATAGTCGTCATAGGCCTTGCCGAGCTCGCTGTGCAGGAAACGTTCCTCCAGGCGCGCCTTCATGACGATGCCGATGGTCAGCAATACCGCGCCCGCAACCGCCCACAGCGTGCCGCGCGCCACCATCGTGGCGAGGATGGCAAGCAACAGGCCGGTGTAGATCGGGTGTCGCACCAGCGCGTAGGGGCCGGTGTCGACGACATGGTGATCGATCTTGGCGGTGACGGTGCCGGACCAGAGGCGGCCGAGATGGATCCGCGCCCACCAGGTGAAGAGAAGGCCTATGGCGATCAGCGCGACGCAGAGCCAGGCCAGCGTCGGGCTCGGCGGCCACAGCCGCACGCGGCCGATGAAGCCATGCGCGGGCACGAAGAACAGCAACGTGCCGACCAGAAGGACGATGCGATATTGGTATTCGGCGTCGAGACCGGCGCGTCGTTTCACCGGATCGGCCCATAGAGCGGCGATTACCCAGGATATCAGCCAGGCCAGCCAGAGCGTCGCGACCATTTTGTAAGGGTGCATGGCATGAGACGGCACGGCCGCCACCCGGTTGTAGCCTGGATCATCAAATGCCCGAGGCGCGGTGGCAATATAGCCGCCGGCCAGACGCCGGTCAAAACCGGTAAGAAACGCGTGATGTGACGAGCCATTCGCTGCGTTCATCGGATCATCAGCGCTTTCGACTGGACCCGCCGTGCCCGTTTGGGCATTTTCGCGACCGAGATTCCATCGCGCCGACGAGGTGAGCCATGCTCGATGCCCCGACACAGATACAGCCGCCGGCCGAAATCGTGCCGGCGAAAAAGCTAGGGGCCAAGGTTGCCGGGCTTTATGCGGCGCCGTCCGACGATTTCCAAACGCGACCTGTCGATCGCCTTGAGCTCGGTTTCAACGGCATACCGGGCGATTTTCATGGCGGTTCGACCCGCCGCTCGGGCGGCCGCGAGCCGTGGTATCCACGCGGCACCGAAATCCGCAACGAGCGGCAGGTGTCGATCGTCGCCTTCGACGAACTGGCGACGATTGCCGGGCTGATGGGGCTTGCCGAGATCAAGCCGGAATGGATCGGCGCCAATCTGGTCATCGACGGTTTGCCGAACCTGTCGATGCTGCCGTCGGCGACGCTGTTGTTCTTTGCCGGCGGGGTGACGCTGAAGATCGACGCGCAGAACGGACCCTGTCGTCTTTCCGGCCGTTCGATCGCGGAGAACGCCGGAATGGCGGACCAGGATGCCGGTTCGCTGCTGTTTCCGAGAGTGGCCAAGCGGTTGCGGGGGCTGGTGGCCTGGGTTGAAAAGCCGGGCGTCGTCAGCGCGGGGGAAGAAATTTCGGTGCGCGTGCCGGAGCAATGGATTTACAAGGCCTGATCGTCACCAAGCACGCCTAGCACGGCTTCAAATATCGGCCCTGGCCTTATGCAGCCGGTGAAAAGCCCAGGCGATAAGGGTCAGAACACCGAGCAGCATGGTGGCGTTGACGGCGTATTTCACCGTCGGCGAAGGGTCACCGAGCGGCTGGACGACAAAGGAAATCATCGCATTGGCGATCAAGGCCGCTGCGGCCACCGCCAGGACATGCGGTTTCTTCCAGCCGGTGCGGCGCGACCACATCACCAGCAACGCGCCGCTGCCGATACCCACCAACACCGAGAAGGACACACTGGCCCAGTCCGACGCGGACAGCGCCTGGAAGCCGAACACGGCAAACATCAGGGTGGCGACTAGCCACGGCGCCGGAACCGGACCGGCCTGCTTCAGGGTTCTGACAGGAACCAGGAATGCGGCCATGCACAGAAGCAGCGCGCAGGCGGCCGTCGCAACGAACTGCGCCTTGGTGACGACGAAACCCGTGATCCTGAAATTATCGTCGAAGATGAAGGCAGCGCCCACCAGATAGAGCGAAACCATCAGCAGGACGCCGACGCGCCCCAGCCAGGGCCTGTCGGCGATGCGCGGCACACAGGATTCCACCACGGCGATGGGAACCGCGAAGCTCCAGATGACGTGACCGCCGATAAAATTAAGCGCCAGATTGGCACTGATACCAAGATGATCGAGCGCGGTCGGCAATCGTTCCTCATCCCAATAGGGGATGTTGAGATCGACGCCGTAATGCGGATTGAAGAGGCTCTGGTCGATCAGTCCGGCCTGTATCAGTCCGAACGCCGTTGCCAAAAGCAGGATCGTCGGCCAGCCGCGCCCGGTGCGGCGGGTGATTTCGCGGATGAGCAGCGCAACCGAACCATAGAGCGGTCCAAGAATGAGAAGGCCGCCCAGCATCTCAAGCGGGTGGTTCGTGCTTTCGGCATAGCCGATCAGATATTCGGCGCAGACCGGCGACAGGAAGAACAGGAAGACCATCGCGCCGAGCCGTCCGGCGAATGGCGGCTTTGACAATGCGTCCGGCATGGGGGACATCACGAACGGCCCTTGGATATTAATGGAGTGTATGCTCTATTAATGATCGAGATGCCGAAACCTGTCAAGCAGCCGAGACTGGCCGATGCGAACCGTCGATCCTGAAAAACATGCGCAAAAGCGCGCCGGTATCCTTGTCGCGGCAGCCGAGGAGTTTGCGGCCAACGGCGTCGACGGCACCTCGACCGCCTCGATCTGCCGCCGCGCCGGCATCGGCTCCGGCACGCTGTTCCACTATTTCCCGACCAAGCGCGATATCGTGCACGGCCTGTTCGGCGATGCATTCGAGCGCATGGTGGCGATCTACGAGGAGGCCGAGGCCGAGAAAGACCCGGAGGCCGGCTTCGACCGCGTCCTGCAATGCCTGTTCGACGATCTCGCCAATCCGCTGACCCCCGGATTGATGGCGGTGGCGCTTCTGCAGGTCGGCCGTGACGAGGAATTCGCCAGGATGGTGGTGGAAGACGAGGAGCGGGCGAGGCGGACAGTGACCGTCCTTCTGCGGCGCATGGCCGAACGCGGCACCAGGCTCGCTTTCGCGCCGGAGCGTGCCGCCGCCTGGGTGCAGCATCTTTTCGATGCTTCCTTCCTCGCTTCCGGCAATACCGGCTTCGATGCCGCCGAACAAACGGTGGAACTGCGTGCCTTGATCGGCTGGCTGGTCGGAGGAGGGCGCAGAAGCACCTAGCTTTATCCCTGCGGCTTGGCCTTTATCGTGGTGACCTTTTAGACCTGCCCGCCTTGTCATAGTTGGTCCATTCGCCAACCTGCGTGCCGCTGCTGAAATGGCCGGAACGCAGCTTCGTGCCGTCCTTGCGGAACCACTCCCAACTGAAGACGCGTGAGGGCAGCAGAAACGGCTGTGGCCGGCAAGGCGCGGCCTAGCCGTAATGCACCGGGCTCGACCAGGCCGGGTCCTCATGTTTGTCCCAATAAAGCTTTTCGAGCCGCTTCGTGACCGGCCCTATCTTGCCGTCGGCGACAGCCGCGCCGTCGATTATCGTCACCGGCATGATTCCGCCGGCGGTCGAGGTGATGAAGACTTCGTCGGCCTCCTTCAAAGCGGGCACGGAGACATCGGCCGCCGTGCAGTCCAGCCCGAGTTCGGCGCAAAGGTCGAACACGGTACGCCGGGTGATGCCAGCCAGCACGCCGATGGCGGGAGTGGTCAACCTGCCGTTCTTGACCGCGAAGACGTTGAAGCCGGGACCTTCGGCGACATTGCCGTTGAAATCGAGCAGCAGCGCGGTCTCGGCGTTGCGGTCATAGGCGTCATAGAGGCCGCGCACGAGATCCAGCCAATGATAGTTCTTGATCGCCGGGTCGACCGAGGCCGGCGGGATGCGGATGCGGTCGCTGATCGCCACGTGGAGGCCGCGCTGACGCTGCTCGGCATTGGCGACCGAGCCGAAGGGCACGGCGAAGGCCATGAAGCGGTTGATGGCGTCGCGCGGGTCGCGGCTGAAGGTAGGCGAAGCGCCGCGCGTGCAAAGCATCTCGACGTAAGCTGCCCGGTGGCCGGACAGTGCCACGCAATTTTGCAGGATTTCCGATACCTGCTCGCGGCTGAACGGGATCGACATACGCAGCCGCTCCAGCCCGCCGAAGAAACGTTCGATATGCAGATCCAAGCGGAAGAAACGGCCATTCCAGACATGAACGGTGTCGTAGGTGGCGTCGGAATGCAGGAAACCCCAGTCCAGCACTGAAATCTTGGCCTGCGACATCGGCAGGTATTGCCCGTCGAGGAAGGCGACGCCGGCTGGATAGGCGTGCGGGTCGACATGCCGGCTCTCGATGGCGGGCAGGGGGCTGCGGTCTTGTCCATGATCTTTCCTCCGGCTGTCGGCATATTCGGACGGAGAATGCCCGCGAACGATGCGCCATTTCCGTCAAAATGACGGGCCACGTCCGCGGGCAGCGGGTGTGTCCTTGGTCATTGCATTTCCTTGAGCGCCGACCAGCGTTCAGCGTTCGCTCAAAAGATGTTTGATGAACAGGTTGAAAAGCTCGGTCTGGCTGGAAATGTCCAGCTTGGCGTAGATGTTCTTGCGATGGATCTTCACCGTGCCTTCGGCGATGCCGAGAATGCGGCCGATCGACATCGAGGAATGGCCGCGCAGCACCAGGCTGACGATGGTCTGCTCGCGGCGTGTCAGCCGCGACGGGACAAAGGTCGCGAAGGCACGCTCGACATCGTCGGTGTCGTGCGGCTGGTCTGCTTCGGTCGCGGCGGCCGGCGCCAGCTGTTCCCAATGGCGATTGATCAGCATTGCCACCAATGGGGCAGTCTGCCGGAGGCGCTCGAAGTCGGCGCCGGAGAATGTGGCGCTCGAATTCGCCCGCAGCAGCGAATAGGCGAGATAAAAGCCCGGCTGCAACGGCGTCAGGAAGACGATCTCCTCGCTCAGCGAACCCGATTCCATCGAGATGCAGGGGTGGACGTCCGGCGAGTTGTAATATTCGGCTTCGAAGAAGGCATCGGGCGCGAGATCGACCAGGCGGTGCAGGCCCGGTGGTGCCCGACGCAGGCAGGCGGAATAGACGGCATCGAGGAGATAGGTGCCGTCGAGATAGTTGCGCATGATCTGCGAGGAGGAGATGTCGCCCAGCCCGTCATGCAGGAGGCGAGGGCGGTCGCGGCCCGGATAGGCGAAGATGCAGGACAGATCGAAGGGCGCGACGGCGCGCAGCGCCGCGTCCAGACGTTCGGCAAAGCCTTGCTTGCCGATAAGCGCCACCAGGTCGGGCGTGGCCGTGTGCCAGGCCGCCAGCGCGGTTTGACCGTTCATTCCCATCGAACCTCCCTGTCCGACGGATCGTCAGCCTGCATAACCCAGCCTATCCCTCAAGCCATACCCCTTTGGGGATATTTCGTCCCGCGCGCGGCGCTGAAACTATGCCGGATAAGCATGGGAGGGCTAGGACCAATCGACACCGATTGGCGCCGATCCTCCGTGAAGGAGGGGATAGGGATGAGCAAACGCACCGACGGGCGGACAGCCGGCGTCACATACCAGGCGGTCGATCAGAGTTATTTCGAGCAACGCCAGTTGCAACGGCATGCCGGGCTGTTTTCGCTCTGGATGATGGGCGTGGGCGCCGTCATCGCCGGCGAATATTCGGGCTGGAACATCGGCTTCTCGCAGGGCGGCTTCGGCGGCCTTCTATTGGCGGCGCTGATCATCGGCTTCATGTATGTGTGCCTGTGCTGTTCGATCGGCGAGATGAGCGCGGCACTGCCGCATACCGGCGGCGCCTATTCCTTCTCGCGTACGGCCCTGGGCCCCTGGGGCGGCTTCACCACCGGCCTTGCCGAAAACATCGAATTCGTGCTGGCGCCCGCCGCCAACATGTTTTTCATGAGCTCCTATCTCGCTGCCATCTTCGGCACGCCCGACAGCGCGCTGCCGCTGTGGTGGGCGGGTGGCTATGCGGTGATGCTGGGGCTGTCGCTGCGCGGGCTGGAGCTGTCGATGCGGGTCGTCATCTACATCACTGTCGCCGCGATCGCCGTCCTGCTGTTCTTCTTCGTCGTGGCCATCCCGCATCTCGACTTCGCCCGCTACGCCCTGAACATAGCCGCGGGTCCGCAGGGCTCGGCGCTGTTGCCGGAAGGCAATGGGCCGTGGTTACCGTTTGGCTTCACCGGCGTGATGCTGTCGCTGCCGTTCGCGGTCTATATGTTCCTGGCGGTCGAGCAACTGCCGCTCACCGCCGAGGAGGCGAAGAACCCGAAGCGCGACATGCCGCGCGCGCTGATCCTGTCGATCCTCACGCTGGCCGCGCTGGCGCTCGGCGTTTTGTTCTTCAGCGCGTCCATTCCGCATGGCGCGCATGCCATGGGCACTTCGGGCGAACCGCTGCTCGATGGTTTCCGCACCATCTTCGGCGACGGTTGGGCAAAGCTTCTGGCCTCGGTGGCGGTGCTGGGGCTGGCCGCTTCCTTCTTCGCCGGTTCATTCGCTTCCGGTCGCAACATCTATTCGCTGTCGCGTGCCGGTTATCTGCCGACCGCCCTGTCGGTGACCAATCCCCGCACCAAGACGCCCAACATCGCGTTGGCCGCGGGTTCGGGCCTTGCCTTGTTCATGCTGCTGCTCGTCTGGTTCCTGGGCGGCCGGCACAATGTCGCCTTCATGGGCGGGTTCCTGGTCTCGATGATCGTCTTTGCCGGCATGGTCTCCTATGTGATGCAGAGCATTGCTTTCCTGCGGCTGCGCACAACCTACGCCGCGATCGAGCGGCCCTTCATCAGCCCGTTCGGCCGCTTCGGCGCCTATGCCACGATCTTCATCTGCGTGGTCACGCTGGCCTATCAGTTCTTCGATCCGCTCTATCGCTGGGCGGCGATCGCGGCTGCCGTCTGGTACGCCGTCGGGCTTGCCTATTTCGGCTTCTATCGCCGGCACCGCCTGGTGCTGTCGCCGGAGGAGGAATTCGCCGTGTCGGGCGGCATGCGCGGTCAGCCGGCTGAATGAGAAGCAGTCAGGCCGGCAAGAAAAATAACAGCAGGGACAAGAACATGACTGGAAGACTGCAAGGTAAGGTGGCGATCGTCTCGGGCGGTGCGACGGGCATGGGCGGCGCTGCCTCGCGCCTCTTCGCGGCAGAAGGCGCGAAGGTGGCGATCGTCGACCGCAACGCGGAAGCCTCGGCGGCCGCCGTTGCCGAGATCGAGGCGGCCGGCGGCGAGGCCGCCTATTTCACCGCCGATGTCTCGGACGAGGCCCAGGTCGAAGCGGCGGTGAAGGCGGCGGCGGAAACTCTTGGGGCGGCGACCGTGCTGTTCAACCATGCCGGCACCATCGTCATCAAGCCGTTCCTGGACACCACGGTGACGGAATGGGATTGGCTGCATGCCGTCAACGTGCGCTCGATGTTCCTGATGACGCGCGCGGTGCTGCCGGGCATGATCGCGGCCGGCGGCGGCTCCATCGTCTGCACCTCGTCCATTTCGGCGGTGGCGGCGACGCCGATGGAGGTGCTCTACGACACCACCAAGGGCGCCTGCCACATGTTCGCGCGCGCAATCGCCGTCGAGTTCCGCGACAGGAACATCCGCTGCAACGCTGTCTGCCCCGGCTTCATCCGCACGCCGCACGGCTTGCGTGAAGTTGCGGAATTGCAGCGGCTCGGCGTCGATGTCTCCGAGGCGGCGATTGCCGCCCAGCAGGGCCGCATCGGCGAACCGGAGGAGGTGGCGAAGGCGGCGCTGTTCCTGGCCAGCGACGAATCGAGCTTCGTCAACGGCGCGCACCTGTTCGTCGACAACGCCTTTACGGCGATCTGAGCCTAGTCTTCGTCGTCATCCGGGTCGAGCAGGCGGGTGGCGCGCCAGCGTGTCAGCACCTCGTTGGTCTGGCCGACGACAAAGAAACGCGCCGAGTCGCGGTCATAGCCTTCCGCCAGCAGCTTCTCGTAATCGGTGTGCTGGTGGCGGACATGGGCAATCGTCGCCAGCCACACCGCGATGCCTGGCGGCAAGGTCTTCATATGCACGGCGCCGGCGTCGGTGCGGATGCGCTCCATGTCGGCATAAGGCGCCAGCGGCAAAAGTGCGGTGAGCGCCTTGGCGATGGCGCGGCGGCGGCCGGTCGGCGCGGTCATCGCTCACCCCGGTCCGGCATCAGTGCGTCGGCCAAAACATCGACCGAGGGAAAATAAGGCTTGATGTCGATGATCGGCGTGCCGTCTAGCGCGTCGATGGTCTCGATCTCCAGTCTGCCCGCCGCGATATCGAGCGAGACAAGCCGCACCGAATGCAGGCCGACGGGGTTCGGCCGGGCCGGCGACCGCAGCGCGAAAACGCCTTTGGCTTCCGTAGCATGGCGTGGTTTCTGCACAATCAGATTCCGCGGCGCGTGGTGCATCCAGGTCAGCACATGGATATGGTTGGCGCGCTCCAATCCGGTCAGGCCGGGGCGATAAGGCTCGTCGATCAGCAATGCCGCCGGCTGGCTGGTCTCTCTCGCGGCGCGCATGTTCTTCGGACAGTCCTCCCGCGCCATCCAGGGCGACAGAACGCGGCCGATGAAGACGAGATGACCGTCCGGGTCCAGCATGGCCGGATCGTCGGCTAGTCGTACCTCTCCGTCGCGCATCTCAAACATCGATCGTCCCCCGCGCAAAAGGGCTGCGCCATTTTCTGGTCGTGACGCGACATTGCCAATTGCAAGGCTTGCGAAATTGACATAAACATATGTTTATATCTTTTGCGCGAGACTTCGATCATGCATGTCGCACTCGACACGATGGTAGATACATTGAAGGCGGCGGCCGAATCCAGCCGGTTGCGCATTCTGGCGCTTTTGGCGCGCGGCGACCTCACGGTTTCCGACCTCACCGAAATCCTTGGTCAGTCGCAACCGCGTGTCTCGCGCCATCTCAAATTGCTGCTCGATGCCGGGTTGATCGGTCGTTACCAGGAAGGGTCCTGGGCCTTCTTCCGCCTCTCCGACCTCGACAATGCACGCGACTTCGTGCTCAGGCTGATTGGCGGCATCCGCGCCGACGATCCGCAAGGCGAGCGCGATCTTGAGCGGCTGGCGACGGTCAAACGCAAGCGCCAGGACCGCGCTGCCGAATATTTCTCCACCAACGCCGCGAGCTGGGACGAAATCCGTTCGCTGCACGTGCCGGAGCGCGCGGTCGAGGCGGCTTTGCTCAAACTGGTCGGCAAGCGGCCGTTCCAGTCGATGCTCGATCTCGGCACCGGCACCGGCCGCCTGCTCGAAATTTTCGCGCCGCTCTACCGGCGTGGCGTCGGCATCGATATGTCGCGTGAGATGCTGGCGGTGGCCCGCGCCAATCTCGACAAGGCCGGCGTGGCGCATGCGCAGGTGCGCCAAGGCGATATCCTTTCGCCACCGGTGGAACGCGATTCTTTCGACCTGATCACCATCCATCAGGTGCTGCATTATCTTGACGATCCGGCGGCCGCCATTCGCGCCGCGGCGCGGCTGCTGCGCCCGTCCGGGCGGTTGATCATCGTCGATTTCGCCGCGCACGCGCTGGAGTTCCTGCGCGACGAGCATGCGCATCAGCGCCTCGGCTTCTCAGACCGGCAGATCGCCGAATGGTTCACCGAAGCCGGTCTCGATCTTGAGGAGAGCCAGGATTTCGAACCGCGCGGCGGCTCCGACGCCAAGCTCACCGTCAAATTGTGGCTCGGTCGCGACCGGCGCCTGCTGATCGCCGATCCCATCCCCGAAACCCAATCCGTGCGGGAAATCGCCTGATGAACCAGTTCCGCCTTTCCCGCCGCCCCGACATCGGCGACAAGATCCGGGTTTCGTTCGAGTTCTTCCCGCCGAAGACCGACGAGATGGAAGCCAGGCTGTGGGAGACGGTCAAGCGGCTGGAACCGCTGAGGCCGAACTTCGTCTCCGTCACCTATGGCGCCGGCGGCTCGACACGCGAACGCACGGCACGCACGGTGCGTCGTATCCTCACCGAAACCGGCGTTCCGGCGGCGGCGCATCTCACCTGCGTCGGTGCGACGCGCGAGGAGGTGGACGCGGTGATCCGCGATTTTTCCGCCACCGGCATCAAGCGTTTCGTCGCGCTGCGCGGCGATCCGGCCTCCGGCGTTGGCCAGGCCTATACGCCGCATCCCGGCGGCTATCAGAACGGCGCCGAACTGGTGGCGGGCCTGAAGGGGATCGCCGATTTCGACATTTCGGTCGCCGCTTATCCGGAAAAGCATCCGGAGAGCCCAGACTTCGCCACCGACATCGAAATGCTGAAGCGCAAGGTGGACAATGGCGCCAAGCGGGCGATCACCCAGTTCTTCTTCGACAACGATCTCTACGAACGTTACGTCGAGCGTGTGCGCCGCGCCGGTATCTACATCCCGATCGTGCCGGGCATTCAGCCGGTGCACAGTTTCCGGCAGGTGGCGAACTTCGCCACGCGCGCCGGCGCCCATGTGCCAGCCTGGCTGGCCGAGCGTTTCGAAGGGCTGGACAACGACCCGCAGACCCATGCGCTGGTCGCTTCCGCCGTAGCGGCCGAGCAGGTGCTCGATCTTGTCGAGCGTGGCGTCGGCGACTTCCATTTCTACACGATGAACCGCGCCGACCTCGTCTTCGCCATCTGCCACATGATCGGCATCCGCGCGCACCAGCCGGCTGCGGAAGCTGCGGTGCCGGCAAGCCACACGGCAACGGTTGCCAAGGCGGGACCGGCCGCCGCCTGAGTTACACGCGCGTCATTCCGGGCAAGCGAGGCGGAGCCGAGCGCCGACCGAGAACCTATTGAGCAGCGCGGCCGGGTTCAAATTTCGCCGTGACATCGGCGGAGTGCACGGCACCAGTGCGGAAGTGCGGGCAGACTAAGCGAGGACCGGGCCGCTCTCGACGACGATGCGGCCAATGGGTCCCGGATAGCCTTCGCTGCGCTTCGGCTTCCGGGATGACGACGGTGTCGGCGTGGTCGTTCAGGAGGAGGCGGATGTGCCAGTGTTTCCAGCCACACCCTCCGCCATCGCGACTGCCTGCTCGATGCGGCGCTGTCGCGTCTGCTGCTGCCCGGCCCGGCTGATCCAGTCGAGGATTAGCCGCCTGGACGGTGTCGGCAGCCGTTCGAAATTGCGGTAGGCGGCGCGGTTCTTGTCGAACTCCTGCCGCAGATCGACCGGCAGGCTGGCCGGGAAGGCGCCGGCCGCTGTCTCCCAGTTGCCGGCGCTTCTGGCCAGGCGTATGGCGGCAAGGCCGGGCTCCCGCATCAGGCCCCTGTCGATCAGGCTTTCGGCGCGTTCGCGGCTGATCCTGTCCCAGACGCCGTCGACCGGACGCGGCGAAAAGGTGAGGTGGAAACTGTCGGTGTCGCGCCGCGAAGCCCGGCCGTCGGCCCAGCCGTAGCAGAGCGCATCCTCGATCGCCTGATGGAAGTGGATGCCCGGCGCCTCGCTGGTCTTGTGACGGATGAGGAGGCTCACGCCTCGGGCGGTGCGCCCATTGGTTTCCAGCCAAGCGCGCCACTCCGCGCTGGAGGCGACGGCAAGCATCGGGAAATCGTCGCGGGTGCTGGGTTCGTCGATCCGCATCGCTCGTCTTCCTACCCCCCGGGGTCGCCGGTACTATAAGCGGGGCAGGAGTTCCTACAAAGTCCCAGAATGGAAAAAGGCCGGGTTTCCCCGGCCTTTTCAATGATTTGAACTATCAGGTGCTGCTTTCCCCCGCTTTCGCGGCTTTATGGAAGAACGCCCACAATGAGGGCGCCAATGAATGCAAACGCAGCACAAATCATCAATGCGTTGAGTGGCCTCGTTAGTCCCATGACATAGCCTCCTCTTGGAAAACTATGGCCAGAGTCTAGAGGCAATCAGGCAACACACAAGAAGAAAATGTGCTGCAATGCGACAAGCCTTTAGAAAATTCGACCTGTCTCTTGCCCCTATGCCTTGAATTCCTTGGCGAAACAGCGGTGAGCCGGCTGTGCATAAATTGTGTCTGAAAGGTGTCAGCGACGGGCGAAAAGACGCCCGTCTATGGTGACCAGGCCAAGCCCGATCAGCACCATCCCGATAAGCTCGAGCAGCTCGATGCGCTCGCCCAGGAAAGCGATGCCAAGCAGGATGGCGCTGACCGGCACGATCAGCGTCACCAGCGACGCGTTGGTAGCTCCGGCGGAGGCGACCAGGTTGAAATAAAGGATGTAGGCGAAGGCGGTGGACAACAATGCCAGGCCGAACACAGCAGTCCACACCGGCGTGCTCGCCACGAACAAGCCGCCCGGTCCGACGGCAAGCAGCGCAACCGGGATCATGATGATGGTGGAGGCGGTCAACTGGCCAGTCGCCAACACCGGCGGCGGTACGCTCTTCAGCCGCCGCGCCACCATCAGTGCGAAGGCATAGGAGAGCGAGGCACCGATCAGCGCGAATTTCGGCCAGACCGGTCCGCCAAGGCCCGCCAGTACGCCCGGGCCGACCATGACGGCGGTGCCGGCGATGCCGAGGCCGATGCCGGCGAGCTTGTTCACGGACAGTTTCTCGTCGGTGGTCATCGCATTGGCGA
Organism: Mesorhizobium sp. 2RAF21; assembly: GCF_052115345.1. Classification (NCBI taxonomy): domain Bacteria; kingdom Pseudomonadati; phylum Pseudomonadota; class Alphaproteobacteria; order Hyphomicrobiales; family Phyllobacteriaceae; genus Mesorhizobium; species Mesorhizobium sp. 2RAF21. Next base: position 49,363 of record NZ_JBFRGM010000011.1, on the reverse strand, counting down.
CGATCAACGTCCAGAACGGCGTCGTCGCGTTGAGCACCGAGGCTATACCTGCGCCGAGCTGGGTCTGGCCGGCGAAGATCAGCGCGAAGGGGATGACGTTGTTGGTGAGCGCCAGCAGGAAGAACAGGCCGGCATGGGGCAGCGCCAGCTGGAAGGAGGGGCCGCGCAGGAGGAGGAAGACATGCAGTGCGGCCGCCGCGATCGCCACGCGAAACAACACCAGCACCAGCGGGTGCATTTCCGCTACCGCGATGCGGGCGAAAAAGAACGAGCCGCCCCAGATGGCGCCGAGCAGCAGAAGCTGGCCCCAGTCCCTCGCGCTCATCGGCCCGGTGGAAACGGTCTGTGTCGTTGCGGTGCTCATGGCTGGCGGTTCCCTCCCGTGCAGCGCGTTGCTGTCGGGCAAGATTAGCCGCTCTTAGGCTCGCGGCCACCCGAATCCTGCCGTCGGCGGCTTTATTCCTGCCAATTCCTTTTGCTGGATCAGTAATGAAGCGAACAGACATGGAAGTGTTTTCTTTCCCGGCTAGCGTGAAATAATTACGCACCGAGAACAGGGATTCGCCCCATGCAGCGATTCGAAAACGCCCGCGAGGCAGCCCTCGCGCTCCGCCCCGACGATCCGATCTATTGCTTCCGCCCTCAGGTGCTGAAGGACGATGCCCGGCAATTCATGCAGATGTTTCCGGGCAAGACCGCCTATGCGGTCAAGACCAATGGCGAGCAGATCGTGCTGAAAGCGCTGGCCGAGGCAGGCGTTACCGCCTTCGACGTGGCGTCTCCAGGTGAATTCGCCGCCGTGCGCGCCATCTCGCCGGATGCGGAAATGCTCTACATGCACCCGATCAAGGCGCAGTCGGACATCAAGCTGGCGCTGGAGAAATACGGCATCCGCGTCATCGCCGTCGACCATGAGGACGAGATCACCAAGCTGACGCGGGTGGTGCGCGCGCTCGACATCGACCCCGGTGCGATCACCGTCTTTGTCCGTGTCCAGACCAAGGGCCACGCCGCCTATGAGCTGTCGAAGAAGTTCGGCGCCGGGCCGGCCAACGCGGTGGAACTGGCGGAGCGGCTGGCGCGCACCGGCTACAAGGTCGGGCTGTGCTTCCATGTCGGCAGCCAGATCGAGGACCCCGACACCTATGAGCGGGCACTCGCCTCGGCCGACTGGGTGCGCAACCGGCTCTCCTTCGATCTCGCCGGGCTCGATGTCGGCGGCGGCTTCCCGGCCGAATATGGCCACGACCCGAACCGCAAGCATGTCGAAATGCCGTCGCTCGGCCAGATCATGTCCAGGCTGTCCGGCGATCTCAAGGAATACGGTTTTGACCAGATGCCGCTGGTGGCCGAACCCGGCCGGGTGATCGTGGCGCGCTGCCTGTCGCTGATCGTGCGTGTGTTGCTGCGCAAGGGCAGGCGGCTCTACATCAATGACGGCATCTGGGCGTCACTGTCGGATTCGTGGACCGGCAAGATCACGCTGCCGGCGCGTTTCATCCCCGATCCCGCGATCCGCTCGCGCAACGGCTCGGAAAAGAACATCGTGCCGTTCAAGGTGTGCGGGGCGACCTGCGATTCCGTCGACATCCTGTCGCGGCCGTTCTGGCTGCCGGAAACGGTGGATACCGGCGACTGGATCGAGATCGGCCATATCGGCGCCTATTCGCTGTCGCTGCGCACCCGCTTCAACGGCTTTTATCCAGACACCTTCGTGGAAGTGACGACGCCCTTCGACGAGGGCGAGGCGCCGCAGGGCTTCGCCAGTCTGGAGACGATGGCGGATTGAGTTCGAGGGTTCAACCTATTGGGAGATCGACCGTGAAAGGCATTGCATTTCTCGCAGGCTCGCTGCTGGCGATGACTGTCGTCGCATCGGCGACGACCGTGGCGATCAAGCTGCCGGGGAAGGAAAAACCTCAGACCACAAAAGCGACCTACACCTGCCCCGGGCGCAAAATGACGGTCACCTACATCAACACCAGCGCCAACCAGTTCGCCGTGCTGGATCTCGGCAAGACCACCGTCGTCACCGTTTCGGTGATCAGCGGTTCCGGCGCGCGCTATGTCGGGCAGCAATACGAGTGGTGGACCAAGGGCAAGGAAGCGACCTTCACCGACCTGATGCAGAACCCGCAGAAACCGGTGACCTGCACCGAAGCCAAATAGCTACGACGAGAGCTTCGCGAGCAGGTCCGGCGTCGGCCAGCCGTCGGCTGGAATGCCGAGCCTGATCTGCTCCTTGCGCACGGCATCGCGCGTGTTGGTGCCGAGGATGCCGTCGACCTTGCCGACGTCGTAGCCCTTGGCTTCCAGTTTGTTCTGCAGCTCCTTCATCTGGTCCATGCTGAGGCCGGGCTCGGGATCGCGCGGGTCATAGGCCGGGGCGCCGGCAAAGCGGGTCGCCAGAACGGCGGCGGTCAGCGCATAGGTGAAGGACTGGTTCCACTCGATATAAACGTCGAAGTTCTCGTAGGTCAGGAAGGCGGGGCCCTTGCGGCCCATCGGTAACGCCAGGCCGGCCTTCAGTCCGTTGTCCTTGAGCGGCGAGCCGTCGGGATTGGTGAGGCCCCATGCGTTCCACTGGCTGATCAGCATCTTGTTGGTGCGCGCCGTCTGTTCCCAGGGCAAGGTGTCGGGCACGCGCACTTCCTGCACCCAGGGTTGATCGCGCTTCCAGCCCTTGATCTCGAGCTTCTTGGCGGTGGTCATGATGACGTCGGGCGCGCTGTTGCGCAGGTCGACCTTGCCGTCGCCGTCGCCATCGACGCTGTCTTCCAGATAGTCGATCGGCAGCATCTGGGTCTGGCCGATCTCACCGGCCCAGGCGCCCTTGACGTCGGCGGGCAGGTCGCCGCGGTCGATCAGCTTGAGCAGCGGCACGATCTGGCGACGGAAGGTGGCCGGGCGGCGGCAGTCATGCGACAGCGTGACCAGCGCGTTCAGCGTGCCGAAATCGCCCTGGACGGCGCCGAAATCGGTCTCCAGCGCCCAGAATGCGGTGACGATGGCCGGCTGCACGCCGAATTCCTGCTGGGCGCGGGCGAAGACCGAGCCGTATTTCTGCATCATCGCGGCGCCTTGCTTCAGCCGGTAGGCCGAGATCATGCGGCCGGAGAACTGGGTGAAGGTCTGCGAGAACACGCCTTGCGAGCGGTCGCGCGCCAGGACGCGGGTGTCGATGCGCGAATCCTCGAGCGCCTCGAGGCCGGCGGCGCCGACGCCGGCGGCCTTGGCCTCCTCGGTGATGCCCTGCTTCCAGGCATCGAAGTCGCCGCCGCAAGGTGCTGCAGTCGGGTCAAACTGCGCGCCGGCGCCGGCATCGGGCTGGACGCCGGCAGCGGGGGTAACCTGCTGTTGCGTGGGCGCGGATTCCTGCGCCATGGCGGGAGCTGCCACCAATACCGGCAGCAGCGCAGCAATGAGCTGGGAGCGCAGTCGCATGGTCTTCCTTTCGGACTGATTACGTGGCGCGGCGCAAATGGCCTGCGCGGTCAGTGTCGAAAAGCAGGCGAGGGCCGCCCTGTCAACGGGTGTTCTGACGCAGCCACTTGTTCCAGGCGGCCTCGGTACCGTTGAAAACGTTGATGTCGGCATCGCCCTTCATGCCTGGAATGACCCCGGTTCCGGTGTATTGCCAGAAGGTGAAGGGGTGGCTTCCGTATTTCTTGGTGGGATGGCCGGCGACCGAGCGCAGCCAGTAGGGATAGCCGCGGAAGGTCGACAGGTTGTTGTCGTCGAAGAAGTCGACGGAGGTGTAGATGATCGGCTTCTTGCCGTAGTGCTTCTCGACCATCTGCAGGAAGATGGTCATCTCCGAACGCACCGTCTCGGCAGGCGGACGCAGCTTGCAGGTCGGCGATTGCGGGTTCCATTCCATGTCGAGCACGGGCGGCATCGAGGAGCGCTCGTTCGGCACGTTCTCGATGAACCAGCGCGCTTGTTCGGCCGCCGGGCGGCAGAAATAGTAGAAATGGTAGGCCGCGCGGGGAACACCCGCTGCTTTCGTGCTGCGCCAATGCTCTGCGAACATGTCGTCGACGCGGTCGCCGCCCTCCGTCGCCTTGATAAAGGCGAAGGAAACGCCGTTGGCTCTCGCCTTCGGCCAGTCGACGGATGTCTGGTATTTGGACACGTCGGTGCCGTGGACGGCATAGTTCCAGGGCGCGCCACTGTCCCATTCATGCGGGTTGGAATCGGCGAAGCGGGGTGCCCGCACGACCACGGAGCCGGCGCCGGAACTGGAGCCCGAGCCGGACGCCACCGGGCTAAGCGTGTCGACCGTAGAACAGGCGGAAAGCGCCAGCAGGGAAAAGGCGATCGCGAGACGGCGCATCCGATATTCAGGTCCAGACCGGAGGCCGCCGGTTGCGGATGGGTCGTTCTGCCGGTCCTTAGCCGGTTGCGGCGTGCCCACCTGGCCGCAACACATCCCTCTGTCATCGCCCAACATGGTTGATAATCGGTTGATGCCAGGCGAAGTGCAATGGGTCGCGGTCCCATCGCAGGGGAGGGAGTTAAGCCTGACAAGCCTGCTTTCCCTAAGGGAAATTAGCGCGGCGACATCCGCTGTTGCGATCTTGGTGCCAATCGCGGCAGATTGCGGCACCGACTGTTGGGAGGCAGGGCATGCGTGTCATCGGCAAGATTTTCAAATGGCTGCTCTGGCTGATCGTCGTCGCCGTTATCGGCGGGGCGGTCTGGCTGTGGATCGCGCCGCCGGTCTTGATCCGGGTCGCCGCCAACTACACGGCCAAGATCGTCTGCTCGAACGTCTTCCTGGCCGGGCGCGATGCCGGGCAGGTTCTGGCGGTGGACGTGCAGGCGCCGGGTCATCCGATCCTCAAGCTGATGATGCTGAATGTCGACAAGAGCGGCGGCACGGTCAGCGCCGGCCTGCTTGGTATCTTCGGCAAGGGGACGGCGGTGCTGCGTCCGGGGCTCGGCTGCACCGACGTGCCCGACGGCAATGTGGCTGCAGCCAAGGCAATCAGCACCGATATCGTCACGCCGCCGACGGTGGCCGACGCGCTGTGGCCGGAAGGCGGCCGTGTCGAGCCCTCGCAAAACCCGGAGATTGCGAAAATCCTTGACGATGCGGGTCTGACCGGTCCGGGCATGCGCGCCGTCGTGGTGGCCCAGAACGGCCGCATCCTCGGCGAGCGCTACGGTGCCGGTTTCTCCGAAAACACGCCGCTGCTCGGCTGGTCGATGACCAAATCGGTCAACGCCGCGATCGTCGGCACGCTGGTCAAGGAAGGCAAGCTTGCCATCACCGACCAGGGCCTGTTCGCCGACTGGAAGGCCGACAAGCGTGCCGCGGTCACGCTGGCCGACATGATGGCAATGTCGAGCGGGCTGGAGTTCAACGAAGACTATGGCGCGGTCACCGACGTGACACGCATGCTCTACCAGCAAGGCAACATGGCCGATTTCGCCTCCAACAAGCCGCTGACGGGAGAGCCCGGCAAGGTCTATTCCTATTCGAGCGGCACGGCGGTGATGCTGTCGCGCATCTGGCAAAACACCTTCGCCGACCCGAAGCAGGCGCTGGCATGGCCGCGCCAGAAGCTGTTCCAGCCGATCGGCATGAACAGCGCGGTGCTGGAGACAGACCAGCACGGAACCTTCGTCGGCTCGTCCTATCTTTACGCCACGGCGCGTGACTGGGCACGCTTCGGCCAGTTCCTGTTGCAGGACGGCGCCTGGAACGGCCAGCAGATCCTCCCCGACGGCTTCGTATCGTGGATGCGCGAGCCGGCGCCAGCCTCCAAGAATGTCTATACGCGAGGCCAATTGTGGATCGAGGCGCCCGGCAACGAGAACGACCCCGGCGCTACCGCCCGGGCCGGCGTGCCGGCGGACACCTATTGGCTCGAAGGGCATGACGGACAGACCGTCGCGGTCGTGCCGTCGCAGAAGCTGGTCGTCGTGCGGCTGGGGCTGACGCCGTTCAAGCTCGGCTACCGGCCGCAGAACCTGACGGCGGCGCTGGCAAAGGTGCTGAAGTAAGGGCGCTGTTTCCTTCTCCCGCGAGGGAAAAAGGGGTCAGCGTCGGGCTATCGCCAGCCATGCGTAGCCGCGATAAAGTCTTTCGAATGAAAGGCTTGCGCCGGCTTTGGCGGATTCCGATTCAAGCACTTCGTGCAGCGATTCACGCGGACTGACGTGGAATTTCCGCAGCCACGCCTGAAGCAGCGAGTGGAACCAGCCGGGCAGCTTTTCCTGCTGGCCGAAATCGACGACATGCAGCGATCCGCCGGGTGCCAGCGCGGCAAGCCCGGCGGCCACGGTCTTTTCCCAACTGGGGATCATCGACAGCGAATAGGACACGAAGACGCGGTCGAAATGCGCGACGCCGAACAGCGCCTGGGGATCGAAGTCGGTGGCATCCGCGCGGGCCAAAACAGCGCGGCCGGCGATACCGTCGCGAACGATCGCGGCCTGCGCGCTGTCCAGCATCTCGGCTGAGATGTCGAGGCCATAGAGACGGGCGTCAGGATAGTGTCGGGCGGTCAGCACAAGGTTGCGGCCGGTGCCGCAACCGAGTTCCAGCACACTGCCGCCGGCCGGCACGTCGAGACCGGCGATCAGCCGGTCGCGGCCGAGCAGATAATATTTGCGGGTCAGGTCATAGATGTGGCGCTGCCAGCGATAGACGCCGTCCATCAGTTCGGCATGATTGGCGGGAAGCTCCTGCGTGCTCATCAGCCGCGCTTCACGTAGAGGTGGAAGCCGCCATAGATCGCCGAGCGGTCGCGGGCGGAATAGTCGCGCGAGGCTTCGTCCTCGTAGTGCCACTGGTCGAGCAGGGAGGCGGAGACACGGCCCGGCAGCAGGCTGGGCTCGGCGGCGGTGCGGAAGATGACGCGCGCGCCGGGCGAGGCGGCGCGGGTGATCTCGGTCCACAGCGCGTTGAGCTGCTCGTCGGTCATCCAGTCCTGCGCGTCGAGCAGGATGAAGCGGTCGACCGTGCCGGCGTCCTTGCCGGCCAGGAATTCGATCATGTTGGCATGGTGGATGCCGACGCGGTCGACATTGGCCTTCAGCGTCGCGTGGTTTTCCTTTTCCAGATAGGCTGGCAGGGCTGCCTCGCCCGGATTGGGATAGCGGCGCGCGAAAGCCTGCCAGGCGAAATAATTGTCCTTCAGCGGGAAATCGCAAGCGAGCTTTTCGAGGCGCGCCTTCAGCACCGAGGCCATCGAGCCATCGCCGGAGGTGATGAGGGAATCGTATTGCGCCGGCGGGATGCCCAGGCCGAACAGCGAGGCCTTGCGCGAGGTTGCCCAGCGCAAAAGCTTGTTGTCGAAGACCGGCGCCAGCTTCTCGTCGAAGAAGCGGCGCTGCTCGGCGAGATCGGTGGCAGCCATGATGCCGGACGGATCGACGCCGAACAGGCGGCCGGCGCGATGGCCGGTGGCGATGAACAGGCCGAGCAGGCCGGTGCGGTAGAAATTGCGATTGAACACCTCGATGCGGCGGCGACCGCGCCAATTGCGCTTTTCCCAATAGTGGCGGCTGACCGGATCGAGATTGGGCGCGATGAAACGGTCATAGGCGGCGGAATTGTGCTCGGCGCCGGCCGCGCCGAAGAAGCGGAACAAATCGGCCTGCGTCGGCAGATCACGCACGGCGGTGAGCTTCATGCGGTTCAGCGCGATATGGGCCGCGTTGAGGTCGACGGCGTCGATTTTCGCCGGCGAGCGCGTGAGATAGGCCAGGATGTTGCAGCCGCCCGAGGCGATGGTGACGACGCGGTGGCCTTCGCCGAGCTGCATCGCCTCGATGTCGATATCGGGGTCTTCCCAGATCTGCGGGTAGACGAGACCGGAAAACAGCAGCGCGAACAGGCGCTCGGAAATGCCCGCCTTGGAGAGGGCGCGGTTCTGGTAGACCGCCTTTCCCACTTCCTTGCCGCGCCTGAAAACCAGTTCCGCAGAAACGTCCGACATGGCAAGGCGATTCCCCGTTTACATTGGGCGAAGCGCGTAGCGCAGCGGCATGACAGTGCGGTGACGCGGGGGTGACGGGCACATGACGCGGCGGAGTCGGCTTGCGCTCGGCGGCCGGCTTGTCCATTTTTCGGGGGCATAGATCGGAGACTTTTATGACTCGACGCGATTTCGACCCCACGACCGTCGTTCCGGACGGTCGTTCACCGGCGAAGGCCCGGCTTTTCGACGCCGCGCTGCCGGGTCCTTATCGCGGGTCTGTCAATGGCGAGACCTTGCCGACCGAGGTCACAATATTGACCTATGGCAACGATGAGCCCGGCACGGGGCCGGTGCTGCACATCCACCCCTATGACGAAATCTTCGTGGTCCAGCAGGGCCGCGCGCGCTTTTTCGTCGGCGACGAGGTGATCGACGCGGAGGCCGGCGACGTCGTGCTCGGACCGGCCGCCCTGCCGCACCGCTTCATCAATCTGGGGCCGGGGCGGCTGCAGACGCTCGACATCCACCTGTCGCCGAAGTGGATCCAGACCAACCTGGACTAGGGACGACGCGCTTCATCCCGCGCCATAGCCGCCCGGCGTCGGCGTCGTCACGATCACCGCCTCGCCTTTCTCCAGCACGGTCTGGTCGCAGGCTTTCAGCACATCGACGCGGCCGTCGAGGCGGCGCACCTTGGTCGAGCCCACTTCGCCGTCGCCGCCGCCATCGAGGCCTTGCGGCGGGCGCGAGCGGTGCGAGGAGAGGATCGCGCACTCCATCTTCTCCAGGAAACGGATCGAGCGGCGGGTGCCATCGCCGGCGCTCCAGCGACCCTTGCCGCCGGAGCCTTGGCGAATGCGGAAGTCCTCCAAAAGCACGGGGAAACGCAATTCGAGGATTTCCGGGTCGGTCAGGCGCGAATTGGTCATGTGGGTGTGTACGCCGGACGTGCCGGCAAAGCCGCGGCCGTCATTCATGCGCCCCGCCGGCGAGCCCGAGCAGATGGTCTCGTAGTATTGGTAGCGATCGTTGCCGAAAGTCAGGTTGTTCATCGTGCCCTGCGCGTTGGCCATGGCGCCCATGGCGCCGAACAGCGCGTTGGTGACGTGCTGCGAGGTCTCGACATTGCCAGCGACGACGGCGGCAGGGTAGGCCGGCTTGAGCATCGAGCCGTCCGGGATGACGATGGTGATCGGCCGCAAGCAGCCAGCGTTCATCGGGATGTTGTCCTCGACCATGACGCGGAAGGCGTAAAGCACGGCCGCCCGCGCCACCGGCTCCGGCGCGTTGAAATTGTTCTTCATCACCGGCGAGGTGCCGGTGAAGTCGACGGTGGCCTGGCGCCTGCCGCGGTCGATGGCGATGCTGACCTTGATGACCTGGCCGGTATCGGTGGCATAGGCATAGGCGGAACTGTCCGGCAGCCGGTCGAGCACGCGCCGCACGCTTTCGGCCGCATTGTCCTGGACATGGCCCATATAGGCTTCGACGACGTCGAGGCCGAAATGCTCGACCATGCGGCGCAGCTCGGCGACGCCCTTTTCGTTGGCGGCGATCTGTGCCTTGAGGTCGGCAACGTTCTGGGCGGGATTGCGGGCAGGGTAGCGATGGTCGGTCAGCAGGTGGACGAGTTCTGTCTCGCGGAATCGGCCTTGCTCGACCAGTCGGAAATTGTCGAACAGCACGCCTTCCTCGTCGACTGTGGTTGCCAGCGGGGTCATCGAACCGGGTGCCGTTCCGCCGACATCGGCATGGTGGCCGCGCGAGGCGGTCCAGAACAGGATGTTCTCCCGTGCGTCGTCGAACACCGGCGTCACCACGGTGATATCCGGCAGATGGGTGCCGCCATTGTAAGGGGCGTTGAGGGCGAAGACGTCGCCCGGCCGGATGTCGCCCTGGTTGAGGCGGATGATTGTTTCGACCGAGCGGTCCATCGAGCCCAGATGCACCGGCATGTGCGGGGCGTTGGCGACCAGCGCGCCGTTGCGATCGAAGACGGCGCAGGAGAAATCGAGCCGCTCCTTGATGTTGACCGAATAGGCGGTGTTCTGCAGCGTCACGCCCATCTGCTCGGCGATCGACATGAACAGGTTGTTGAACACCTCCAGCATGACCGGGTCGGCTTCGGTGCCGAGTGCCGCGCGGCGTTGCTTTTTCTCCGCGCGGCGCAAGAGCACATGGTTGCGCGCCGTGATCTCGGCCCGCCAGCCGGGTTCGACGACGATGGTCTGGTTCGGCTCGATGATCAAAGCGGGGCCGGCGACCTTGTTGCCGGCATTCATCGCCTCACGCCGGAAAATGCCGGCCTCGTGCCATTTACCCTCGCAATAGACCCGTCTGGTCTCTGGAGCTGCCGCGTCGATTTTCGCGAGCGGAGCACTGGCCTCGCCCAGGCCATTCCGGGCTTGTTCCCATCCCTCGACAGCGCCGGTTTCGACGATCATCGGCTTGTCGGCATAGACGAAGCCGAACTGCGCCTTGTGCATGGCCTCGAAATCGCGCTTCGCCGCCTCAATGGAGCCAGCGGAAAAATCGACCGGCAGAGCGGTGTCGGTGCCGTCATAGCGGATATGCAGCACCGGCCTCGTCTCGATGCCGGTTGCCGCGACGCCTTGCTCCGCAAGCTCGTTCACAACCGCCTCGCGCAGGGCAGCCAGCGCGTCCTCGATCTCAGCCAGCGCGCTCTCGGCAAGCGGCGCCAGCAACGCCTTTTGGCGCGATGCGAACACCGAGGACAGGCCGATGCCATAGGCTGACAGAAGGCCGGAAAGCGGATGGATCAGCACCGCCTCCATGCCGAGCGCATCGGCCACCAGGCAGGCATGCTGGCCGCCGGCGCCGCCGAAGCAGTTCAGCAGATATTCGGTGACGTCGTAGCCGCGCTGCACCGAAATCTTCTTGATGGCGTTGGCCATGTTTTCCACCGCGATGGTGACGAAGCCTTCGGCCACCGCCTCGGGGCTGCGGTCGTCGCCGATCTCCGTTGCCAGCGCGATAAATTTTGCCCGTACCGCCTCGGCATCCAGCGGCCGGTCTTGTCCAGGGCCGAAGATCGACGGGAAGAAATCGGGCTGCAGCTTGCCCAGCATGACATTGGCGTCGGTGACGGCGAGCGGGCCGCCGCGGCGATAGCTGGCGGGGCCGGGATTGGCGCCGGCGGAGTCCGGGCCGACGCGGAAGCGGCCGGCCTCGAAATGCAAGACCGAGCCGCCGCCGGCGGCGACGGTGTGGATGCGCATCATCGGTGCGCGGATGCGCACGCCGGCGACCTCGGTGTCGAAGGCGCGTTCGTAGTCGCCGTCATAATGGGCGACGTCGGTCGAGGTGCCGCCCATGTCGAAGCCGATGACTTTCTCGAAGCCGGCGAGCCGCGCGGTTTCCACCATGCCGACGACACCGCCGGCCGGGCCGGACAGCAGCGCGTCCTTGCCCTGGAACTTGTCGGCCGCGGTCAGGCCGCCCGAGGACATCATGAACGTCAGTCTCGGGCTCGCGGCCGAGCGCTCGCTGGGCTGTGCCGACACGATGCCCAGTTCGCCCGCCACCCGCTGCACGTAGCGCGACAGGATCGGCGACAGGTAGGCGTCGACCACTGTGGTATCGCCGCGCCCGACCAGCTTGATGAGCGGCGACACTTCGTGGCTCACCGAAACCTGCGAGAAGCCGGCTTTGTGGCAGACCTTGGCCACCGCCTTCTCATGCTCGGGATATTTCCAGGCATGCATGAAGACGATGGCGACAGCGTCGATGCCGTCGGCCTTGGCCTGTTCGATCGCCGGCTTGACATTGGCGATGTCGAGAAGCCGTTCCACGCAGCCGTCAGCGCGCACCCGCTCGTCCACCTCGACGACGCGCTCGTAGAGCTGTTCGGGCAGGATGATCTCCTTGGCGAAGATGTCGGGGCGCGCCTGATAGGCGATGCGCAACGCATCGCGAAAACCCTTGGTGATGAGCAGCAAGACGCGGTCGCCCTTGCGCTCCAGCAGCGCGTTGGTGGCGACCGTGGTGCCCATGCGCACCTCGCCGATGGCATCGGCCGGAATGGCCGTGCCGGGCGCGAGGCCGAGCAAGGTGCGAATGCCATGGATGGCGGCGTCGGGGTAGGCCTCCGGGTTTTCCGACAACAGCTTCATGGGATGGAGCGCACTGTCCGGTCCGCGCCCGATGACGTCGGTGAAGGTACCGCCGCGGTCGATCCAGAAGTCCCATTTTCCGTTCATCGACCGTCCTCTCGATGCCATTGCCCTCCCTGTTAGAGCCGATGGCGCGGCCCGGCAACGGCCGATCGCGTGGGTTCGGCTGTTACAGAGCGAAACGCAATGTGACGAAACGGATGCGCGTCTGCGGCATTGAACCGATGCCGCCCTTCACAAGGGGGTGAAGTTGCGAAGGAGAAAAGCGATGAAAAACCTCGTTCTTGCCTCGGTTTCGGCGTTGCTGTTGCTCGGTGTCGCCGCCTGCAGTGAAAACAGCGGCGGCGGCAGTGGTACCGGCACGGACAAGACCACGACGGAAAGCACGACGCCGCCTCCCGCCGACGTGCAGCCGATGAAGCCTGCGACCCCGCAGGCGCAGCCGCCAGCCGACAACACCATGAAGCCGGCGCAGCCGAACTCCACGGCACCGGCGCAATAAGCGCGGGAAGTCCTGGCTTGAAGCGGCCGGTCGATGCCGGCCGCGCAAAAACGAAGAAGGCCGGGCGTGTCCCGGCCTTTTTCTTGGTTTCTAGCGGTCAGTTGTCGAGACGTTCTGGTCTCAGACGGAAAATCCGCGATCCGGCCGGTCTGCATCGACCGACCTGCCAGCGCGGCCGGCAACGAGCCGCAGCCAGGGCGGCAGGTGGAAAGCGCTCATCAGCAGATACATCATCACCATGCCGTTGAGCGGCAGGGCGTCCGCCATGGAGGAGCAGATCATGTCCGCCCCTCCGGTGACGGCGCTGAGCAGCGCCATTGCAGCGAAGGTCGGCGTGGCAGCGAGGCAGAGCCAATCCGTGAAGCCTGCCGTTGCGCCGCGCGGCCCGTTGGGCGTGTTGCTTCCGGTTCGATCAAGCGCGAACATAGTCGTTACGCCCGACCGTATTCGTCGTTGCGGCGCCACCAGAAACCGGTTTCGTTGCGGCCTTTGGGAGCACGGTCCAGCCACTGATACATGCCCCAGATACCGTCCAGGCCACGCGAATAGGCGGAATAGGTGTGGTAGACCTGCCCGTCTTCCAACACGAAGGCGCTGAGGCCGGGCAGATCGCGCAAGAAGGTGGCAGCGTCGGTTCCGGTCGTGGCGGCAAACTGGGCGACCGGACTGTCGTCGTCGCGCGGCTGCGATTTGCTGTCGGTCAGTTCCGCTGCTGGTCCAGCCATCGCTGGCTCGCGGCGATAGTTGTAGTCGATGCCGGCGCGCTGCTGCTCTTCGCTGAACCAGACGCCGAAATCGCTGTTGAAATCGCTGCCGAAGGAGGAAGCCCAGTCGAAGCTCCATCCCATGCGCTGCCTGTAAGCGAGCAGCTTTTCCAGCGGTGCCCGCGAGATGGCGGTGAAGGCAACGTCATGGTTTTCGAGGTGCACGACGCTGCCGTTGACGCCGTCGGCGATCGAGGAGCAGGAGGGGCAACCGGCCTTGTAGTCGGGGCCGAACATGAAATGATAGACGAGCAGCTGCGAGCGGCCCTTGAAGAGGTCGACCAACGAGGCGCTGCCGGCGGCGGTGTCAAAGCGATAGTCCTTGTCGATCCGCACCCATGGCAGTTTTTGGCGCAGCTCGGCCAGTGCGTCGCTGCGCCGCGTCAATTCCTTTTCGGCCGCGAGCAGGTCGAGCCGCGCTTCGAGCCATTGTTTGCGCGTTCCTGTCACATGCATCGTCATCGAACGTCTCCTTGTGAACTCTCGGCGGACCGTCACTGGTCCGGCCGTTTGCTTCGGAATAGGATCAGGCTAAGCCCGGAGCGCGCGATGGCGGGAGTTACAAATTTGACGGGATTGCCATGGACTCGCTGATCACCGCGGCAGCCCGCGCTCTGGCGGCCGGTGATCCGCTTGGCGCCTTGAAGCGGGTCGGCCTGCGCGATGACGCGCCGGCGCTGGCTTTGCGCGGTATCACCATGGCGCAGCTTGGCGACTTCGCCCGGGCAAAGATGCTGCTCAAGAACGCGGCGCGTGCCTTTGGTCCGAAGGAAGCGGTGGCGCGCGCGCGTTGTGTCGTCGCCGAAGCCGAGATCGCGCTGGTCTCGCGCGACCTCGGCTGGCCGGTGAAGGCGCTCGATGCCGCCCGAGCGACGCTGGAAGCCCATGGTGATCGCGTCAACGCTGCTCACGCGCGCAATCTCGAAATCCGGCGCCTGCTGTTGATCGGCCGCCTCGACGAAGCCGAACGCCTGCTGACGGAAGCCGACGTCGGACCCTTGCCACCGGCGGCAAGGGCTTCGCGCGAGCTGGCGGCGGCCGGCATCGCGATCCGGCGCCTGCAGACCAGGGCTGCGCGGGCCGCTCTTGCGCGGGCCGGCGAGGCAGCGCGCCAGTCGGGCATCGGCGCGTTGATCGCCGAGGTGGAGAGCGCCGCCGTGGTGCTTGAGGCACCCGCCGCGCGGCTGATCGCCCATGGGCAGGCACGCCCCTTGCTGCTCGACGAGGTCGAGACGCTGCTGGCGTCCGGGTCGCTGGTGGTCGACGCCTGCCGCAACGTCGTGCGCGGCGGCGGCATCGTGGTGCCGCTGGCGACGCGCCCGGTGCTGTTCGCCCTTGTGCGCGAACTGGCTGAAGCGTGGCCGGGCGATGTGTCCCGAAGCACACTTCTGCTGCGTGCCTTTGGCGCGAAATATGCCGATGAATCGCATCGTGCGCGGCTGAGGGTCGAGATCGGTCGCCTGCGCGCGGAACTCAGGATGCTGGTCGAGGTGAACGCGACCAGCGAGGGTTTTGCGCTTGCGCCGCGCCGGTCCGCCGATGCGGTGGTGCTGGCACCGCCCGTCGAGGAGGAAAATGCGGCGGTGCTGGCTTTCCTGGCCGATGGCGAAGCCTGGTCGAGCTCGGCTCTGGCACTCGCGCTCGGCGCCAGCCCGCGCACGGTTCAGCGGGCGCTGGAGCAGTTGGCCGCGGCCGGCAAGGTCCACTCGTTCGGCCGTGGCCGGGCGGTTCGCTGGATGACGCCGCCGGTGCCGGGTTTCCCGACAGCCTTGTTACTCCCGGGACCGCTGCCGAGCGACTAGAGTGGCTTTGAAGGACAGGAGCCGCAGGGCTCCGTGCTCCAATATTGAAACACGAGGCTGAACCATGAAACGCACCGCCGCCGAAATCATCCGCGAATACGGTCCCTTTCCGGGCGTCGAAAAGGTGGCTGGCGTGACCTTCGATGGCCGCAATGTCTGGTTCGCCTCCGGCGACAGATTGAACGCGCTCGACCCGGCAAGCGGCGAAACCGTGCGCTCGATCGATGTTGCCGCGCATGCCGGAACTGCTTTCGATGGCCAGCATCTCTACCAGATCGCCGAGGACCGCATCCAGAAGATCGATCCAGCGAGCGGGCGCGTTCTGGCAACGATCCCGGCACCCGGCGGCGGTGGCGATTCCGGCCTTGCCTGGGCCGAGGGCTCGCTATGGGTGGGGCAGTATCGCGATTGCAAGATCCACCAGATCGATCCGGAGACGGGAACCATCCTGCGCACGATTTCCTCCAACCGCTTCGTCACCGGGGTGACCTGGGTGGACGGCGAACTCTGGCACGGCATGTGGGATGGCGAGGAGAGTGAGGTCCGGCGTGTCGATCCGAAGACCGGAGAGGTGCTGGAACGGCTGGAGTTGCCGGCCGGCTCAGGCGTTTCCGGGCTTGAATCCGACGGCGGTGACCGCTTCTTCTGCGGCGGCGGCCACTCCAGCAAGATAAGGGCGGTGCGCCGGCCGAACCGGACGGCCGCCTAGGGCGTTATCGCTCAAACGGCTTTCGCCGAACCGGCCCATGACGCGATCGTGCCTTGATAGCGCCATGCGCTTGGTTCTAAGAGAAGCGCATGTCGATTTGGGACCGCATTGGTGATTTCATCGCCCGCCTTTCCGCCTCCGCCACGGCTGGCATCGCCGAGGTGGTCGAGGCCGTGCGCACGGTGTTTTCCGGCGACGCGGAACTGCGCCGGCGCGTCTCGTTCTCGGTGGCGATGATCGCGCTGTCGGCCAAGATGGCCAAGGCCGACGGCGTCGTCACCCAGGACGAAATCCGCGCTTTCCGCGAGATTTTCGAAGTGCCGCCGGAAGAGACGCATAATGTGGCGCGGCTCTACGATCTGGCCAAGCAGGACGTTGCCGGCTTCGAGGCCTATGCCGAGAAGATGGCGGGGCTGTGCGGCTCCGGCCACGCCAACTGCATGATGCTGGAAGATATTCTCGACGGTCTCTTCCACATCGCCACCGCCGACGGCGTTTTGCATGAGCGGGAAGGGCAGTTCCTGCACCGGGTCGCCGAAATCTTCCGCATCGAGGACGTGCATTACCAGCGTATCATGGCGCGGCATGTGCATCTTGGCGCCGACGACCCCTATGTCGTGCTCGGCATCGAGCGCGGCCAGCCCTTCACCGAGGTGAAGAAGCGCTACCGCAAGCTGGTGTCCGAAAACCACCCGGACCGGCTGATCGCGCGCGGCCTGCCGCAGGAATTCATCAAGATCGCGACGACGCGTGTTGCCGCGATCAACGCGGCCTACGAGTTGATCGAACGGGACCTCGCCCCGGCATGAGCGGCTTTTCGCCCGACCATGCCGGAGCAGACGTCAGGGTATCGCCCAATTTCGGCCCGCGCCGCGGACCGTTCCGGCCAGACATGATCGTGCTGCACTATACGGGCATGGCGAGCGGAGAAGGCGCCGAAGCCTGGTTGTGCGACCCGGCGAGCGAGGTGTCGTCGCATTATCTGGTGCACAAGGACGGGCGGATCGTGCAGATGGTGCGCGAAAGCGACCGTGCGTGGCACGCGGGCAAGAGTTTCTGGCGCGGCCATGCCGACATCAACTCGGCTTCCGTTGGTATCGAGATCGTCAATCCCGGCCATTCCCTGGATTATCCGCCTTATCCGAAGCGGCAGATCGAGGCGGTGATCGGGCTTTGCGCCGGGATTGTGGCTCGCCACGGCGTCGTGCCGGAACGTATTCTGGCGCATTCGGATGTGGCACCCGGTCGCAAGGTCGATCCCGGCGAAAGGTTTCCGTGGAAGGCGCTGCATGCTGCCGGCATCGGCCATCTGGTGCCCGCGGCGCCGATCCGGCAAGGGGCGGCATTGCGCGAAGGCGACCAGGGCGCTCAGGTCGAGGAATTGCAGTCGCTGCTGGCGCTTTACGGCTATGGTCTTGGAATCACGAGGATTTTCGACCCCGCCACGCGGATCGCGGTAGAGGCCTTCCAGCGTCATTTCCGGCCGCGCCTTGTCGACGGCGTCGCCGATGGCTCGACGATCAGGACGTTGAAGCGGCTGGTTGCTTCCGCGGCGGCAAGTCTAGCCTGACCATCGTTGCGCTTCCGTTTAATATTACAATTTGTAATATGAATTGAATTGCCCGGCCTTCATTGCCGCCAAATCGGGTTTCAAAGGCAAGTCCACACCAATGCCGGACTATTGCCAAGGCTAGTTCGTCATTCATGACAGGATGTAGCGCGAAGTTCTTCGCGCGGCCAAGAAAAACAGGATCGTATGCAAAAACCGTTCGTTGTAGCGGCAGCCTTTGCTGCCGGGATGATTTCTATTGCCTTCACGTCGCAGGATAGCGCCGCGGCCAGTCCAAGGGCTGACCAGACCGCCCCAGCCGCCAATCAGACGATAGCCAAGCCGGCCAAGGCCAAGCAGGTCGTGGCGCGCTCCAAGACCGCTGCCGAGCCGTGCCCCTATCTGTTCGGCTGCGCGAAGGACAACAAGACCGCGTCGAACACCAAGGCCGGCAAGACGGTCAAGGTCGCCAAGGGCGACAGGGTCAGCAAGGGCGACAGGGTCGGCAAGGCCAGGAGGAAAGTGATGGTCGACATGACGACCACAGCCTCGATCGCGCCGCGCACCACCAAGCCTTATTACGCCGGTGGAACCGACGTGCGTTATTCCGATATCGTCGCCCGCTATGCCGCCAGCTACGGCGTGCCGGCCAGGCTGGCGCATGCCGTCATCAAGGTCGAAAGCAACTACCGGCCCGGTATGGTCGGCAGCGCCGGCGAGATCGGCCTGATGCAGATCAAGCCTGCCACCGCGCGCATGATGGGCTACAGCGGCTCGGCCAACGGGCTGCACAACCCCGAGACCAACATCAAATACGGCATGAAGTATCTGGCGATGGCGCAGGAGCTCAGCGGCGGCACCACCTGCGGCACCATTCTCAAATACAATGCCGGCCATGCCGCCAAGCGCATGAACCCGATCTCGGCGGCCTATTGCCGGAAGGTGCAGGCGCAGCTCGGCGGCGCCAGCTAAGCACGATCTCCTTGGGACCCATTTGAGCCGGCTGCGGTTTTCGTTTGCCTTTTCGCTTGCGAATGCCTTTATACGCCCTGCCAGCCGGCCGGGCGGCCGCACCAGCAAGAGCCGAAAGGCTGCGGGTGAGGAAAGTCCGGGCTCCATGGAGACACGGTGCCGGTTAATGGCCGGCGGGGGCGACCCCAGGGAAAGTGCCACAGAAAGCAAACCGCCGCGGTTCTCCGCGGCAAGGGTGAAAGGGTGGGGTAAGAGCCCACCGCGCGACCGGCAACGGGAGCGGCAGGGCAAACCCCACCGGGAGCAAAACCGAATAGGGGCGGTACGAGGGGAAACCCTCAGGGCTGTTTCCGGCCCACCGCCCGGGTAGGTTGCGTGAGGCGTATGGCAACATGCGCCCAAGATGAATGGCCGCCACGTTCCGCTCCGCAAGGGGCGGGGCCATACAGAACCCGGCTTATAGGCCGGCTGGCATTTTTCTCAGGATTTCAGTGGCTTCGGGCGACTTGATCGGATTTCGATTCAGGTCGTTCGGAGTTTGATTCAGCCGCGCCGCCTAAGCCGCCGCAATCCTGTCCAGCGATGCCTTGATCGCAGCCCACAAATCCTCCGCCGGCTCGCAGCCGATCGCCAGCCTGACGAAACCGGGCGGCACGGCGTCGCCGCGCTTGGTGCGGCGCTCGGCCGAGGTGTGGACCCCGCCGAAGGAGGTGGCGGCGGCCATCAGTTCGCAGCCATTGATGAAATTCTCGGCCTCGTCTTCCGACCCGAGCACGAAGCTGATGAGGAAGCCGAAGCGCTCCATCTGCGTGCTGGCAAGGTTGTGCGACGGGTCGCCGATGAGACCGGGAAAGCGGAGCGCCTTGACCGCCGGATGCGCCTTGATGCGCGGCGCGATCAGCTCTGCCGATGTACACATGCGGTCGAAACGCACATCGAGCGTCTCCAGCCCGCGATGCAGCAGCCAGGCGTCGAAGGGGCTCGGAATGCTGCCCGAAGTGGTGCGCCATTCCTTCACGGCCGCCATGACGTCAGCGTTGCGGCTGGCGACATGGCCGGCCAGCACGTCGGAATGGCCGTTCGGCGCCTTGGTGT
Organism: Mesorhizobium sp. 2RAF21; assembly: GCF_052115345.1. Lineage (NCBI taxonomy): Bacteria > Pseudomonadati > Pseudomonadota > Alphaproteobacteria > Hyphomicrobiales > Phyllobacteriaceae > Mesorhizobium > Mesorhizobium sp. 2RAF21. Next base: position 29,903 of record NZ_JBFRGM010000011.1, on the reverse strand, counting down.
CGGCCGCCACGACGATGTCGGCGCCGAGGTCGAGCGGGCGCTGGCCGAAGGGCGTCATGGTGGTGTTGTCGACGATAAGCAGGCCGCCGGCCTTGTGGATCGCTTCGGCGGCGGCCGCGATGTCGCAGATATCCAGCATCGGATTGGAAGGGCTTTCGACGAAGACCAGCCGGTAGCCGTCAAAACCGCCGTCGAGGAAGGAGGCTGTCGGGCGGGTGTCGAAATGGACCCCGAAGGCGCGCAGGAAGCGATCAGCCAGGATGCGTGTGGTGTGGTAGCCGTCGGTCGGCAAGAGGATGCGGTCGCCGGTTTTCAGAAGCGCGAAGAACGCCGCGGAAATCGCCGCCATGCCCGACGGGAAGGCAAGGGCCGGCGCGTTCTCCAGATAAGACAGCATCTCTTCGGTTCCATCCCAGGTCGGGTTCGAGAACCGGCCATATTGATGGAAGCCGGTCGAATCGCCGGGCGCATGGAAGGTGGATGCCATCGTCAGCGGTAGGGGAATGGAATCGCCCTTGGACAGACCGTCGCGCCTGAGATGAAGGAGCCCGGCGGCGCGGGAGGGAGCTGTTTCGGACATGGCGGATCTCGGGAAAAGGTCTCTGGAGAGGGTTGGAAAGCGTCGAAGCGGCGCTCGGGCGAGCATTTCAAACGCTATGCCTCGCTGCTTGCCGGGGCAAGGGCGGAGCCACTCTTAAACACTTCGTTAGGCTTAATGGAGGATAAATACGGCAGTGCCCGCAATGTCACCTTCTAAGGGGTTTGTGAAGCCTGTTCCCGTTGACGCCCATGATACCCCATGATATCCCATCTCGCTAATCAAGCCTTCGTTTCGTGTCAGGGTGAAGCGTACGCCGAACGGCCAACCGCGTCGGCTGTGCGTGTGTCGTTTTTCGCTCCGTCCGGCGCGGTGGGCCTGGTGAAGGGGCCGTGCCGCGGCGGCATGGCTGCGAGGATGTTGAGAGGTGCAGCGGCGCAAGCGGCTGTAGCGCGTCATGGACCGTTTTCTATCAAGCGCGGTGAACCGGATCGACGCCAAGGGGCGCGTCTCGGTGCCTGCGCATTTCCGCACGGTCCTGCAGAAACGCGGCTATTCGGAACTCTATGCACTGCGCTGCCTGGACCAGGCGGCGATGGATGTCGGCGGGCTCGATCTGCTCGACCGTTACGAGCAACGCATTGCGCAGGAGGATCCGTTCCTGCAGACGGCGGACGACATGTCCTTCTTCTGCCATGGCGACGGCACCTTCCTGAAGCTGGATCAGGATGGGCGCGTCACGTTGACCGATTTCATTCGCGAGCATACCGGAATAACAACCGAAGTGGCCTTCGTGGGGAGGGGCAGTTTTTTCCAGATATGGGAGCCGGGACGGCTGGCCGCCTATGGGGCGGCCGCGCGGTCCAGGCTCTTGCATCTTCGGCAGGGGACGAAGCCAGGGGAGCGGCCGGAATGACGGCGGGCCACGGCGATGATCTCCACGCCGCTGGCGGACCGGCCCGCCACATTCCGGTCCTCCTCGCCGAGGTCGTCGAGGCACTGGCGCCGCAGCGCGGCGAGGTGATCGTCGACGGCACTTTCGGCGCGGGCGGTTACACCAGGGCGGTTCTAGACAGCGGCGCATCGGTGATTGCCATCGACCGCGATCCGGACGCGATTTCAGCGGGCAGGGCGCTTGAACAGCAGGCCGACGGCAGGCTCCGCCTCGTCCATGCGCCTTTTTCGACGCTCGACCAGCATGCCGAGGGCGTCGACGGCGTCGTGCTTGACATCGGCGTTTCGTCCATGCAGCTCGACCAGGCCGAACGCGGGTTTTCCTTCCGTTTCGACGGTCCGCTCGACATGCGCATGGCGCAGTCGGGGATGAGCGCCGCCGACGTGGTCAACACCTTCAAGGCGGGCGACCTTGCCCGCATCTTCGGCTTTCTCGGCGAGGAGCGCCATTCGGGCCGCATTGCCCGCATGATCGAGACGCGGCGCGAGAAGAAGCCGTTCGAGCGCACGCTCGATCTCGCCGACGCCATCGAAACCCATATCGGCCGCAAGCCGGGCGACAAGATCCACCCGGCGACGCGGGTGTTCCAGGCGCTGCGCATCTTCGTCAATGACGAGCTTGGCGAACTGGCCATGGCACTGATCGCCGCCGAGCGGGTGCTCAGGCCCGGCGGGCGGCTCGTCGTCGTCACCTTTCATTCGCTGGAAGACCGCATCGTCAAGCGCTTCATCGCCGACCGCTCCGAACAGGCGGCCGGCTCGCGCCATATGCCGGAGACGCAGATCCGCACCGCCACGTTCCGCAAGGCGGGCGGCGGCGTGACGGCGGGCGAGGCCGAGCTTGCCGCCAATCCGCGCGCGCGTTCGGCCAGGCTGCGCGCCGCGATCCGCACCGAGGCGCCGGCCCGCGCGGGCGACCTGTCCATCTTCGGCCTTCCAAAACTTCCCGGCGTCAGCAAGCCGGGCGAGAGGTGAGCGCGTGTTCCGTACCAGTGACATCATCCTGATCGCCGTCATGGTCTCGGCGGCGGCCATGACCTACAAGATCAAGCGCGACGCCGAGGTGCAGCAGACCGCGGTCTACAAGCTGCAGTCTCAGATACGCACCGAGGAAGAGACGATCGAACTGCTCAGGGCCGACTGGAGCCTGCTGACGCAGCCGGCCCGCCTGCAGAAGCTGACCGAACTCTACAAGACACAGCTCAATCTCCAGTCCGTCGATGCGCGCCAGGTGGTCGGGCTGGATGACCTGCCGCAGCGGCCGCCGCTCTCCATCGAAGACATCATGGCCGAGAATGGCGCTGCCGGCATCGACAAGGAAAAGACCGCATCGATCGCCAAGGACAAGGCGGCGGAGAAACCAAAGCTGGCAGCCAAGGCCGCGGACAAGGCGAAGCCGGCCGACAAGAAGATTGCCGCCGTCGCCAAGCCGAAACCCGTGGCGAAGGACAAGGCGGCCAGCGCCGCCAAGCCGACTTCACTGGACAAGATCGCGCAACAGATCGAGGCTGGAGCTGACGAATGATCGGCGTTCTCAACAAGCTCCTGAAACGTTCGCCGCGCAGCGACAACGGCTCGATCGTCCTCGACAGCGCCCGCAAGGCGACCGGCGGCAAGACGCGCACCCGCGTCGTCATGACGATGACGGTGTTTTTCGGCATCTACATCGCCATCACCGGTCGGCTGGTGTGGCTGGGCTTCCAGGGGCCGAGCGATTCCGGCCCGCCGCCCAGCCGGGTGACGGCTTCGCGGCCCGACATCGTCGACCGCAATGGCGAGGTTCTGGCCACCGACATCAGGACGTCGTCGCTGTTCGCCGAGCCGCGCCACATGGTCGATGCCGACGAGGCGATCGAGAAGCTGGCGACCGTGCTGCCGGAAATCGATTACGAGCAGACCTACAAGAAGTTGAAGAGCGGTGCCGGTTTCGTCTGGCTACAGCGCCAGCTGACGCCGAAGCAGCAGTCGGAAATCATGCAGCTCGGCATTCCCGGCATCGGCTTCCGCACCGAGAAGCGGCGCTTCTATCCTGCCGGCGAGACGACCTCCTATGTTGTCGGACTGACCAACATCGACAACCAGGGCATCTCCGGCATGGAGAAGTATATCGACGATCAGGGGCTGGCCGACCTGCAGCAGTCGGGCCTCGCCGTTGCCCGCGATCTGAAGCCGGTCAAGCTGTCGATCGACCTGCGCGTCCAGCACATCGTGCGCGACGAGGTCGCGACCGCGATGGAGAAGTATCATGCGATCGCCGCCGGCGGTGTCGTGCTCAACATCAAGACCGGCGAAGTGATGGCGATGGCCTCGGTGCCGGATTTCGATCCCAACAATCCTTATAACGCCCAGGAGAAGGACCGGCTGAACCGCATGTCGGCCGGTCTTTACGAGATGGGCTCGACCTTCAAGAGCTTCACCACCGCCATGGCGCTGGATTCCGGCAAGGTGACGATGGACTCCAAGTTCGATGCCTCGCGTCCGATCACCATCGGCCGCCAGACCATCCGCGACTTCCACGGCAAGGGCCGCGTTCTGTCGGTGCCGGAAGTGTTCATCTATTCCTCCAACATCGGCTCGGCCAAGGAAGCCGACGTCGTCGGCATCGAAGGCCACCGCGAGTTCCTGCACCGCCTCGGCGTGCTGGAAAAGATGAAGACCGAACTGCCGGAAGTGGCCAAGCCCACTGAGCCGAAAGTCTGGAAGAAGGTGCATTCGATCACCGCCGCCTTCGGCCACGGCATCTCGACCACGCCGCTGCAAACGGCGGTCGGTTGCGCGGCGCTGATGAATGGCGGCTTCCTGATCCAGCCGACCTTCCTGACCCGCACCGCCGATCAGGCGATGGACGTCGCCAAGAAGGTGGTCAGCGAGAAGACCGTGGAGGGCATGCGCTATCTCTACACGCTGAACGCCGAAAAAGGCTCCGGCAAGAACGCCCGAGTCGCCGGCTATCGCGTCGGCGGCAAGACCGGCACTGCGGAAAAGGTCATCAACGGCCGTTATTCGAAGGATGTCCGCTTCAACGCCTTCGTGGCGGCGTTCCCGATGGACGATCCACAATATATCGTGTTGACCATCATCGACGAGCCGAAGCCGGAAAAGCCCGGCATGGGCGCCACCGCCGGCTCCAACGCCGCGCCGATGGTGGCCAACATCATCCGCCGCTCGGCGCCGATGCTTGGCGTCAAGCCCGATTTCGGCCAAGAAAATGCGGCAACGATGGTGTCCTACTGAGTGATTCTTAAGAGGCGCGCCGGGATGCGCGCCGTTTTGTTGCAATGACTGGGGTTCGATGAAACTTAGAGATCTAGCCGGTGTCCTGCCTGTCGAGGCTTCCTCCGACACAGCGGTGACCGGCGTCGCTTCGGATTCGCGGCAGGTCCGTACCGGCAATCTGTTCTTTGCGCTGGCTGGCTCGAAGGCCGATGGCGCGACCTTTGCCGCGGACGCTGCCAAGCGCGGTGCATCGGCCATCGTTGCCGCGCGCGGTGCCGGCCTTTCCGGCCTCGGCGTGCCGGTGATCTCCGTGGATGATCCGCGCCACGCGCTGGCGCTCGCGGCAGCCCGTTTCTTCGGCGGCCAGCCTGAAACCATGGTCGCCGTCACCGGCACCAGCGGCAAGACCTCGGTCGCCGCCTTCACCCGCCAGATCTGGGACCATGCGGGGTTTGCCGCCGCCTCCATCGGCACTACCGGGGTCGTAGCGCCAGGCCGCGACGAATACGGTTCGCTGACCACGCCGGACCCGGTCGCGTTGCACCGCCTGCTCAAGGAACTGGCCGACGCCGGCGTCACCCATGCCGCGATGGAAGCCTCCAGCCATGGCCTCGACCAGCGCCGGCTGGACGGCGTGAAGCTCGCTGCAGGCGCGTTCACCAATCTCGGTCGCGACCATATGGATTACCACCCGACGGTCGAGGACTATCACCGCGCCAAGCTGCGCCTGTTCGATGCGCTGCTGCCCAAGGGCGCGCCGGCGGTGATCTTCGCCGACGACCCGTGGTCGGCCCCGACCGTTGCCGCCGCAAAAGCGGCCGGGCTTTCCGTGCTCACCGTCGGCCGCCATGGTGATTTCCTGCAACTCAAGCGCGTCGAGCACGAGCGCCATCGGCAGCGGGCCGAAATCGAGGCCGACGGCGTCATCTACGAGATCGACCTGCCGCTGGCCGGCGACTTCCAGATCTATAATGCGCTGGTTTCGGCCGGGCTGGCGATGGCCACCGGCACGCCGGCGGCCAAGGCCCTGGCTGCTCTCGAAAAGCTGAAGGGCGCGCCCGGTCGGCTCGACCTGGTCGGTACGACCTCGGTCGGCGCGCCGGTCTATGTCGATTACGCCCACAAGCCGGACGCGCTGGAGAATGTGCTGTCCTCGGTGCGGCCCTTCACCACCGGTCGCGTCCTGGTGGTGTTCGGCTGCGGCGGCGACCGCGACCGCGGCAAACGCCCGATCATGGGCGAGATCGCCACGCGACTGGCCGACGTCGTCATCGTCACAGACGACAACCCGCGCTCGGAAGTGCCGCAAGAAATCCGCGCCGCCATCATGGCGGCGGCGCCCGGCGCCATCGAGATCGGCGACCGCCGCAAGGCGATCCACGAAGCGGTGGCGATGCTCGATGCCGGCGACACGCTGATCGTGGCCGGCAAGGGCCATGAGGAAGGGCAGACCGTCGGCGCCGAAACGCTGCCGTTCTCCGATCACGAGGAGGTGCGCGCCGCACTCAGGGAGCGTGCCGCATGAGCCATCTGTGGACCGCCGACGCCCTTGTTGCCGCCCTTGACGGCCGCCCGATCGGCGCCATGCCGGAAGGCGTCAGCGGCATTTCCATCGACAGCCGCACATTGCAGCCGGGCGAGGCCTTCTTCGCCATCAAGGGCGACGCGATGGACGGGCACGACTTCGCCACCGCCGCCATCAAGGCCGGCGCCGGCGTTCTCATCGTCGCCGAAGGCAAATTACCGGCGCTTGGCCGGCTGACCGCGCCGATGATCGTGGTGCCCGACGTGCTGGCATCGCTTGAAAAGCTCGGCGTGGCGTCGCGCGCGCGTTCCCGCGCCAGGATCATCGCGGTGACCGGCTCTGTCGGCAAGACCACCACCAAGGAAGCGCTTCGTCACGTCCTGTCCGTGGTCGGCAAGGTGCATGCCTCGGCCGCCTCCTTCAACAACCATTGGGGCGTGCCGCTGACCTTGGCGCGCATGCCGCAGGACACCGACTACGGCGTCTTCGAAATCGGCATGAACCATCCCGACGAGATCCGGCCGCTGGTGAAGATGGTGCGCCCGCATGTCGCCATCGTCACTTTGATCGCGGCCGCCCATCTCGGCTTCTTCCGCAATCTGGACGAGATCGCCAAGGCCAAGGCCGAAATCTTCGAAGGGCTGGAGCCGGAAGGCGCGGCGCTGCTCAACCGCGACGACCCGCGCTCGACGCTGCTGGCTAAGATGGCGCGCCAGGCCGGTGTCGCCCATGTCTTCGGCTTCGGCGAGGCGCAGCGCTCCACCTATCGCCTGGTCGACTGCGTGCTTGCGGCCGACCATTCGGTCATCACCGTCAAGATCGCCGGCAAGGAATTGGTGGCGCGCGTCGGTGCGCCAGGACGGCATATCGCGCAGAATGCGCTGGCGGTGCTGGGTGCGGCCCATCTCGTCGGCGCCGAGGTTACGCGTATCGCCGAGGCCCTGGCCGACCTGTCGGCGGCACCGGGCCGTGGCCTGCGCCATGTGCTCGGCCTGCCCGGCGGCACGGCGACGCTGATCGACGAAAGCTACAACGCCAACCCGACCTCGATGCGCGCGGCGTTGACGCTGCTGCGCGACACGCCGGTGGCCGAAGGCGGACGCCGCGTCGCCGTGCTCGGCGACATGCTGGAACTGGGCTCGCAGTCGCAGAAGCTGCATGCCGCATTGGCCGAGCCTGTAACGGAGGCGGGCGCCGACATGGTGCTGCTCGCCGGACCTGATATGCAGGCCCTGGCGGAAGCGCTGCCGGCCGAGGCGAACGTCACTTACATGCCAACCACCGACGCGCTGAAGCCTGCGCTCATCAAGGCCTTGCAGCCGGGCGACGTGGTGATGGTCAAGTCATCGAAGGGTATCGGCTTCGCCAAGCTGGTCGACACTCTGGTCAAGACATTTCCGGCGGAGACCGCCGCAACGCAGATTTGAAGGCCCCGGGGGACGAAAACGCATGTTCTGGCTTCTCGTCGACTTTGCCGACCACGTCACGGTCTTCAATGTCTTTCGCTACATCACCTTCCGCACCGGCGGCGCGCTGATCACGGCCGCCCTCATCGTCTTCATCTTCGGGCCGACGATCATCAATTCGCTGCGTGTGCGCCAGGGCAAGGGGCAGCCGATCCGCGCCGACGGGCCGCAGACGCATTTCAAGAAGGCCGGCACGCCGACCATGGGCGGGCTGATGATCCTGACCGGCATCATCGGCTCGTCGCTTCTGTGGGCGAACCTGACCAGCATCTATGTCTGGGTAGTGTTGTTCGTCACGCTCGGCTTCGGCGCCATCGGCTTCTATGACGACTACCTCAAGGTCACCAAGCAGTCGCATCTCGGCTTTTCCGGCAAGGCGCGCCTGGCGCTCGAATTCATCATCGCCGGCATCGCCGCCTGGATCATCATGCGCAGCGGCCAGCCGCCGTTCTCCTCCTCGCTGACCTTTCCGTTCTTCAAGGAACTGATCATCAATCTCGGTTTCTTCTTCATCCCCTTCGCCGCCTTCGTGGTGGTGGGCGCGGGCAACGCCGTGAACCTGACCGACGGTCTGGACGGCCTCGCCATCGTGCCGATCATGATCGCGGCCGCCTCCTTCGGCGTCATCGCCTATCTGTCGGGCAACGCGGTGTTCGCGGAGTATCTGCAGATCCATTTCGTGCCGGGCACCGGCGAACTGGCGGTGATCCTGGGCGCGGTGATCGGCGCCGGCCTCGGCTTCCTGTGGTTCAACGCGCCGCCCGCGGCGATCTTCATGGGCGATACCGGTTCGCTGGCGCTTGGCGGATTGATCGGCACGGTGGCGGTCGCGGTCAAGCACGAGATCGTCATGGCCATCATCGGCGGCCTGTTCGTCCTGGAAATCCTCTCGGTGATCATCCAGGTCGGCTACTTCAAGATGACCGGCAAGCGTGTGTTCCTGATGGCGCCGATCCATCACCATTTCGAAAAGCTCGGCTGGACCGAGAGCCAGGTCGTCATCCGCTTCTGGATCATCGCCGTCATCCTGGCGCTGATCGGCCTCTCCACCCTCAAGCTGCGATAGGCCCTGCATGATCCCGGCTACATCCTTCGCAGGCAGACGCGTTTCACTGTTCGGGCTCGGTGGGTCCGGCATCGCGACCGCGCGTGCCCTGATCGAGGGCGGCGCCGAAGTGCTGGCCTGGGACGACAATCCCGAGAGCGTGGCGAGGGCACAGGAGCAGGGCGTTACCACGGGCGATCTGCGCGGCGCCGACTGGGCGGGCATTTCCTCGCTGGTGTTGTCGCCCGGCGTGCCGCTGACCCACCCCAAGCCGCATTGGGTGGTGGAGTTGGCGCGCGCGGCAAGCGTCGAGGTGATCGGCGACGTCGAACTGTTCGCGCGCGAGCGCAACAGGCTGCAGGCGGATGCACCCTTCATCGCCATCACCGGCACCAACGGCAAGTCGACGACCACGGCGCTGACTTCGCATATCCTGAAATCGGCCGGACGCGACACCCAGATGGGCGGCAATATCGGCCGCGCCGTGATGACGCTCGATCCGCCTGCGGCGGGCCGCCACTATGTGGTGGAGTGTTCGTCCTACCAGATCGATCTCGCACCCTCGATCAACCCGACCGCCGGCATCCTGCTCAACCTGACGCCGGATCACCTCGACCGGCACGGCACGATGCAGCACTACGCGTCGATCAAGGAACAATTGGTGGCGGGTTCCGAAACCGCGATCATCGGCGTCGACGACGCCTGGTGCGCGCAGATCGCCGACCGGCTCGAGCGCGCCGGCAAGGAAGTCATCCGCATCTCCAAGCGGCTGCCGCTCACCGACGGCTATTTTGCCGACGGCACCAATCTGATGGAAGCCGTGCACGGGCGCTACAGCCGCGTCGGCTTTCTGGAGGGCATCGGCTCGCTGCGTGGTCAGCACAACGCGCAGAACGCGCTGGCGGCGGTCACCGCCTGCCTGAAAGTCGGGCTGGAACTCGGCGAGATCCAGGCCGGGCTGGAGAGCTTCCCGGGCCTCGCGCACCGCATGGAGCAGGTCGCCCGCAAGGATCACGTGCTGTTCATCAACGATTCCAAGGCAACCAATGCGGATGCCGCCGCACCGGCGCTGTCGTCTTTCCCGCGTATCTACTGGATCGCGGGCGGCCTGCCCAAGGAAGGCGGCATCGAACCGCTGCGCGGTTTCTTCCCGCGCATCGCCAAGGCCTATCTGATCGGCGAGGCCGCCCCGGCCTTCTCGGCGACGCTCGGCGAGGCGGTGCCCTACGAGATCGCCGGCACGCTGGCGACCGCGGTGGAACGCGCGGCGGCGGAAGCCGCCCGGGACGAGAGCGGCGAGGCGGTGGTGCTTCTGTCGCCGGCCTGCGCCTCCTTCGACCAGTTCAAGAATTTCGAGGTGCGCGGCGAAGCCTTCAGGCAAGCCGTCGCTGCTATTGATGGCGTGAAACCCATCGGAGGGACACGATAATGGCCGCCAGCCGTCTCGACAAAAGCCCCGTTGCAACCTGGTGGTGGACCATCGACCGATGGTTCCTGGCGGCGTTCCTGTCGCTGATGGGACTGGGCATCGTGCTGTCCTTCGCCGCCAGCCCGGCGGTGGCGCAGCGCATCGGCCTCGACCCGTTCCATTTCGCCACGCGCCAGATCATCTTCACCGTGCCGGCGCTGTGCGTGATGCTGGCCGTGTCCTTCCTCGAACCACGGCAGATACGGCGCATGGCCGTCATCATGCTGTGCATCATGCTGGTGCTGATGGTGGCGGTGCTGTTCGTCGGCGTGGAGGTAAAGGGCGCGCGCCGCTGGATTTCCTTCGCCGGCCTGTCGGTACAGCCTTCCGAATTCCTCAAGCCGGCCTTCGTCGTGCTGTGCGCCTGGCTGTTCGCCGAACACAAGCGCCAGCCCGACATTCCAGGCAATGTGCTGGCCATGATCCTGCTCGGCCTCGTCGTGGCGCTTCTGGTGGCGCAACCTGACTTCGGCCAGACCATGCTGGTGACCGGCACCTGGGGCATCATGTTCTTCATGGCCGGCCTGTCGTGGCTGTGGATCGTCGTGTTGGGCGCAATGGGCGCCACCGGCGTGTTCGCGGCCTATACGATCCTGCCGCACGTCGCCGGCCGTATCGACCGCTTCCTGACCGGCGAGGGCGACACCTATCAGGTCGACATGGGCAAGGAGGCGCTGATCAATGGCGGCTGGTTCGGCGTCGGACCGGGCGAGGGCACGGTCAAGCGCGTCATTCCCGACAGCCACGCCGACTTCGTGTTCTCGGTGGCGGGCGAGGAATACGGGCTGATCATGTGTTTCTTCATCATGACCATCTTCGCCTTCATCGTGCTGCGCGGCCTCAACACGGCGCTGAAGGAGCATGACGACTTCACGCGTTATTCCATCGGCGGCCTGGTCACCATTTTTGGCCTGCAGTCGATCATCAACATGGCGGTGAACCTGCAGTTGATGCCGGCCAAGGGCATGACGCTGCCCTTCATCTCCTATGGCGGCTCCTCGCAGATCGCGATCGCCATCTCCATGGGCATGGTGCTGGCATTGACCCGCAAGAAGCCCGAGAAACGCAAGTCGCTGGGCGGCCTGCAAGGCTACGCCTCGCGCGTCATGCCGGCGGAGTAGATCGGCGCACATATGGCAAAGGGGGTTATTCTACTCGCGGCCGGCGGCACCGGCGGACACCTGTTTCCCGCAGAGGCGCTGGCGCATGAGCTGATCGGACGCGGCTGGGCGGTGCATCTGGCCACCGACGACCGCGCTTCGCGCTTCGCCGCGCATTTTCCGGCAACGGCCGTGCACACGATCCGCGCCGCCACCATGGGTTCGAAGAACCCGTTCGCGCTGGCTGGCGCGATGTGGCGCATCTGGCAGGGCGTCAGGCAGGCTTCCAGCGTCATCGGCCGCATCAAGCCCGAAGTGGTTGTCGGTTTCGGCGGCTATCCGACGCTGCCGCCGGTGTTCGCGGCGACGCGGCGCAAGGTGCCGACCGTCATCCATGAGCAGAACGCTGTGATGGGCCGCGCCAACCGGGCGCTGTCGGCCAGGGTCGACGCCATCGCCGGTGGCTTCCTGCCCGAGGACGCCAGCATCGCCGGCGCCAAGACCGTCACCACCGGCAACCCGGTGCGGCCGCCCGTGCTCGAAGCCGCCAAGACGCCCTATGTCGCGTCGGCCGGCGAGGATCCCTTCCGCCTTCTGGTGTTCGGCGGCAGCCAGGGCGCCCAGTTCTTCTCAGATGCCATCCCCGCGGCAATCGCGCTGCTGTCCGAAAACCAGCGGCGGCGGTTTTCCGTCGTCCAGCAGGCGCGCGCCGACGATGTCGGCAGGGTCAAGGACGCCTATGCGAGGCTCGGCATCGAAGCGCAGGTCTCGCCCTTCTTCACCGATATGGCGCAGCGCATCGCCGCCGCCCATCTGGTGATTTCGCGCTCCGGCGCCTCGACCGTTTCGGAGATCGCCGTGATCGGCCGGCCGGCGCTGCTGGTGCCTTATCCGCACGCGCTCGACCATGACCAGGCGGCGAATGCCGCCGCGCTGGCGGCGGCCGGCGGCGGTGAGGTGCACCCGCAATCGACGCTGACGCCGGAGGTGGTCGCCGGGCTGCTTGGTGTGGCGATGGAGGAACCGGAGCGGCTGGCCGGCATGGCGGCTGCGGCGAAGTCGGTCGGACGCCCACACGCGGCGCGGTTGCTCGCCGACCTGACAGAGGCTATTGCCTCGCGCAGAACCGTGGAAGAATTCAGGAAGGATAGAAGCGCATGAAGATGCCGCAGACGATCGGGCTCGTGCATTTCATCGGCATCGGCGGCATCGGCATGAGCGGCATTGCCGAGGTTCTGCACAATCTCGGCTACAAGGTGCAGGGTTCCGACCAGGCCGAAAGCGCCAATGTGCAGCGCCTGCGCGACAAGGGCATCGAGTGCTTCGTCGGGCACCGCGCCGAAAATCTCGGCGAGGCCGAGGTGGTGGTGGTCTCGACCGCCATCAAGAAGGCCAACCCCGAACTCGCGGCAGCGCGCGAGAAGAACCTGCCCGTCGTGCGCCGCGCCGAAATGCTGGCCGAGCTGATGCGCTTCCGCAACGCGGTCGCCATCGGCGGCACCCATGGCAAGACCACGACGACGTCGATGGTGGCGACGCTGCTCGAAGCCGGCGGGCTCGACCCGACCGTCATCAATGGCGGCATCATCAACGCTTATGGCACCAATGCGCGCATGGGCGACGGCGAATGGATGGTGGTCGAGGCCGACGAGAGCGACGGCACCTTCCTGAAGCTGCCGGCCGATGTCGCCGTCGTCACCAACATCGATCCCGAGCATCTCGACCACTACGGCTCGTTCGACAAAGTGCGCGAAGCCTTCCGCCAGTTCGTCGAGAACGTGCCGTTCTACGGTTTTGGCGTCATGTGCACCGACCATCCGGAAGTGCAGGCGCTGGTCGCCCGCATCGAGGACCGCCGCGTCATCACCTATGGCGAGAATACGCAGGCCGACGTGCGCTTCGCCAACCATCGCATGGAGGGCGCCACCTCGCGCTTCGACGTCGTCATCCGCAACCGCAAGCGCGGCGGCGAGACGGTGATTTCCGATCTCAGCCTGCCGATGCCCGGCCGCCACAACGTCTCCAACGCGACAGCGGCGATCGCCGTCGCCAATGAGCTCGGGATTTCCGCCGAGGCGATCAAGAAGGGCCTGTCCGCCTTTGGCGGCGTCAAGCGCCGCTTCACCCACACCGGTTCGTGGAACGGGGTCGAGGTGTTCGACGATTACGGCCACCATCCGGTCGAGATCAAGGCGGTGCTGAAGGCCGCGCGCGACGCCACCAAGGGCCGCGTCATCGCCATTGCCCAGCCGCATCGCTTCAGCCGCCTGCACGATCTGTTCGACGAATTCTCGTCCTGCTTCAACGATGCCGACACGGTGATGGTGGCGCCGGTCTACACCGCCGGCGAGGATCCGATCGAAGGGGCGACCTCCGACGCGCTGGTCTCGCGGATCCGCTCCGGCGGCCATCGCGACGCGCGCTACATCGAAGGGCCTGCCGATATCGCGCCGATCGTGCGCGGTCTGGCGAAAGCCGGCGACTTCGTCGTCTTCCTCGGCGCCGGCAACATCACGCAATGGGCCTATGCGCTGCCGAAGGAACTTGCCGGGGCAGGATCATGACACGCGGCGATGCGCTGCTGGAAAAGCTCGGCGACAGGCTGGCCGGCCTGCGCGGCCGCATCACGCCCAATGCCGAGATGGACAAGATCACCTGGTTCCGCGCCGGCGGCCTGGCCGACGCGCTGTTCCAGCCGGCCGACGAGGAAGACCTTGCCGCTTTCCTGAAGGCGGTGCCGGAGGACGTGCCGCTGACCATCGTCGGCGTCGGCTCGAACCTTCTGGTGCGCGACGGCGGCATTTCCGGCTTCGTCATCCGGCTTTCCGCCAAGGGTTTTGGCGAGGCTGAGGTGGTCGGGTCGACCCAGATCAGGGCAGGGGCCGCGACGCCCGACAAGCGGGTGGCGGCGGCGGCGCTCGAGGCCGGTATCGGCGGCTTCCATTTCTACCACGGCATTCCGGGCGCGATCGGCGGGGCGCTGCGCATGAATGCCGGCGCCAATGGCGTCGAGACGCGCGAGCGGGTCGTGGAAGTGCGGGCGCTTGACCGCAAGGGCGAGCTGCATGTGCTGACCAACGCCGACATGGGTTATGCCTACCGGCATTCGGCGGCGCCGGCCGATCTCATCTTCACCTCGGCGCTGTTCGAAGGCTTCGCGGAAGACAAGGACGTCATCAAGGCGGCGATGGAAGCCGTGCAGCACCATCGCGAGACGGTGCAGCCGATCCGCGAGAAGACCGGCGGCTCGACCTTCAAGAACCCGGAAGGCACTTCCGCCTGGAAGGAAATCGACAAGGCCGGCTGTCGCGGGCTGATGGTGGGCGGCGCCCAGATGTCGCCCATGCACTGCAACTTCATGATCAACACCGGCACCGCGACCGGCTATGACCTCGAAAATCTCGGCGAGACGGTGCGCGAGCGCGTGCTGGAACATTCCGGCATCCGCCTGCACTGGGAAATCAAGCGCATCGGCAAGTTCCGCGCCGGGCACGAGGTGCAGGAATTCCAGGGGCAGCTGCTCTAGCCGCTGCCCCCTCGCGTCGCGCTTGGCGCCGTCACAGGCCGTGGGCCGAAAAATCCCATCTGGCGGAATTGACCCAGCCCTTGCCCATGGCGATCGTGCCCTTGCGGTTGAGGACGACGTGCCGCCATCTGGGCGCTGCCGTTCCCGAGCGCAGATAGCTCATGCACAGGATTTCCAGTTTCTCGGCGTCGGCGGTGTCGCGCCAGGCGGCGCCGTTCTTCTTGGCGTCGGTTATGTGGCCGCTGGGGCCGGCGCGCGTCGCCAGGAAATCGCAGATCAAATCGTCGACGCGGTCGGGACTGTTCAACCGGATGAAATCGGAAACCCGTCCGGGCGTCAGGCCTTCAAGCCCGCCATTCTGGGTGACGATGTCGAAGAACCAGCAGAAAAGCCGCTTCGAGGGCGCCGGCCGCCCGGCCTCGCTTGCCCAGGCGGCGGCGCGGTCGAATGCCCTTTGCGCCACCGCTTCTATCCGGATGCGTTGCTGCTCGCGCATAGCCGGGCTGCCCATCAGCGCCTGCAACTCGGCTTTCGGCCTGGCCCTCAGCGTCGTGCCGCTCTGCCAGCTGCGAACGATGGCCAGCCCCCTCGAAACCGAGGTGCCGCAGGCCGCCCACAACTCCTGTCCAAAGGTGGGCATCAGCGCCCAAACCTCGGCCTGCCCAACAGCGATGACCATAGGCTGCAGCGAGCCCTTGCCGATATTCCATTGCAGCGCGCCGCAGGAAATTCCCATGCCGTCGAAATCGCCGACAGCGGCGCGGTAAGGATCTCCCGATGTCTCGAAGCCAGGCGTGATGGCGACGGCGGATGCGATCCAATCTTGTGCTGGCCTGGCCATGGTTCCCCTCCGTGGTGAACAGCTGATTCAAGCTACTCCGTCCATGCACTATTTCAATCAATTGCCGTGTATCTCAGGTTGTATTTTGAGTTGTTTCGGTTGCAGGAGCGGTCGTGGGAATCAGGTCATTTTGTTTGAAATTGCGGCGGCTTTTATTCTACTTCCTCACCCTTCGAAGAATTTGCGATCATCTAAACTGACAGCGACAGAACATGCTTGCCGTCCGGATCAAGACAATTTATGTCTATACATAAATCGAGACTGGACCAGCACGCCGGGGAACAATCAAACAGGCTGGACCAGTGCCGTCGAAGCGCGATAGTGCTTTGACGTGGCGGTCTTTAGGTGCCGTGAAACGGCCGTTTTTAGGGAGGCGTCAATGATATCGAAGAACGCAGCGAAACTGGTGTTGGGCGGCCTGTTGGCCGGCATGATCTCGTCGGCCCATGCGGGCGAGACGCTGGATCGCGTCATGAAGAACAAGGTGCTGGTGGAAGTGACCGACCAGGCCTATCCGCCGTTCTCCTTCATCGACGACAAGGGCGAGGTGGTCGGCTTCGACGTCGACATCGCGCGCGAATTCGCCAAGCGGCTGGGCGTCGAACTGAAGGTCGAGACGCCGTCCTGGGAAATCATCACCGCCGGCAACTGGAAGGGCCGCTGGGACATCTGCATCTGCTCGATGTCGCCGACCGCCGAGCGCGCCAAGGTTCTGGACTTCGTCACCGAATATTACGGCGCGCCGGCGGTGATCGCCGTCAATGCCGCCAACACCTCGATCACGAGCGCCAAGGACCTGACCGGCAAGAAAGTCGGCGTCCAGGCCGGCACGCCCTATGAGAAGTATTTGCAGAAGGAACTGGTCGACGAGGTGCCGGGCAAGGCGCCTTCGAAGCCGAACTTCCCCTTTGGCGACCTGACGGCCCAGCCCTACGACACCGAGGATTTTGCCTTCCAGGACCTCGGTCTTGGCGACGGCAAGCGGCTCGACGCCGTGATCGCCGGCTACATGACGGTTTCCGACCGCGTCAAGAAGTCGGAAGGCAAGCTCAAGATCGTCGGCGAGGACCTTTATCACGAGACGATCATGGTGGCCTCCGACAAGGGCGACCCGGAATGGGAAGCCAAGATCAAGGAAATCTTCAAGTCCATGTATGACGACGGCACGCTGAAGAAGATTTCCGAAAAGTGGGTTGGCCGCGACATTTCGGCCAAGCAGTAGACGGTCAGGGCGTGGCGGCGGAACAATCAACCGGCAAGGCGCGCATCAGCGCGGCGGACAAGGCGTTCCGCGTTCGCGTCGCCGTCGTCTGGCTGGTGTTGCTTACGCTGTTCGTCGCCTTCTTCCTGTCCTTCGGGCTCGATCTGCCCTTTATCGTCGACAAGTTCCCGGCGCTGGCTGGCTTCACGCTCAGCCGCGCCGGTTTCATCCAGGGCGCCGTGCTGACGCTCTATGTCTGCTTTTTCTCCATCATCGCCTCGGTGGTACTGGGGTTGCTGTCGGCGCTCGGCCGCCTGTCGAAAAGCGCCGTCGCCTACGGCATTTCCACCTTCTACACCTCCTTCTTCCGCGGCACGCCGCTGCTGGTGCAGATCTTCCTGATCTATCTCGGCATTCCGCAGATCGGGCCGGTGCCGGCGGCCATCCCGTCCGGCATCATCGCGCTGTCGCTCAACTATGGCGCCTATCTCAGCGAAATCTTCCGTGCCGGCCTGTTGTCGGTGCCGGCTGGCCAGCGGGAGGCCGGCTTGGCGCTCGGCCTGCACCCTTGGCAATTGATGCTGAAAGTGGTGATGCCGCAGGCGATCCGCGTCGCCATCCCGCCGACCGGCTCGCAATTCATCTCCATGTTGAAGGATTCCTCGCTGATCTCGGTGATGGGCGTGACCGAGCTGATGTTCGTGGCGCAATCCTACGGCCGCTCCAGCTATCGCTACATCGAGATGCTGACCACGGCGGCGGCGATCTACTGGTTCATGTCGATCATGCTCGAGCTCGTACAGTCGCGGCTGGAGAGCCATTACGGTAAGGGCTATCGCGCCCGCTAGTGGCCCGGCAGCGCCGGGCCATGCCGCGGCAGGCCGGGTCAGGCGCCGTCGCCCGGTGTCTTCGACTGGGACACCAGCGCGACCAGGATGCTGAGCACGACGCCTGCCGTCGCGATCCAGAAGGCCGTCTGCATGCCTGCGGTGACCGCATGGCGCAGCGCATCCCCGGTCAGCCCGCCGACATGCTGGTTGGCGACCGCGATCAGCACGGCGAGACCGATGGCGTTGCCGACATTGAGCGTGGTGGAGGCCATGCCGGAGGCAACGCCCTGCTGGTCGTGGTGCACGCCGGATGCGGCGGCGATCCACATCGCCGTCCAGACGATGCCCTGGCCGATGCCCGAAACGATGAGGCCTGGTGCCAGCGCGAGGTAAGTGCTGTCCGGCGTTGTCGCCGGCACCATCAGCGCCGTGCCGATGGCGCCGATCGCCATGCCGCCGATCAGGCTTGAGCGGTTGGAGAAACGGGTCGACAGGCGTGCCCCAAGCTGCGTGCCGGCGGCAATCGCGATCGACGGCACGAGAAAGGCGACGCCGGTCTCCAGGGCGGAAAAGCCCTGCACGTTCTGGAACAGCACGGTGAGGAAGTAGGGCAGGGTGCCGAACGTCGCCATGTAGAGGAAGGTGATCGTCATCCCGGTGACAAGGCTGCGGTTGCCGAACAGGCGCAGCGGCATCAACGGGTCGGAACTTTTCGCCTCGATGATGGCGAAGGCGACGAGAAACAGCACCGCGAGCGACGCGCTCCACAGGATCGAGGGCGACAGCCAGCCATATTCCGGGCCCTGGACGAGAGCGAAGACCAGCAGGGTCGCGCCGGCGGTCACCGTCACCGCGCCGGCAAGATCGAAGCTGCGGTGCTCGTGGCGTTTCGGGTCGCGCGGGATGACGAGGAACGCGGCAACGATGGCGATGCCGGCCAGAAGCACGTTGACATAGAAAACGGACGGCCAGCCGAACATGCCGGTCAGGAAGCCGCCGGCGAGAGAGCCGATGGTCAGGCCGCTGGCGCCGGCCCCACCCCAGACCGCAAGCGCGCGGTTGCGTTCCGGTCCTTCCGCGAACAGCCGGTTGACCAGCGAGAGCGTCGCCGGAAACAGGAAAGCGCCGCCGATGCCCTGCACGGCGCGTGCCGCGATGATGATTTCGGGCGACCAGGCCATGCCGCCGACCAGCGACGACAGCGCGTAAAGCCACAGCGCGAAGATGAACATGCGGCGCTGGCCTATCAGGTCGGCGGCGCGCCCGCCGAACAACAGGAAGCCGCCGGTGAAGACCGTATAGACGCTGACCACCCATTGCAGCGTCTGGCTGGAAAAACCGAGCCCGGCGCCGATCTCCGGCAAGGCCACGAAGACGATGTTGAGATCAAGCGCGATGATCAGCTGCGCAAAAGCCAGCAAGGCAAGCGTCGCACCCCGCTGTGCCCTGGTTCGTCCGGCCGAAGCCATGGCGCCGTGGGATACGGCCTCGTTCGATGCACTCACGGTGACAATCTCCTGTGTCATTCTTTGTCGATCAACAAATAACTTGAGCTTGCATCGCGCTGTCAAGTGAATTATTTGTTGATTGATCAAGAATGGAGATGCGGATGGCGCGGCCCCGGGAATTCGATCGTGACGAGGCCCTGGCGAAGGCGCGCGACGCCTTCTGGACGCGCGGCTATGAAGGCACGTCGATGGCCGATCTCGTCTCCGAACTCGGCATCGCCTCGGCCCGTATCTACGCCGCCTTCGGTTCCAAGGAAGACCTGTTCCGCGAGGCCATCGGTCTCTATGAGGTGAAGGAAGGCGGCTTCGTCGACCGTGCGCTGGCGCAGGAGCCGACGGCGCGGCTTGCGGTTGCGAGGATGCTGCGCGAGGCGGTCGAAACCTATACGAGGCCCGGCAAGCCGTGGGGCTGCATGGTGGTGACGGCGGCGACCAATTGCGCAGCTGAAAACAGCCGCGTGCAGGAATGGCTGGCCGAACGCAGGCGCCAGCAGACCGCGGCCGTCGCCGGCCGGCTGGCGCGCGCGGTGCGCGATGGCGAGCTGGTCGAGGATGCCGATGTCGGGCGTCTCGCCGACTATCTGACCTCGGTCATGCACGGTCTTTCGGTGCAGGCCCGCGATGGCGTTTCCAGTGAGCGCCTTGCCGCGCTTTGCGAACTGGTGCAGCAGGTCGTCGCTGGCTTTCTCAAGCCACGCGCCAGCTAAGTTCGCTATCTCGAAAGGGGCGGCGATTGCCGCCGCATCCGTTGCAGGAAAGACTCAAACGCCGGCTTTCGAGCGACTTTTTTCGAGAAAGTGAATCGCTCGGAATCATAAGGGCTTGTCAGTGAATCAACTCTCTGATTCTTTGGGGCTACAGCGTTTCCTGATTTGAGTCGTTCGACGCGTGGGGCCGCGTTCCATCTGGGGAAGTCATTCTCCGGACGTGGGCGATTCATGGCTAGGAAACTGAAATTGAAGACCCGCCGCTAGAGGGATGACGGGGTATGAAGAACAAACATGTGGCCGTCTTGCTGGGAGGTTTTTCGTCCGAGCGGCCCGTGTCTCTGTCGTCCGGCAAGGCATGTGCGGATGCGCTGGAGGCGGAGGGGTATCGCATTACTCGCGTCGATGTCGGTCGCGATGTTTCGGCGGTTCTCGCGGAGTTGAAGCCCGATGTTGTCTTCAATGCGCTGCATGGTCCGTTCGGCGAGGATGGCACGATCCAGGGCGTGCTCGAATATCTCGACATTCCCTATACGCATTCCGGCGTGCTTGCCTCGGCTCTTGCCATGAACAAGGAGCAGGCGAAGCGAGTTGCGAAGGCGGCGGGCATTCCGGTTGCGGAATCCAAGGTCACCAGCCGCTTCTCGATCAAGAACGAACACCCGATGAAGCCGCCTTACGTGGTGAAGCCGGTCAATGAGGGGTCGAGCTTCGGCGTCGTCATCGTCAAGGAAGGGCAGACCCATCCGCCGCAGCTGATTTCCTCTCCGGAGTGGAATTATGGCGAGGAGGTCATGGTCGAGCGCTACGTCCACGGGCGCGAGCTGACCTGCGCGGTGATGGGCGATGTGGCGCTCGGGGTCTGTGAAATCATCCCGACCGGTCATTCCTTCTACGATTATGATTCAAAATACGTTCCGGGCGGCTCAAAACACGAGGTGCCCGCTAAAATTTCACTAAATATTTACCAAAAAATACAGACACTGGCCCTCAAGGCTCACCAAGCGATCGGCTGCCGGGGCGTCTCCCGGTCGGACTTCCGTTACGATGACCGTTATTCCGAGAACGGCGAGGTTGTCTGGCTGGAGGTTAACACCCAGCCCGGCATGACGCCTACGTCTCTGGTGCCGGAAATCGCCGCGCATGCGGGGCATTCGTTTGGCGAGTTGTTGAGTTGGATGGTGGAGGACGCGTCGTGTCGGCGTTGAACTGGGGACAGAGCGGAAGGCGGGGTGCGATGCCGCGCGCCGGCCTCGGTGCGTCCTCGTGGTTCGACCGTTTCGTGCTGCCGAAGATGCTGCGCAAGCCCATGCGCACGCTGGGCCGCATGGGTCGCGGCGACTTTACCGCGCCGCCCTTCACCGCCACCGCGATGACGGCGGTGCTGATGGCTTCCAGCCTGACCTATGGCGCCTATCTCGGCGGTCATCTCGACGGTTTCGTGCAGGACGTGACCGCTCGCACCGGCTTCGCCGTCGATCAGATCAAGGTGGTCGGCAATCGCGAAACCTCGGAAATCGACATTCTCGACAAGCTGGACCTCAACGGCTGGACCTCGCTGGTCGGCTTTAGCGCCGAGGGCGCGCGCGAGCGCATCGCCTCGCTGCCCTGGGTCGAGGGCGTGGCTGTTCGCAAGATCTACCCGCACCTGCTGGAAGTCCGCATCGAGGAACGTCAGGCCTTCGCCATCTGGCAGCGCGGTTCCGATCTTTCGATCATCGAACGCGACGGCCGCGTGATCGCTCCTTACATCGGCGGCGACCAGTCCAGGCTGCCGCTTCTGGTCGGCGTCGGCGCGCCGGAACATGCGCCGGACCTGATGGCCAAGGTCGCGGGTTTCGCCGATCTCGCCAAGCGCGTGCGCGGCTATATCCGCGTCGCCGAGCGGCGCTGGGATCTGAAGCTCGACAACGGCATCACCATCAAATTGCCTGAAGACGGGATCGACCAGGCGCTTGCCGATCTGGCGCGCATGGATCGCGAGAAGGGGATTCTGTCGCGCGATATCGCCGCGGTTGACATGCGCCTTCCCGACCGGCTGACGGTGCAGCTGACGCCCGAGGCGGTCACCGCCCGCGAGGCGGCGCTGAAGGAACAATCCAAGATGGCCAAGCGCAAGGCGGGGCAGCAGATATGAGTTGGCTCGGCGGCAACAATGACGCAGCCTCGCGCCGGTCCGGCATCCTCACGGTGCTCGACGTCGGTTCGAGCAAGGTCTGCTGCGTGGTGGCCAAGCTCAAGCCGCGCGAGGATGGCAACCTCCTGCGTGGTCGCTCGCATCGCATCCAGGTCATCGGCATCGGGCATCAGAAGTCGCATGGCGTGAAGTCGGGCGTGGTGATCGATCTCGATCGCGCCGAACACGCCATCCGCCTGTCGGTCGACGCCGCCGAGCGCATGGCCGGCCTCACCGTGGATTCGCTGATCGTCAACATGACGGCCGGCCGCCTCAAGAGCGAAACCTTCAACGCCACCATCAATCTCGGCGGCCATGAGGTCGACGAGAACGACATCAAGCGCGTGCTCGCCGCCGGCGCCAAGCAGGCGCTGAAATCGGAGCGCGAGGTCATGCATGCGCTGCCGGTCGGCTTCTCGCTCGACGGCGAGCGCGGCGTGCGCGACCCGCGCGGCATGATCGGCGACACACTCGGCGTGGACATGCATGTCATGACCGGCGACTCGGCACCGCTGCGCAATCTCGAACTGGCCATCAACCGCTCGCATCTGTCGGTCGAGCGCATGATTGCCACGCCTTATGCCGCGGGCCTTGCGGCGCTGGTCGACGACGAGCTCGAAATGGGTGCGGCCTGCATCGACATGGGCGGCGGCACCACGACGATTTCCGTCTTCTCGGAAGGCAAGTTCGTCTACGGCGACTCCATCCCTGTCGGCGGCAACCACGTTACGCTGGATCTCGCCAAGGGCCTGTCGACGTCGCTGGAAGCGGCCGAACGCCTGAAAGTCATGCATGGCTCGGCACTTCCGGGCAGCGCCGACGACCGCGACCTCGTCACCATCCAGCCGATCGGCGAGGAGGGCGAAGCGCCGCAGCAAATTCCGCGTTCGGTGATGACACGAATCATTCGCGCCCGTATCGAGGAAACGCTGGAGCTGCTGCGCGAGCGGCTGAACAAGTCCGGTTACGGCAATGTGGTGGGCAAGCGGGTCGTGTTGACCGGCGGTGCCAGCCAGCTTGCCGGCATGCCGGAAGCGGCCCGCCGCGTGCTGGGCCGCAATGTGCGCGTCGGGCGTCCGCTCGGTGTCGCCGGCCTGCCGGAAGCGGCGAAGGGTCCAGCATTCTCGACCGCGGTCGGGCTGATGATTTATCCGCAGGTCGCCTCTTTCGAGAGCCGGTCTACGTTTGGGGTCTCGCGTTTCAAGATGACGGGAACGGGCGGGAGACTGCATCGGATGGGTCAGTGGTTGAGAGACAGTTTTTAGTTGAGTTGACGGGGACAGCCCCAAAGGCGGCCGCGACGGCGAAGCGGCGGTAAAGGCAAAAGGACGAGGACTATGACGATCAATCTGAAAAAGCCGGACATCACCGAGCTTAAGCCCCGCATCACCGTGTTCGGTGTCGGCGGTGGCGGCGGCAACGCGGTCAACAACATGATCACGGCGGGCCTTCGCGGGGTCGAGTTCGTCGTGGCCAACACTGATGCGCAGGCGCTCACAATGTCGAAGTCCGAGCGCCTGATCCAGCTCGGCGCCCACGTCACCGAAGGTCTCGGCGCTGGCTCCCAGCCCGAAGTCGGTCGTGCCGCAGCCGAAGAGTGCATCGACGAGATCACCGACTATCTGTCCAACACGCATATGTGCTTCGTCACCGCCGGCATGGGCGGCGGCACCGGCACCGGCGCGGCTCCCGTGGTAGCGCGCGCTGCCCGCGAAAAGGGCATCCTCACCGTCGGCGTCGTCACCAAGCCGTTCCACTTCGAAGGCCAGCGCCGCATGAAGACGGCAGACCTCGGCATCGAGGAACTGCAGAAGTGCGTCGACACCCTCATCGTCATCCCGAACCAGAACCTGTTCCGGCTCGCTAATGACAAGACCACCTTCGCCGACGCCTTCGCGATGGCCGACCAGGTGCTCTATTCGGGTGTCGCCTGCATCACCGACCTGATGGTCAAGGAAGGCCTGATCAACCTCGACTTCGCCGACGTGCGTTCGGTGATGCGCGAGATGGGCAAGGCCATGATGGGCACCGGCGAAGCTTCGGGCGAGGGCCGTGCAATGGCCGCCGCCGAAGCGGCAATCGCCAACCCGCTGCTCGACGAGACCTCGATGAAGGGCGCCAAGGGCCTGCTGATCTCGATCACCGGCGGCCGCGACCTGACCCTGTTCGAAGTCGATGAAGCCGCGACCCGTATCCGCGAGGAAGTCGACCAGGACGCCAACATCATCCTCGGCGCTACCTTCGACGAGGAACTCGAAGGCGTCATCCGCGTCTCGGTCGTGGCGACCGGCATCGACAAGTCGGCCGAGCAGATTGCCGCTACGCCGATCTCGATCCGCGCCGCGCAGCCCAAGGCTCCGGCCCGTCCGGCAGCCGCGGCGGTTGCTGAAATCCGCAGCGCTCCGGTGCCGCAGTCGGCCTTGCAGGAACCGCGCGGCGTCGACCCGGTTGCGGAAGCCATCCAGCAGGCCGAGGCCAATGCCGCCGCGCTCGCCCAGCAGCCGCGTATGGCTGCTGCTGCCCCGCAGGACGAGTTCCGCCCGCAGAGCAAGCTGTTCCAGGCGCCGCCGGCCCAGCCTCAGCCGCACCCGGTGATGCAGCAGGTTGCGCCGCAGCCCGCTCCGCAGCCGGTGCGTGAAGCTCCTCAGCCGGCTCCCGTCCAGGCGCGCATGCCGCGCGTCGAAGACTTTCCGCCGGTGGTGAGGGCCGAAGTCGAGGCCAAGCAGCACCCGGTGGACCAGGAGGACCGCGGTCCGATGGGTCTCCTGAAGCGCCTGACCAACGGCCTGACCCGCCGCGAGGAAGAGCCTGCCCGCCTGCAGCCCGCGCAGCCGCGCGAGCCCAAGCTGCGCCAGGCCGCTCCGGAAGTGCGCCGGCTGAACAACCAGGATGCGCAGCTCTATGCTCCGCGTCGTGGCCAGGCCGACGACCAGGGCCGCTTTGCGCCGCAGCAGCGCGCGACTCACGAAGACGATCAGCTGGAGATCCCGGCCTTCCTGCGCCGCCAGGCCAACTGATCTTCTGACGGATTGTAACCGTTGTTAACAGGCAGGCGGGCAACCGCCTGCCTGTTTGCTTGAATAGCTTTTGAAAAACAAATAGTTATGATGAGCTTTCTTGCTCCCGTTGGCGTTACATCGGGTAAGAAAGCGTGATTTGGAACCTGCCTGACGGACCACTATCTTCCGCTGGCACTGAACGGTGGCGGGTATTTTTGGGGATGTGCCCCGCCAACCGAATGATCAAAGGCGCTACCAGAGAAGCCGACAGGCCGCGCCAAAAAGGGCACATGGGGATCAGTTTGCAGGACTACCAGACAACCCTGAAAGCGCGCGCGACATTGACCGGTATCGGCGTCCATAGCGGCACCACGGTCACCGTCCACTTTCTTCCCGCCGACGCCGACACCGGCATCGTTTTCCAGCTGACCGACGGTGACCAGCCGGCGCGCGAATTCCGTGCGCTCGCCTCCGAAGTCGGCGCCACTGACCTGTGCACGATGCTCGGCGATCCCGCCGGCCAGCACATCGCCACCGTCGAACATCTGATGGCCGCCGTGCTTGGGCTCGGCATCGACAATCTGGTCATCGAGATCGACGGCCGCGAGGTTCCCATTCTTGACGGATCGTCGATCCAGTTCGTGGAAGCCTTCGACCAGGCGGGTATCGAGGTGCTGGCGGTAAAGCGTCGCTTCATCCGCATCCTCAAGACCGTCCGCATCGAGAATGGCGCCTCCTGGGCCGAGTTCCGGCCCTATTCGGGCACGCGCTTCGAGGTCGAGATCGATTTCGAGAGCCCGGCCATCGGCCGCCAGAACTTCGCCACTGATCTGACCGCCGACACTTTCCGCCGCGAGATCGCGCGCGCCCGCACCTTCGGTTTCATGAAGGATGTGGAGCGGCTATGGGCGGCCGGCTACGCGCTCGGCTCCTCGCTCGACAATTCGCTGGTGATCGGCCACGACCACCACATCATCAATGTCGGCGGCTTGCGCTATCCCAACGAATTCGCGCGTCACAAGACGCTGGACGCCATGGGCGACCTGGCGCTGGCTGGCGCGCGTTTCATCGGCTGCTTCCGCTCCTATCGCGGCGGCCACCGGCTGAACGCTGCGGCGCTGCGCCGGCTGTTGTCGGACCGCAGTGCCTTCGAGGTGGTGGAAACGACGCGGCGTGGCCGCACCGGCGAAATGAACGCCATCAGCGCGCCGGTCTACGCTCCCTGGACGATCTGAACGCCACCGGCTTCCGGCAGCGTACGGCGCCTGTTGCGCGGACGCATCACCGGGTCGGCAAATTAGTGCGTGCCAATTCACGGCGGATTGCGCCACAAAATTGCACGATTGCAGGGCGATAGCGTTGCCGCGCGCGGCGGTTTTGGTTTATGGCTGCTCGCCGACGAAGGCAATGACGCCGAGAGGGCGAATTTCGATCATGTTTTTCAAACAGGCCGACCATCTGAAAGCGCCGGCAACGGCGACCCTTTTGGCACTTTCGATGCTTGCCGCGCCGCTCCTGCTTTCGGGCTGCATGTCCTCCGAAAAGGACATCGATCTGTCGACCTATGTCGACAACACCGAGCCGGGCGATGTGCTCTACAACCAGGCTCTCGCCAATCTGAACGCCGGCCGCCTCGATGAGGCGGCAAAGAAGTTCGCCGCCGTCGACCGTCAGCATCCCTATTCGGAATGGGCGCGCAAATCGATGGTGATGGGCGCCTTCACCAATTACCGCCAGGCCAATTACGATGACGCCATCAGCTCGGCCAAGCGCTACCTGACGCTTTATCCCTCGACCGACGATGCCGCCTACGCGCAGTACATCATCGGTCTCAGCTACTTCAAGCAGATCGAGGACGTCACCCGCGACCAGAAGGAAGCCAAGCTGACGATCCAGACCATGCAGGAACTGGTGACCCGCTGGCCGAATTCGGAATATGCCGAGGACGCCAAGGCTAAGATCCGCGTCGCCAACGATCAGCTCGCCGGCAAGGAAATGCAGGTCGGCCGCTATTATCTGGAGCGCAAGGAATATCTGGCCGCCATCAAGCGCTTCCGCACGGTGATCGAGAATTATTCCAACACCCGCCACATCGAAGAGGCTTTGGCCCGCCTGACCGAGGCCTATTATGCGCTGGGTCTCATCGACGAGGCGCAGACGGCGGCCGCCGTGCTTGGCCAGAACTATCCAGACAGCCAGTGGTACAAGGATTCCTACAAGCTGCTGCAGAGCAAGGGCCTGCAGCCGCGCGAGAATGCCGGCTCGTGGATTTCCAAGGCCGGCAAGCTGATCACCGGCGGCGCCTGATCGTCCTGCTGTCAAGATTGCGCGCCTGATGAGGGCGCGCATCAACCATCGTTGATGCTATAGAGCGCCGATGCTCTCCAGGCTATCGATTCGCGATATCGTCCTGATCGAACGGCTCGACATCGATTTCGCGCCGGGGCTTTCCGTTTTGACCGGCGAAACGGGCGCCGGCAAATCCATCCTTCTCGATGCGCTGTCGCTGGCGCTCGGCGCGCGCGGCGATGCCTCGCTGGTGCGCCACGGTGCCGCCCAGGGGCAGGTGACGGCGGTGTTCGACGTGCCGCGCAACCATCCGGCGCGCGAAATCCTGGCCGAGAACGCCATCGAGGACGACGGCGACATCATCCTGCGCCGCCTGCAGACGAGCGACGGGCGCACGCGCGTCTTTGTCAACGATCAGCAATCCTCCGTCACGCTGATGCGCGACATCGGCCGTGCGCTGGTCGAAATCCACGGCCAGCACGACGATCGCGCACTTGTCGATCCCGGCGCCCACCGCGATTTGCTCGACGCCTTCGCCGGTCATCTCGGCATCGTGCGCGCCACCAGCGAAGCCTGGCGATACTGGCGCGCCTGCGAGCAGGATCTGGCGCGCCACCGCGCCAAGGTGGAGGCTGCCGCCCGCGAGGCCGACTATCTGCGCGCCGCCGTCGCCGAGCTTTCCAAACTCGATCCGCAGCCGGGCGAGGAAACCGAACTGGCGGACCTGCGCACCACGATGATGCGGGCCGAAAAGATCGCCGCCGAGATCCACGACGCGCAGGACGTGCTGTCGGGCCAGTCCTCGCCGCTGCCGCAACTGGCCAGCCTGCTGAGGCGCCTGCAGCGCAAGGCCGGCGAGGCACCCGGCCTGCTCGAAGACGTGGTGAAATCGCTGGACGAGGCATTGATCTCGCTCGATGCCGCGCAATCGGGCGTCGAAGCGGCTTTGCGTGCCACCGAATACGATCCGCAGCGGCTGGAGAAGGCCGAGGAGCGGCTGTTTTCGCTGCGCGCCGCCGCGCGCAAGCACAATGTCACCGTCGACAATCTCGCCCAATTGCGTGACACGATGTCGGCCGATCTTGCCGATCTCGACGCCGGCGAGGAAAAGCTGCACGGCCTGGAAAAGCAGGCGGCGGTTTCGCGCGAGGCCTATGACCTTTCGGCGGCGCAACTGTCTGGCCTGCGCCATGCGGCGGCGACATCGCTCGCCAAGACGGTGATGGCCGAGCTGCCGGCGCTCAAGCTCGAACGCGCCGACTTCCTTGTCGAGATTTCCACCGAGGCGGACAACCGTCTGGAGGAAGGCATCGACCAGGTCGAATTCTGGGTGCGCACCAATCCGGGAACACGGCCGGGGCCGATGATGAAGGTTGCCTCCGGCGGCGAGCTGTCGCGTTTCCTGTTGGCGCTGAAGGTGGCGCTGGCCGATCGCGGCTCGGCGCCCACCCTGGTGTTCGACGAGATCGACACCGGTGTCGGCGGCGCGGTGGCCGATGCCATCGGCCAGCGGCTGGCCAGGCTGTCCAAGCGCGTGCAGGTTCTGTCGGTCACCCATGCGCCGCAGGTGGCGGCGCGCGCGGCGACGCATTTCCTGATTTCGAAATCGGGCGGCAGCGAGCGTGTCGCCACCGGCATTGCCGAGATGGATCGTCCCGCGCGCCAGGAAGAAATCGCGCGCATGCTGGCCGGCGCCACCATCACCGACGAGGCCCGCGCCGCGGCGGAACGGCTGCTCAGGGAAAATCTGGCTTCGTCCTAGATGAGCGGAGGGACCATGGCGTTCGCGATCAAGGCGGAAGTGAGTGACCCCCGGGCCAAGACGCTGACCTTTACGGCGCAAAAGACCATGTATGGCGGCAAGCGCATCGCGCCGGGCGATACGCTGTTTGTGTTCGCCAGCGAGAACGAGGGCGGGCAGGGGCTGATTGCGCGGGGCGTGGTCACCGCCGCCGAGGCGGTCGCGCGCAAGGCCGACGTCGAGCGGCAGACGCCACGGGTGAGCATCGCGGTGACCTGCACCGCCTTTGCCAGGCGGCCGCTGGGGCGCGGTGAGCTGAAGCGCTTCAAGGATTGGGACGACGGCCGGCCGGAGAGCGAGCTCAATTTCAAATTCTACCGCCAGGCCACCAACAAGATCGTCGGCATCTCCGACGAGACGGCGGCATTCCTGGACGGATTTTTCTGAGGCGGCCTGTCTTTTCCGTCCTTCGCGGCGACGGTGCCGCACGCGGCGGCGCAAGATGTGGATAGAAAACGCGGCGGTGCGCGCAAGTCCAAAGAAAGAACCCCGTCCCTTCAATCCCTTGCCGCAAACCGCACGAAAATCACGCCCGGATTTGCCCACACGTTCGGGGCTTGCACGACAATCGGCCCATCGCCCTCACGGGAACCTGGTGCGCACCGGGTATCAGGGAGGGCGCCGGTGCCGGACTGGCAGCGCTAACGGTGGCGCTGTCTGGTGACGAGCCCTAAGTCCGGGCCCTGGAAAAACCCGGCTGCCGCGAATGGCGG